>CAZQRX010000062.1:0-16220 GCA_964595845.1 uncultured Occallatibacter sp. | reverse complement strand
GGGATGGCCTTCGGTCACGGATTCAGAGGTAAACAGGAAACGGTCGCTCAATGTAGAAACTCTCCTCCCATTGCAGGGAATTCAATTTGGGCGGCCTGGAGCGAGGACCGGTAGATGCTGGATCACCGGCGCGGGGAGCAGAAGTTGCTCAGCCGCATCGGACCCACTCTCGCACAGGAGACGCCAGCACCGTCGGGCATGCGCCTTGGGATGCATGGTTCTATGGTAATTGCCGCGAGTGGATGGGGGCAAACGCTTGCAGAGAACGGGCGGCAACGGCAGGTGAGGCGGGAATTCCGTGTGGTGGGCAGAGCGACTGCCGTCAGGAATGGACAGGCTGAGCTACCAATCGCACACCGAGCGCCGCGCATACACGACTCACCGTGTCGAAACGCGGGGCGCTATCGGGGCGCAGTGCTTTGTAGAGAGCTTCACGAGTGATTCCGGCCGACTTGGCGATCTCGGTCATTCCGCGCGCGCGGGCAATATCGCCCAGCGCTGCCGCCAGCAAGGACGCATCGTTTGCTTCCAGAATGTCAGTCAGGTAGGCGGCGATGGACGCCTCACTCTCAAGGTAAGGCGCTGCATCAAACTCGGGAAGATCGTCCACTTTAATGCGTTTGCTCATCTGATTTTCCTCCGTAATCCAGCAACACCGCCAGTGCCTTGGCGCGCTGAATGTCCCTCTTCTGCGTTCGCTTAGAGCCTCCGGCAAGCAACACGATCAGTTCAACGCCGCGCCGGGTGAAGTACACGCGCCAGCCCGCGCCTATGTGGATGCGCAACTCGGAAACGCCTTCGCCAACAGGCTGAACGTCTCCCATCAAACCGCACGCCAATCGCTTGATCCGGGCTACAACCACACCGCGCACCGTCTCATCGGCAAGGCCGTCAAGCCAAGCGGTGAACTCGGGGAGTGGCCTGATCGAGATCATTACTGTATAGTAATCGAACGATTACATAGCGTCAAGGCAGTGGCAGTTAGTTTAATAAAGGCATATTCAGCTCCCGCGCCATGAGAGGACAGGGGCAAAGAGCGTGTGAACTCAGCCCAAGTGCATGGGCAGCAGCGTGGTCCACCATCCGGCGCGCAGGCCATAGTAGCGCACCGCCAGGAAAGCGCCCGCGGCCACCACCAGCAGAAGAAGAATCACGCCGATCCAGCGCAGTCGGTTTTCCATTGCTTCGCTGCGCTGGTTGCGCGCCTTGCCCACGTTCGAGGCAAACTCCAGCCAGTCGCGCTCCTCTTCGACCATCTGCCCGCTGGCGGCATAGGCCTTGAGAAACCGCTCCGTCCAGTCGCTCTGGTCGAGGCCGACGGCGCTCGCGTAGCCGCGCACAATGCCCTTGTTCAGAATCCCGCCGGGAAGCAGGCGGAAATTCTCCTGCTCCAGCGCTTCAAGGTACCGGGTGCCGATCTTGGTGACTGCCGTAATGTCTTCCAGCGCTATGCCGCGGGAGATCCGCTCCATGCGCAGGTCTTCTCCAAAGTTGCCCATCGCCTACCAGAAACCGGTTCTTATGCCGAGTATGATTACCCATTCACAATAAACCCGGGTGCCGCTTCGGTCAAAGGTCGGAAACCCTTTTCCTTTTATTTTCAGGAAGCTGCGGATTCTGGACATCTATAGTACGATTTGGACGGCTTCCTCCTCAACACGTCCCGCCAGCCCAGGGCTGTTACCCTGAAGGCGAGGGCAATTTTCAAGAGCCTTCGAGCCTTTTGAAGCCAGGACGGGAATGAACAAGCTCATCTTCGCCAATCTGCTGCACCGGCCGCTGCGCTCGGTTATCAGCGTCTTCGCCGTGGCTATTGAAGTCATCATGATGCTGACCATCATCGCCATTATGGTGGGCCAATTGACCGGGCAGAAGCGGATGAACAACGGAATAGGCGCCGATCTGATCGTGCGCGCCAGCAACGCCATGATCTTCAACGGGATCAACGGAGCGGTCATTCCCGTCAGGATGGAGGGGATTCTGCGGGCGCTGCCGCATGTCGCTGTGGCCACGCCGGTGAATCAAAAGCTCTCCATGATCGATGGATTGGAAGTGCTGTGGGGGATCGAATACCCGACATACAGTCAACTGAGTCCATTCGTTTTTGTGTCGGGAGGCCCGCCGCTGAAGCCGGACGATGTCATCGTGGACGATGTCTTCGCAACCACGGGCAATGGACATCGTGTCGGCGAAACGATTCTTGTTGAAAAGCGTCCCTTCCGCATCGCGGGCATCTTCGAGCACGGCAAGGGCGGGCGCAAATTGATCTCCATTGACGCCATGGACGATATTACCGGTACGCCGGACAAGGCCTCGGCCTTTTATCTGAAGGCGGACCAGCCGGAAAATATCGCGCTGATCACCAGGGAAATCCATGCCGTCCGCGGCCTGGAAGACTATCAGGTGATGACCATGGAGGAGTGGTATTCCCTGATGACCCCAGACCATATTCCCGCGCTGAATATCGCCATGCGCGTGGTGATTGGGATTGCAGTCATCATCGGCTTCCTGGTGATCTTCCAATCCATGTACACATCGGTGCTGGAGCGCACGCGAGAGATCGGAATCCTCAAGTCGATGGGTGCCTCGAATCTGACCATCGTCGGCGTGGTGCTGCGCGAGACGGCGCTGCTGGCCATCGCCGGAGTCGCGGTAGGCGTGGCGGCCTCGCTTGCCGTCAAATCAGCGCTGGCGCATTGGATACCTACCCTCTATCTGGATATGAACGCAGCCTGGATCGCCCGTGGCTCGGCCATTGCATTTGTCAGTTCCGTCTGCGGCGCGCTTTACCCGGCCTGGATGGCCGCCCGCAAGGATCCCATCGACGCACTGGCCTACGAGTAGGATTCCTTCGATCAGAGGGTTGCAATGAGCGAGTGCCGCTGCCAGGCGCTTCCGGCAGCCTGGCGGGTATTGCCGCGTCCAACGCCACCCAAATTGGCTCTCACACCCTATGAACAAAACTAGTTGAGACCTGGACATTTTCCAGCTTTTCGCCATAACTCGCGAGGACTGGTTTACCATTTAGCAGGTTAGCACCCGCTTTGCGGGAGTTGGCAGGGTAGCGGGTTAGCGGGTTTATTGCTGGCGTAACTTGCAGAAGCAAGTCTGGCTGCTCTCCATGATTCCCAGGCCTCGATTTCCGAGACCTGGGAGACCGGGCAAACTAAGAGATGCGATGAGCGCCATCGGAGGCGTGGCAGATGTGAATCTCCGGCTTGATGCCGGTTTTGGCTTCGTAGCGCTTGCCTAGCTCCTCGGCGAAGGCTTTGGCTTTGTCTTGCTCCACCAAGTTGACTGTGCAGCCGCCGAAGCCGCCGCCGGTGAGGCGCGCGCCGATCAGGCCGGGTAACTCATTCGCCAACTCAACCATCAGGTCGGCCTCGGCGCAACTACCCTCGAAGTCCTTGCTGTAACTGGTGTGCGCTTCGGCCATCAGGCGGCCCACTTCCTTCATGTCGCCCCGTAGCAGAGCCTCGCTGGCGGCCACGGTGCGCAGGTCTTCGCTGATCACGTGCTTGGCGCGCAGGTAGGACTTCGGTTCCATCTCGTGGCCCCACTTGGCCAAATCCTCGAGCGTGGCATCGCGCAGGAAGGGCACGCCGCCGCGATGACCGTTGATGATGGCGCAGGCGGCCTCGGACTCGCGGCGGCGCGTAGGATAGTCGCCACCGGCGATGGAGTGCTTGACCATGGTGTTGGCTATGACCAGCGCCACGTCGGACGGGAGCGGCGCAAGACGGAAGCTGAGGTCACGGCAATCGAGCAGGAGGGCGTGATTCGCCTTGCCGTTGGCGGAGATGAACTGGTCCATGATGCCGCAGTTTGCGCCGACAAACTCGTTTTCGACGCGCTGGCAGAGGCGGGCGAGGACCGGGCGCGGATAGTCGACGCCGATCAGCGAGAGCACAGCCAGGGCGGTGACGACTTCCAGCGCGGCGGAGCTGGAGAGGCCGGAGCCGAGCGGCACATCGCCCCAGATGCTCAGGCTGAAGCCGGGAATCTTGTGGCCTTCGCCGGCGAGGATGGCGACGACGCCCATTGGATAATCGCTCCAGTGCTTGCCGGCGACAGGCTTGGCGGCGGCGTCGAAGGTCCTTTCTTCGCCGTAGTTCTCCGCCCAGATCACAATTTTACCGTCATTTCGCGGAGAGATGGCCGCGAGGGTGGCGAAGTTGATGGCCACGGGCATGACAAAGCCTTCGGCGTAATCGGTGTGCTCACCGATCAGGTTGACGCGGCCGGGGGCGATAAAGATCGCCGGGTCGGCGTGGAAGCGGGCAAGGTGCATTGAACGTAAGGCGATAGGATCATGCATGGTGGGTCACTCCTAAGTTCAGTTGTCAAAGCAGTTCGAGATCGACAGTCATGGGCCATGAGAAAGATTCTCCCGCAGCCAGGGTGCGCGACCAGGGGCCGGCGATGGCGAGCGAATCGACGGGAGCGGTTGTGGGCTCCATGGCGACGCAGTGCTGTTTGATGGCCACATCGCCCTCCGGATAGCCATCCTGGCAGATCCAGAGGCCGAGATACGGAGTTTTGGCTGCGTCGAAGCTGACGCGGAGGCGAACGCCGGCCTTGGGACGCTCCAGCGCAACCCAATTCTCCTCGACTGCCAGTGGGCCGGCAAAGAGCTTGTCGCCCACGCCCGAGTGAGCCTCCGAGGAGACGCGCAGATCGGTTTCGCCGCCCACGAGGAGCTTGGCGATGGGCCACGCCGCCGTGCCGTTGCTCTTGTCCAGGCGGTCGTTGCGGGTCCACTCTATGCGCAATGCATGAATCGAATCGGGCAGCGAAAGAATGTCGCCCTCTTCAGCCGCATAGCCGGGATGCGCCGACCAGGCCCAGGGAGTTTCCCCGGCGCTGGTGTTCGTAACCTTGTAGTCGGCGTGCAGGCGGTAGCCTTTGTCCGTCTGGCTCAGGGTGATGGTGCGAAGCAGCGTGAGAGGCAAGGAGAAGCACTCGCCTTGCAGAGTGAGGGAGCCGTTGGCGCTGGAGAGCACCTTCCACTCGACCCTCCAGAGGTCGCCGTGGTCGGGAACGCTGGCGGAGCCGTTGACGGTCTCGACAGTGCAGCCTGAAACCGAGGGCAGGCACTCGTCCCATCCGCTGGCGTCGCCCTCATTGAAGCTCATTGTGCGCGTGCGCGGGCCGTAGGGGGCGAGCGGCGTCTGCAAAAGTTCGTGGCCCTTGACGAGGATCGACGAGACTTTGCCGCCATATTGCGGCAGAAAAGTGACGGCGCAATCGCCGATCTCGATGAGAATGTTATCTTTTCCAACGCGAGTTACTGCTTCTAAAGACATTTTTCTTCTTCTCCAACAACTTCCGCGCAGGCCGCGGTCAGTCTCTCCCAGATTGCGTCCAGCCACGCCTCGTGCTCAGGCTTCATCAACACCGAGCGCAGACAAGTGATCGTGCCAGCGCCGCTGGGTGGTTCAGAAACCTCCGTGGGCCGAAACCATCTCAGCGGCAATTCTACTAGAGCCAGATGCAAATCCCGAAGAGCGCAGGCCGTAAAAATTCTTTGCGCCAGTGAGGAGGCTTGCTGGGTCGTCTCGGCGTTGATCTTCCAGACCACAATATCCAACTCCGGGCCGCCGCCGGCAAGCGCCTGGAAGCGCCCGGAGTTGTCTTCTCTCAGCCGCCGGTCAAGCTCCAGGGCAGCCGCACGGCCGCGAGCCAGTCCGTGGGCAAACTCGCCCCCCGGCGTGAGCGGCAAGAGCTGCTGCGTGGCCCACAAAGCCACCGCCGAGGCTCCGGCCCGCGAACACTCCAGGCTGATCTCGCCGAGGTGCAACTGCTTCGAGGTGAAGTAGGTGTAAGGCGAATCGTGCTTGTAGAAGCGTCCCACCGACGGATCGCGGAAGAGCACGCAACCGCAGCCGTAAGGCTGCAAGCCGTGCTTGTGCGGGTCGATCACAATCGAATCGGCCTGGTCGACGAACGCGAAGGCCCGCCGCGCCGGGGCATCCAGAGCCTCGGGAATCAGCCGGAAGTAGCCGCCATAGGCCGCATCCACATGGACGCGAAAGCCGAACCGCGCGCGAAGCGCCAGAATCTCGTCCAGCGGATCGACCGCGCCGATGGCCGTGGTGCCCAGCGTCGCCACCACTGTGCCCACGTCGCCTTTGCGCAGTTCGTCCTCCAGCGCAGGAAGGCTCATGCGTCCGCGTCGGTCTGCGGCGATGGGCGCATACTCCAGCTTCAGCACGGCGGAGATGCGCTGGTGAGTGTAGTGCGCCTGTTCGGAGCCGACAATTCTCTTGCCAGGAGCCAGTTGCCCGGCCACCCACAGCGCCTCCAGGTTGGCCAGCGTTCCGCTCGAAGTCAGATGGCCGAGATAATCCGTCCAGCCGAAGATCGCGGCGATTTCGCGGACAGCCTCAATCTCCATCTCCGAGCTGGCCCGGCCGCCGTCGCGCGCGTGGTTGTTGGGGTTGATCGTCATGGCCAGCGCATAGGCGGCCCGCGCCAGCGGATGGGGCGGCTTGAGCATCTGCCCGGCATAGAGAGGGTGAAAATAGGGGTAGTTGTCGCCCAGACGGCGCGCGACGCCTTCCAGAACCAACGCCATCGCCGCGGGATCGGCCGTGAAATCGAAGGCGGGCAAGGCCGCGAACTGCTCCTCGAGCAGCTCGGTGGCGCGCGACAACAGTCCGGGAACGGGATCAGCCGACATGGTAACCTTCCGCGGTAACACAGCAAGAGTACGACATTAAGGCCTTCCAATTCAACAAGTTCCAAAATTGAAAATGAAAAAAGTTTCGTGGAACGCAACATTTTCGCACTTTATTCAGAAAAGAAATGGTACACTGCTTTCAGCGTTAGACCGAAGCGGGCGTGAGCAGCACTCGCCCAAACAAGCAAGATTCTGCCAGTGGTCGCTCCGATTCATCCAGCGCAATTCAATTCAGGAAATACGATCAAAATGGAACAAGGTACAGTGAAGTGGTTCAATGACGCGAAGGGTTTCGGCTTCATTTCGCGCCAGAACGGCGAAGATGTGTTCGTGCATTACTCTGCAATCAGCTCCAGCGGTTTCAAGAGTCTGCAAGAGGGTCAAGCCGTGCAGTTCAACGTAGTGAAGGGGCCCAAGGGCTGGCAGGCTTCTGACGTGCAGCCGGTTAGCTAAGCCCATTGGCCGGATTCCGGCAGAATCGAGCAAACCAGTGAGGGCTGGGAGCGATCCCAGCCCTCGCCTGTATTGCGCGCCTGCCGATACGGAGTGGAACACCCCCTGGAGAACGATCACCGGGGCAACTGAATCGTCTGTTCTTCGCCCGTATACGAAACCACCTTGTCCGGATTGCTTGTAGCATCCACGCCAACGCCATGGCTCTTACCCGCAAGCACAATCTGGAAGGTGCGAGTCTTCATCATGCCGGGGAATTCGCCCTTCCTGGCGTCGATTGTTAGCCGGTGCCCTGCGTCGTTCCAATGAAACGCAATCGTCGCATAGACGCCCTTTTCGTAGTTATAGTTGTCGTTCTCGTCCTCGTAGAGCGTGAAGCTGCCGTCGGCTCCGGGATAGATGCGCAGCTCGATGGGATCGGCGGGCTTTTCAGTTGAGTATTGAAGGAAGGGTCCCATCGGCACAATCGATCCAGCCCTGACCATGAGCGGCATCTTCTCAATCGGAGCATCCGCGATTATAACTCTGCCACCGTCCAGCCTCTCTCCCGTCCAAAAATCAATCCAGGAAGCACCGGCCGGCAGATAAACGCTTCTTGTCTTCTTTCTGGGAACGACGACCGCTTCCCTGGCGTGAATCGACGGAGTCTTCCAGTAGAGCTTGGCCCGGAATGCGCCCAGCGAACTATTCGTTGTCTCGAGCTTGAAGTCATATTCCTTGCCCGCAATCAGCGCCACGGGCACTGTCCAGGACTCCATCGATTCGTAGTTATGCGGCACTTCCTTGCCGTCCAGATACACCCGCCGCGCCCCGAAACTCTTCAGGTTGAAACGATAATTCCCGGTTTCCGATGGAGTTAGCTTGCCTTCCCAGCGAATGGAGAATTTGGGCCCGGAGACAAAACTTTCGTAGCCCGTGTACCAGTCCAGATTCACATCCGGTTCCACGTCTTCATGACACACGCTCTTGAACTCGTCATCGCAATAGTAGGTTGCATTCAGGCCCGGCTTGCCGTCCTTCGTCTTAAAATGCTCGGGAGTTACCAGAATGCCATCCTCCGGCGGGCGATGCTCCATATACTCCGTCACGGGCGAGACCATGATCGCCGGACCGAACATATATTGATCGTTGATCGAATACGTCTTATGGTCGCGGGTAAAATCCATCGGCAGGCCGCGCATGATCGTGTACCCGTTATGCGTAACCTGCCAGCCCAGCGAATAGATGTACGGCAGCAGGCGGTAGCGCAGATTGTCGAACTTCTCCAGCACGGGAACGTATTCGCCGAACTCCCAGATCTCGCGCGGAGTTTCCGAACCGTGCGCGCGGAAGATAGGAGAAAATGCGCCCAGTTGGAACATGCGCGTGTAAAACTCCTGATACGCGGGATCCTTGCCGCCGTTCATAAAGACGCCGCCCTGGCATCCGAGTGAGTATGCGCCAATGTCGAAGGTCCAATAAGGAATGCCGGACATGCTGTGATTGACCCCGGCGGCGATCTGCTGCTTGTACACTTCCCAGCTTGCGCCGATGTCTCCCGACCAGGTGGTTGCCGCGGCCCGCTGCTGCCCGGCGAAGGTCGAGCGCGTAAGAATATAGACTCGTTTCTGGTCCGTCTCTTTTCGCTGATTATTATAAATAGCCTCAGTGTCGAGCAGCGAGTAGGAATTGAGATACCTGGCGAAGGTTCCGAGATGATTGTCCTGCACCCTCTTCATCTCATACTCTTCGCCCTCCTGCGTCAGCGCGTTGACCATGTCCGGCTCGGTCGAATCCATCCACCAGGCGTCGACGCCCTTGGAGAAGAGTCCCATGTTCGCGTACTTCCAGTACAAATCCGTGGCGGCTGGATTGTACACATCGAAGTACTTGAATCCGGCCCAGCCCACGGTCGGAAACAGATACCCGTCCTTGTCCATCTCCTTATAAATTTGCGAAGACGGCCCCAGCCCGGCCCAGATCGAAACCATTAGATGGAAGTTCTGCCGGTGCAGCTCGTCGATCATTTCCTTGGGCCGGGGATACTTTGTTTCATCGAAGATCATCCCCCCCCAGTTATCGTTATTGCCCCAGTAATTCCAGTCCTGCACGATGTTATCGACCGGAATCCGGCGCTTGCGATACTCCCGCGCAATGCCCAGCAGTTCGTCGCGCGTGGCGTAATGCTCCTTGCTTTGCCAGTAGCCGTAGGCCCACTTGCCGTACATGGGCGCCTCGCCGGTGAGCTGCCTGTATCCTGCAATTTCCCTATCGATCGTAGGGCCGTAGAAAAAATAGTAATCGATGTTATTGCCTACTTCGGACCAGAAGGAGGTTTTGCCGCCGCGGTCGTCAAAGATCGTTTTGGAATAGTTATCCCAGAAGATGCCATATCCCGCGGTTGAAACCAGGACGGGCGTAACCGCCCACTTGTTGGCCTGCACAATCTTCACGGACCGCCCGCGATAGTTCATGACTCCTAACTGCTGCTGTCCCAGGCCATAAACGCCTTCATCCGCGCTCAGCCGGAAGTTCTGCTGAACGCTGAAGGCTGACTTTTCGCGCGCAATCTGCGAAGGCGTGAAGATGGCCCGTCCCTGCTCCCTGAGTAGCGTGTGGTTGCCGCTGTCGAGATAGTGAATCGAGCCATCGCTTTTGCTGATCCGCAGCTTGACATGCCCGTAACTCAGAGTCACTTCCGCTGCGTTCTCCTCGACATGAACGTCCAGACTGGGTACTTCTTTCTGCAGAACGGAGAGGCTGAGTTTAGCGCTGGTGCCGCCAGCCGGCCATTTCACGACGCGGACGATGCCTTCCGCATAGAACTGCGCCTTCACGTTGAGATCGCCGGCTGCCAGTTGAGCGCCGTTCTGGATGCGCTGAACTCCCGGCGGCGCGGGAGCGGCCGGTGAGTTGCTCTGGCAAACCGCCGGAAATACACTCAATAAAAACACCATGCACAGTGCCGCAAAGCGCAACGGAGAAGCAATGAATCTCATTTCCCGTACCCCTCTTCCAGCCGGTGTGAACCGGCATCAAGCTAGTCCAAGGATAGCTCCAAAATCTTATGTTACATGGGCTGATACGCCAGGGATCAAGAGGCGCGCGGTTTGAAAGGCTCGTTGATCGATTTTCCGGTTCCTATTCCCGGCTCTCGATCCCGAACTCGCCGCCGCCGGAGGCAAACAGCTTCTCGGCCTGGCCGCGCAGCACGCGGTAGAGGACAAACTGGCGCTGGGTTGCGCCGCGCAGTTCGAAGAGCAGCTCACCGCGATTGTCGGCCAGCGCATCCACGGCGTCCACCAGCCGCATTCGCGGGGTTTCGTCCAGGCGGGAGCCGTCGGCCACGTACTTCAGCAGCACCAGCACGTTGCCGTAGAGGTCCGGCTGGGCGATGAGCGTGACAAACTTTTCCTGGGCCAGGGGTGCATCTGTATGGGCCGTCAGCACCAGGGTTGCGCCGGAGCCGTAGGCGAGTTCGAAGACGCGAAACTGCTCGTCTATCAGCGGAGGAGGCGGAGGAGGCTCGACGGGGGGCGCTGGCTTGGCGTTCTTCCGTGAACCCGGCTTCCTGGGCGCCGGAGTGGGCGGAGGCGGCGGCGGATTCAGCCCCAGGGCATCCCGGGCGATCCCTTCAAGGGCCGACTTCAACCTGGCCTCATCGTCCTCGTTAGCCCAACTGTAGTTCCAGGTGTGTTCGGGGCGGCTCCTGGCGTCAGAAACGGCCACCGCCTGCTGCATATCCGCGGGCAGACCCATCAGCGACGGCAGCACATCCAGGCCGTTGCCGCTGGACTTGCCGCGCTTGAGCCGGGGCCGATCGGGATCGGTGACATCGGGCAGCGAATCCACGTGGCCAACGTCTTCCGCTGGCCTCTTCTTGCTCTTCTTCAGCACCGGCCGGTCGGGATCGTCCGGCGGCGCGCTGCCGGCCGTCGAGTCAGTAGGTTCCTTTTTGTGCAGTGTGGGCCGGTCCGGATCGGGAGCCGGGCCGGAAGCTGTACTCGAAGCAGTGTCCGGGCTTGAATTCGAAGTTGTACTCGTACTTCCCGAGCCGGCATTCGTGCCGCTATCGCCCGCGCTGTCGCTTGTGGTCTTCCTATGCAGCGTGGGCCGGTCGGGATCGCCGGCCGGAGCGGGCGCGCTTGCGCCTGAGCTCCCGCTGGAGTTGCCGCTTGCGCTCCCGTCGTCCTTGCCCGGCGTGGGGCTCTCATCGGCGTGATGCTTGCGATGCAGAATGGGTTGATCGCTCTCTTCGTCTTCAATCCTGTTCCGCGCCACTTCATCCATTGATGGCTTGGGTTGTTGGGGCCTGGCGAGCGGCTTCCACGATCCATAGCCGACCCACGAGCCCTGCTCCTGGCCGGCGTTCTTTATCTCGAAGAGTCCCATCGGCTTGCCGTTCTGCTCCAACTCGTACTCAACCTCGCCGGCCAGGGCCAGCGGCTCGGGCCTGGCCAGGTAGATGCCGCCATCCTGAAGCTGGCCGCTGTCAAGCACAGCCACGGGCACCAGGCGGCTGGCCTTGGGATTGCCTGCTTCCCCCGTCCACTCAAGCACTGCGATGGAGCGCAGTTCGGGCGCATCCTTGCTCGTTTTGGTCACCTGCCCAGGGTATTGCGCCCACAGCGGGAGCGCGACCAGCAGGCTCACGGCCGCCAGCGCGGTTCGCATCTTTGACAAATAAACCTTCCCGCGCCTGGCATTTTGCCGCCCGCTTCGGAAATAATCGAACCTGATGGCCACCTGCGGCCCTCCAATCAACCTACGAGGTGCTTCCCCATGGAACTCAACCAGAAAGTCGCCGACTTTACTCTTCAAACCGACGAGGACAAGACCGTCAGCCTCTCCAACCATGCCGGCCAGCCGGTCATACTCTTCTTTTATCCCCGAGCGGACACCCCCGGCTGCACCATCGAGGCCTGCGGCTTCCGCGACACTTTCAAGAAGCTCCTGGCGGCGGGCGCGGTGGTGCTGGGCATCAGCCGCGACACGCCCAGGGATCAGGCCAAATTCCGCGCCAAGTACAACCTGCCCTACACGCTCCTTGCTGATGTAGACGAGAAAGTCTGCAATCAGTTTGGCGTGCTGAAGGAAAAGAACATGTACGGCAAGAAAGTATGGGGCATTGAGCGGACCACCTTCGTCATCGGTCCGGACCAGACCCTGCTGCACATCTTCCCCAAGGTTACGCCCGCGGGTCACGCGGAAGAGGTGCTGGCCCTGCTGGAAGAATGGAAGAAGGCGCACAAATAGGGTGCAATGGAAGAACTGCGCACAGAAACGAAAGGCGCTCCCGGCCGCCGGGAGCGCCTTTCGCGGAACAAGCGTTAGTCGGCTTACTTCTTTTTCTTGGTGGTAGTCTTGTCGGTCCCGTAGGCGGTGTTGTGAGTCTGCGTAGCCTCGGCGAGTATGGCTTTCACATCAGGGGCATAGAGGCCGGTCGGGGCCAGTTCGAGGTACTTCTGATACGCCTCCGCGCAGCCGGGAGGAAGAATCATCTTTCCTGTGGCGTTGTCGATGGTGGCCTTCTGGATGAGACCCTGGCCTTTGAGGTAGTAGGGGAGAGCCTGGGTCGGATCAGCCTTGATGGCCTCGTCGGCTGCGGCGACCGAGGCGTCGCCATTGCCTAGGTTCGAGAAGATCACAGCTTCGTTCTTCAGATAGGTTGCTCCTGGGGGATTGGCCTTGGCGGCCGAGTCATAGGCCGCATTCGCTTCCGGAACCTTGCTGGTGCGCGCATAGATCTCGCCCAGGCCGCTATAGGCATCTCCCTGAACTAGAGGATTCGGCTTCTTTGACGCCGTATCCATCTCAATCACCTTTTTGTAGTTCACTTCCGCTTCGTCGAACTTCTTCAGGCCGAGTTGCGCATGGGCTAAGTGATCCCAGAGAACTGAAGCGTCAGGCTTGGCCGCGGTGTCCTTGAGCATGAGGGTTTCGACTTCGGTGTACTTCGCGGTCTTAATCTCGGCTTCCTTGGCATCGAGGTCCGCTCTGGAGGCGGTGGCGCCCAAGGCCTGGACGGCTGCCTGATGCACGGCATCGACGTCCTTGAAGTCCTGTTCGCAAGTCTTGAGATCTGCGTTGAGATTTTTGATCATCGCGTTCGCTTTCAGGGCATCGGCGTTTTTCTTCCTGTATTCCTCAGCCTGCCTTTTCTGATCCGAAGACATAGCATCGATGTACTCCTTGCGGGACATATCGATATCCAGGAGTAAATCCTGGCCAGTCACGATATGAACGTTATCGACGTGGTCGGCTTCCCTGTCGCGTGACATTTCCGGCGTACGGAAGACGACCTTGTAAAAGCCGTGTTCAACTTCCCCTGAATACTCGCCATTTGCATTGACCGGAAAACTGGCGATATCCGTGAGCTTGTCTGATCCGGGGCCAGCGGGCCTTTCGACCAGCACAACGGTTACCGTGCCCCTGGTCTCGGGCGCCCCGGACGGATTGATTACGTGGCCGTGAATCTTGCCCGTGTTGGCGGGGTTTTGCGCAAGCGTGGGCAAGAGGGCGAATGCCAGCAGGCCCAGCCAAAGTGAAAGGTTGCGTTTCATCTTCTTCTCCTTGGGAGCGGCGGTCACTAGGCAGCTCGCACGCTCAAAAAAGTCGTTTGTTGCCAGCCCACACACACCGGCAGAACCCCGACGGCCTGTTGCCTCTTAAAAGCCGGAGAGCCGCGGCACGGAAACCGGCTCATGGACAGCGATTATGCATAGAACTCAAGGTAAATCCCAACGGCTGCCCAGCACAAGAGCGCAAACCCGAATGCAATGCGCGCCGCGCCGCGATCAAAACTTGCGTCCGATCCAATGGGCCATGGACCCGGCAATAGAGTGCGTCTGTCTGCCTTCCGGTAGCACGCTGGCTCACGCTATTATATTCCACACAGCATGATAGCCCGCCTGCCAAGCGGTTGCGTGTGGCCTGTATCACACAGCAAGCGCTCCATTCTTTTCGTGGAACGCCTTGGAATCCTGCTTTCCGATGAGGAAGGGGAAACGTAGACAAACGCCTATTTCCATGAGGCTCTCAGAGAATGCGCACGCTCTGGAGACATACCGGAGAGATAAACTGCCCCTGTGCCCCCCCCGCCGTACCTGGTGGCAGCCCGTGCCGGAATCCCTGCCAAGCGCCGATGGACTCCGGGGGATGGCGCCCCCGGCGCTCCTGTCCGATTGGACAGAGCAGCGGGTTGCCTGCTTTTACACCTCCCAGGGATTCACCAACGACGATGCAATCTCCTCGAAGTGCTTGACGTTGCGCGTGGCGAGCTTTGCGTGAGAGGCGAGCACGATTCCGGCGATTAGGTTGTCGCGCAGCTCTCCGGGACGGCCTGTTCTTTGTCTCTCCGCCGCCAATTCCGCCGAACGCCGCGCTGCGGTCTCGTCGTAGCCTGCGATTCGCTGTTCAACAACCTCGGCGAGCCAACGCTCGAAGGATGCCATGAAGGCAGTCCGGCGCTTCCCCGCAGGCATCGTCTCCAGACCGAAGCGAATCTCAAAAACAGTCACGGAAGTTGTCCAGATCGAGGCGCGAGGCTGTTGGTCAAGCCAACGTAAAACACGCTCCTCCGGCTTGGGGCGCATGAACTCAGAAACCACGTTTGTATCGAGGAGTATCATTCTTCAAAGCCGATCGGCTGGAGAGGAAAGCCACGCCATTCGCGAATCTCTTCTCCTTCTTCCAGTCCAATGCCCTGCCCGCTGAAGAGAGCAGCAGAGGCCGTGCCAAAACCAACCGGCTGCGCCTTGTCTGTCCGCAGCGCGTTGCGGAGAATATCGCGCGCCTCCGCTTCCATGCTGTGGCCGTGGCGCTTGGCGCGGCGCTGCAAGCGTCCCTTGAGCTCGTCTTCCAGGTTGCGAACCAAAAGCTGCGCCATAATCACCTCTGTTGCTATCATGATAGCAAATATCCAGGGATACCTCAACCCCAAATCGCCTGTTTCCCGCCATCATTGGCCAAAAAGATGCAAAAATCCTCTGCTTCGACGTAGAGGGTTTATTACGCGTTTGGCACTCAAATTGCCCCTGTTACGCGCCGGTCTTACGTTCGATTCTGGCCCAGGAGTCTTTTAACGCGAGGGTACGGTTGAAGACCAGACTGCCCGGAGTGGAATCGGGGTCGAGGCAGAAGTAGCCGACGCGCTCGAACTGGTAGCGGTCCTCCAGCTTGGCGTTGGCCAGAGAGGGCTCCAGCTTGGCGCCGGTGAGAATCTCGACGGAGTCGGGGTTGAGATTGTCGAGAACGTCCTGGTCCTCTTCCAGATCGTAGGGATCGGCCTTGGCGAAGAGTTTGTCGAAGAGGCGGATTTCAGCGGAGAGGCCGTGGGCGGCCGAGACCCAGTGCATAGTGGACTTGACCTTGCGGCCGTCGGGGGAGTTGCCGCCGCGGCTGGCGGGATCGTAAGTACAGTGCACCTCGACGATGTTGCCGGCCACGTCTTTCACCACGCTCTGGGCAGTGATGAAGTATGCGTTGCGCAGGCGGACTTCCTTGCCGGGTGAGAGCCGGTAGTACTTGGGCGGAGGAACCTCGCGGAAGTCGTCCTGCTCGATATAAATCTCGCCGGAGAAGGGCACCTGGCGGGTTCCGGCGGAGGGGTCTTCGGGGTTGTTGGCAACCTCGACGAACTCCTCCTGTCCTGCTGGATAGTTGTCGATGACCAGCTTCAACGGGCGCAGCACGGCCATGGCCCGTCTCGCGCGGCGGTTCAGGTCGTCGCGCTGGAAGTGTTCGAGCATTTCAATATCTGTGAAGCCATTGGTGCGCGAGACGCCGCTGGCGGCCACGAAAGTGCGGATAGCCTCCGGTGTGAAGCCGCGACGGCGGATGCCGCAGAGTGTGGGCATGCGCGGATCGTCCCATCCGTTGACGCGCTTTTCCTGCACCAGTTGCAACAGCTTGCGCTTGCTCAGCATGGTGTAGGTAATGTTGAGGCGGTCAAACTCAAACTGCTGCGAGGGGAAGATGCCCAACTGCTCGATATACCAGCGGTAGAGGGGCTGATGGTCGGCGAACTCCAGCGTGCACATGGAGTGTGTGACGCGCTCCAGAGAATCCGACTGGCCGTGGGCGTAGTCGTACATCGGATAGATGC
>CAZQRX010000061.1:0-16495 GCA_964595845.1 uncultured Occallatibacter sp. | reverse complement strand
TCACGCCTTCCAGCTTGATGCCCAGGTCCTCGGTGATGGCCTTGCCGCCGGTCAGAATGGCCACGTCGCCCAGGATGGCTTTACGCCTGTCGCCGAAGCCCGGAGCCTTGACCGCGGCCACGTTCAGCGTGCCGCGCAGCTTGTTCACTACGAGCGTAGCCAGAGCCTCGCCCTCCACGTCCTCGGCGATAATCAGCAGCGGCTTGCCGCCGCGCGCAACCTGCTCCAGCAGAGGCAGAAGGTCCTTCATCGCGCTGATCTTCTTCTCGTAGATCAGGATGTAGGGCTCTTCCAAAATCACTTCCAGCCGCTCGGCGTCGGTCACAAAATAGGGACTCAGATAGCCGCGGTCAAACTGCATACCGTCGACCGTCTCCAGCCCCGTGTGCATCGTCTTCGACTCTTCAATGGTGATCACGCCATCCTTGCCCACAACCTTGACCGCCTCGGCGATGATGTCGCCGATCTCCTGGTCGCCGTTGGCTGAGATCGCGCCTACCTGGGCCACGGAACTCGGGTCAACCGGCTTCGACAGTTGGCCCAGGGCGCCGCCTGTGGTCCACTTGCCTTCCTTGTCGCGTGTGCCAATGATCGTGGCCACGGCCTTTTCGATACCGCGGCGAAGAGCCATCGGGTTCGCTCCGGCAGCCACCGTCTTCACACCCTCGCGGAAGATCGACTGCGCCAGAACCGTCGCCGTCGTGGTGCCGTCGCCGGCTACGTCCGAGGTCTTGGAGGCAACTTCCTTGACGAGCTGCGCGCCGACATTCTCCATCGGGTCCTTCAGCTCGATCTCTTTAGCCACTGTTACGCCGTCCTTGGTGATGGTCGGCGATCCGAACTTCTTCTCGATGACCACGTTCCGGCCCTTGGGCCCGAGCGTCGCCTTCACGGCGTCCGCCAGCGTGTTGACGCCGCGCAGGATCGCCTGACGGGATTCCTCACCGTGCAAAATCTGCTTTGCCATTGCTGTAACTCTCCTTGTTCAGTTGTCAGCCGTCAGCCGTCAGCTTTCAGCTATCAGTTGTCTGTGATCAGTTATCAGGATGTGGAACTCAACGATCAGCGAACGCGATTTGCATCCGGCGTTCTTTGCTGAAGGCTGAAAGCTGATAGCTGTCAGCTACTTCTTCACGATGCCGAGGACTTCTTCCTCGCGCATAATCAGAAACTCCTGGCCGTCGAGCTTGATCTCGGTGCCGGAGTACTTGCCAAACAAAATCTTGTCGCCCGCCTTCACGTCCAGCGGAAAGACCTTGCCTTCGTCATTCGACTTGCCCTTGCCGACGGCGATCACTTCGCCTTCCTGGGGCTTCTCTTTGGCGCTGTCGGGGATGATGATGCCCCCGCGGATGGTTTCGCCCTCTTCCAAACGGCGGACGAGGATGCGGTCATGAAGCGGTGTAAACGAGGTTGCTGCTGCCATTGCTTCGTTTCTCCTTCACACGCGGAGAGGGTGATCCCCGCCGCGAGATTTGAGTTGGACTGATAAAAACGCTTTGGAATCTGCGGGTTGCTGCTCCAATGCACCGAGCGGCTTACCCGGACGAGCACTTCTGCCGGCACGCTGCTAGCACTCTCGCCTTCCAATTGCTAACGATAGGAGAGTTGGAGTCAATTGTCAAGAGACAATTGTTAATATATGAGCGTACTACACTCATAAAGAATGACTGTATGGGCAAATAGACAGTCCGTCTTCGTCTGCCTCGGGACAATCAATTGGCCATATCCTGTCACCTAAGCATCTTCCCTTCACCTTGACAAACACACGTTCCTTGACGCCCACTAGTCGATGTCATCATGCACGACTCCGCACGCACACCGTGGGCATTATCTCTCAGCTTTCCGCTGGCTCTTCTGCTCGCCATCGCCAGCCTTGGTGGGATCGTTTTCTCCCATGCTTATGGCGCTGAAACGCAACTTCATGCCGCGCAAACCGTTGGAAACGACATCGGGAATCTGGTGGCCGTTGTGCCCGTTCTCGTGTTCGCCACCGTTTTTGCCCTGCGCGGCTCTCTCGCAGCGCGGCTTGTCTGGATGGGAACCATCGTCTATCTGATCTACGTCTTCCTCGTGTACACATTCGGCCTCCACTTCAACGGCCTGTTCCTGGTCTACTGCGGCATTCTGGGCCTCAGCTTCTACGCCCTTGCAGGAAGTCTTCCGGCTCTGCCGATCGCGGAGATTGCCCGCCGGTTCGGTACGCGGGCTCCGGTAAAAGTAACGGCCGTTCTTCTGTTGCTGATCTCCCTGGGCACTGCTTACCATTGGCTGGCCGAGATCGTTCCAGCCCTTCTTGCGGGCCAGGCGCCGCAGACCGTGCGCGATTCCGGCAGCTTCACGGAGCCGATCGCGGTTCTAGATCTGGCCTTCGGGGCGCCGGCCTCCATGCTCGCCGCCATCCTGCTGCTGCGGCGCAAACCGCTGGGTTTCGTCTTCGCCCCGGTGCTGCTGACGTTTCTTTCCCTTAGCAGCCTGGTGCTGGTCCCGGTGGGAGTGGAAATGGATTTGCGCGGCTTCCATGCGGGTTATGCGTTGTATGTGATCGCCCTGGGGATCGCCGCGGTCAGCGCCGTTCTTCTGGCGCTCTCGTTGCACGAGAGCAAGCCGGATATGCCATCAAGGTAAAGCAATTGCCGTCCGCACGGCATCCACAGATGACCTGCTCCGCTGGAATTGCGCCTGTTATGCGAGGCCCTGAATTCCGGAGGCTCCGTGTACTGCCGAACCGGTTACAATGAATCCTATGCAACGCCGTTCTCTCTTTCGTCTCAGCATCGTCGTGGCCGTCTTAGCCCTGATCGTCAGCACGCTCGCCGCCGGCGCCCAGCAAAGCCCCGCCAAGCGCGGCCGCAAGTTCAAAATGCCTCCGTCCACCGCGCGCATCGAGGTCACCATCGTACGCGACGCGAGCGGCAAGCCCATCGAGAACGCCTCCGTCATCTTTCACGAGGTGGTGGGAAACAAAGAGACAGGCAACATGGAGCTGAAGACCAACGAGGATGGCAAGACCATCATCGACGTGCTCCCCATCGGCACTACGGCGCGCATGCAGATCATCGCCAAGGGCTTCCAGACCTTTGGAGACGACTATGTGATCGACAAGGACCAGATGGCCATTGAAATCCGCATGAAGCGCCCCGGCGAGCAGTACTCGATCTACAAGAAGCACCCTGAGGCGACCGAGGGCGGCAAGGATTCAGCCAAGCCGGCCAATCCGCCCGCGCCCGCGCCGAAAGACAAGCCAGCCACGCCGCCGGATGCGCCGCCCAGCCAGACGCAGACGAAGTGACGTGCGCCTCGGGCTGTATTGACCTTCGAATCCTCGTGGTTTTGATGGGGCATTGCCTTCGATGACCAACCAACCCCTCCTCGGCAAAACGGCGCTGGTCACCGGTGGAGCCCGGCGTGTGGGCCGGGGGATTGCGCTGGCTCTGGCCGAGGCCGGCGCGGACGTGGGCCTCACCTTCCGCAGCTCCCGCGCTGAAGCTGCCCAAACAGCGAGCGAAATCGAAAGCCTGGGCCACCGCGCGCTGGCCATCGAGTGCGATGTGCGCTCCGAGGCCTCGGTGCGCGCCGCCGTCGCCGCGGCCGTCGGCTCTTTCGGACGGCTTGATCTGGTCGTGAACAATGCCGCCGTCTTCGACTCCGCCCCGCTGGACTCGCTCACTGTCGGCCAATGGGATGCAGTCTTCGAGACCAATGCCCGCGGGCCGTTCTTGGTCTCTCGCGAAGCCCTGCCGCATCTGCGCGCCTCCCAAGGCAGAATCGTCAACATCGGCTCGCTGGGAGGCATTCATGCCTGGGCCAACCACGCGCACTACTGCGCCGCAAAGGCCGCGCTGCATTCGCTCACCCAGGCGATGGCCAAGGCCTTTGCCCCCGAGGTGACCGTCAACTGCGTCGCGCCCGGATGGATTGCGCTGGAGGCAATGGAGACTGAGCGCGTCGCTGGCCAAGCCGCGCATTTTGCGGCCAAGACCCCCATGCGGCGCAACGGCAGCGTGGACGACGTGGCCCAGGCGGTGCTCTTCTTTGCCGCAGGGCCGCACTTCATCACCGGACAGGTGCTGGCCGTCGATGGCGGCCTGGGACTGTAGAAGAAGTTATATATCATACGGCTCATTAAGAAGATCTACCCTAACAGCCTTTGGTAAAAGTCAGGTTTTGAAAGGGCACGCTTTCGCCGTGCCCTTTCAAAGCCGGTTTGAGATAGCTTCTGCTGCATTTCACTATCGGCGCAAAAACGGATTGCCGCGGCGTTCCGCGCCGATGGTGGTTGCGGGGCCATGGCCTGTGAGGACGCGGGTCTCGTCGGGCAATGCGAGCAGGCGGGTGTGGATCGAGTCGATGATCTGATCGAAGTTGCCGCCGGGCAGGTCGGTGCGGCCGATGCTGCCTTCAAAGAGCGTGTCGCCGGCGATGAGCAGCTTGAGCGGGGCAAAGTGGAAGCAGACCGAGCCTTGCGTGTGGCCGGGGGTGTGTAGCACCTGCGCGGGATAGCGGTCCAATCCCACCAGAAGGCCGTCTTCGAGGCTTGCGTCGGGCGGGGCGGTCTCCGGCGTCTCCATGCCGATCCAGCCGGCTTGCATGTCCATCATTTTCAGCAGCGGCAGATCGTTCACGTTCAGCAGGATGGGTGCGCCGGTGAGCCGCTTGAGCCGCAACGCGCCACCCACGTGGTCAATGTGGGCGTGGGTGACGAGAATCTGCTTGAGCTTGAGGCCAAGTTCGGTGAGGCGGCGATGGATGCGGCCGACCTCGTCGCCGGGATCGATGACGATGGCCTCGCCGGAGGCTTCGTCGCCGAGGATGGTGCAGTTGCAGGCCAGCGGGCCGACGGGAAAGGTTTCCAGAATCATGGTTTCATTGTAAGGCGCGCCGGAGTGGTCAGGCTTCCGAATCAAGAGTGATCGTAGCCGCCCATTCCAGTAATCTGTCTAAGACTCCAGGCCGTTCCTTACTTCCGGAAGGCAAAGCAGCCGCCTGATTCCACAATCCAATCATTGCCAGTGCAACGAGATTCGGAAACAGCAGCGGCGCCAACGGCGGCGCGCCGTAGATGGACTTCTCGAAGAGGCTGTTCGCTGGGGTGTAGTAGTTCATCTGGAGATGCAGGCCAAAACCGACGACACCGACGAGAGCTTGTAGACCGAGAACAGCGAGGCAAAGGTCCAGGTAGCGGCGCGTAACTGGCATCAGGACCGGAACGATGAGAAAGCCTGTGGCCAAGGCGCTGGAAACAACGGGAACCCACTCGGTCTTGAGGAAAAAGCCATTGGTGGCGTGGTCGGTCAGGCAGAGAACGAAGTTCCCGAAAAATCCGCCCGTGGCCAGTAGAATGACCCAGCGCGCCCACTCCATCGACCGTGCCGCGACCATGCGATTGAGGATGAGCAGAAAACCCAGTCCGGCATAAGCCAGAGGAGCGGCGAATGGTGCGGCATACGTAAGGCTACGCAGCGTTCGCTCGGCAAAAAAGCTACTTTGCAGGTGGAAAATCACTCCGGCGAGGCCGACCAGCACGGAGATCCCCCCTATCAGGAAGCCGATGTCGCGCCATGCGTCTGGGCTTCGCCAGCGGCTTTTGGCGAGATGGGCAACCAGCAATAAAAACGGCGCGCCTGCTGAAAAGTAGAGCGGGATATACTCTGCCGGATTGCGGAATTGGTTCACCGAATGGGCCAGCACAATGTCGCCGGCCAACACGGCAAGGTTGGCGGCAACAAACAACTCCAGAAGAAATTGCGCATCGAAGAGCCATGCGAGACGCGGTGAGTGAAGCATTTTCTTGAAGAAATCGAGGGAGTTATTGATGAGCGCCATGCTCCCTCCGCAATCCCTCGGCGTCGTGCTTCAACTGGACGGTCTTTTGCAGCAGCCCATAGTTACCGTGCCACTGTACAAAATCGGCGCCGCCCATGAAGGCCGCGTGCTTGCTGGTGCGGCCGTCGTAGTGCCATAGGTCGAAGTAGGTGAAGTCGATGGGGTTGGTGAAGGGCGGTCCCGTGAGCAGGCCATCCTTATGCAGACCGTCCACAATCGCTTTGGCGGCCAGTACCTTGCCGTTGGTGTTGGCGACCACCTGCTCGGCCTGCGCATAGACGCGGTCTATGAGCGCCTGCGTGTGGCACTGCGCGCAAACTTGCTTCATGCTGGTCTGTGCGCGCAGATAGTTTGGGCGCTTTTCACTGACCGGATTGGCCAGATACCAGCCGAGACGGTCGGACGGGTCGTGCGTGACCTTCAGGCCGTTGATGCCGCTCATGTGGCAGGTGGCGCAGGTGGGCACAAACATATCGCGCGTGCTCAGCGTCTTGGGATCGGCATCCAACTTGAGCAGCCGCTCCTGCGCGGCAAACATCACACCGTGCTTGGATTCGTCGTAAATCTCTATCTGCGAGTGATCGGGGCCCATGTGGCACTGACCACAAGTTGTGGGCCGGCGAGCCAGCGCCACCGAACTGGTATGCCGCGAGTGGCAACTCGTGCAGCTTCCTATCGTACCGTCATCGTTGGGCTTGCCCACCGCGTGGCACTGTTCGCAGCCGGAGATCATAGCCGCGCCACCCTCCGCATTCACAAACGGATGCGGCGGCCGTTTGGTTCCTCCCGGCTGGAACTGCTCGCTGAAAGCAACCTGCTCCGGACTTAGGCCTTTTTCGCCGTAGATGGCCGCCCAACTGGGCGCGGCATGGCGGCTGTGAAGGAACTCCTGATAGACGTTCTCATGGCAACTGCGACAGTTGCCGGCCGTGAGTTTGGTGCTGATGACAAAACCATGGTGGTCCTTCTTCTGCTGGCCCGCGGCGGCTTGATGGCAGTCCAGGCAGTTCACGCCTTTCTTGGCGTGAACGCTCATTTCGTACTCATGCACCACGGAGTACTGGAGCCGCGCGTGGCACTCGGCGCACTTGCCGTTAGCCCTCACAAAGTCAGCCGAGGGCTGGTCGGTCTCGACCTTGGGGCGGGCGCGATTGATCAGAAAAGCGCCAAGAATCAGCGTAAAGGCAATCGTGACGGCGATGAAAACAGTGCGAAAGGACATGGGATCCTCTGGAAAGCTGAACTCAGTGCGCGGCCAGGACGCAACTTAAGGGCCCATCCGAGCGTAGCGCATACTAAAGGCTTTGGGAAGCGACGTTGTCACCGCGGGGAACGTATAGCCTGGCGCGGTTTGAGCCCCAGGCTCTCCATCACTCCCAGTGCAAAGCGGGCGGAGACCGTGGCTGGGCCGCCGCCCATCTCGATGCTTACCTCGATAGCTTCGAGCAGCTCCTCGTAGGTTGCGCCGCCGGCGGCTGCCTGCTCAATGTGCCACTGCATGCAGGATTCGCAGTTCTTCACCACGGAGATTCCCACGGCGATCAGTTCTTTCTGCTTTTTGGGCAGAGCGCCGTCACAATAGGTAGCCTTTTCCATGGCCAGAAAGCCTTTGTAGACCTTCGATTTGCTGGCCAGCAACTGCGCGTGGGCGCGCTTCCTCTGGGCGGTAAGCTCTTCGAGTTTGTTCATGACGCGCAATCCCTTTCCAAAGTGAATAACAATAGCGTAACAACTATTAATCCGGCGCATTGTCTGGGCTTTTCTTGCCGAATGCGGATGGCCCCACCGCAGGTGGTTTGCGGAAGGTGATGGCGTAGAACTTGCCCTCCTTGAGCATTTCAACGTGAATATCCTCCATCTCCGGCGGCACCAAATCGATGGGCACCGTCACCGCTTCCTTGCGATCTCCGTAAAAGCTGCTGGTGTACGGGATATTCTCATAGGTGCTCTTCACATACTCTTCAGTTTCATCCTCGATCATCAGATGGCCGCCTGGCCTGGTGATGCGAATCATCTCGCGGACGGCCTTGGCGCGGTCGCTGAAAAAGTTGAAGCCGCCGCACGTAAAGACAACATCGAAGCTGGAATCGGCGAAGGGCAGGCTCTCCGCATTGCCCAGATAGAGGTCGGCGTCCATCTGCCAGCGGCGCAGGTTCTTCTGGCAGTTGCCCAGCATCTCCTGGGATAGATCGAGGCCGGAGAGCTTTGCGCTGCGGGGCAGGTACTTGAAGTTGAGGCCAGTGCCCACCGAGGTCTCCAGCACCGAATCGCCCGGTTTGACTTCGAGCAGACTCATGTAAATATCGAAATACGGGTCCAGATCCAAGCCTCTGAAGGCGCTGAAGAAGCGCTGCGTATCGTCATAAAACCCGCCGATGTTTTCATACAACTTGTTGTACTTGCCGTTGTCGCCGGTGAGGTCTTCGGGCTTTAGAAAGGTTGGGATTCCGTCGCGGATGGGAAAGTGCTCGCCCGACGAGCTGACCAGCGCCTCACGGCCCTGCTCGCTGACTACATGCAATGGAGCTCCAGTGAACGGGCTTTGCAAACGTGAGATCGTCTGCGGACGTTCGGCCCAGGTCCGCTGTTTGATCGGGCGGAAGAGCGCCCAGACGCTCAGGAACAGGGCCGCGCCAAGGCAAATCCACGAAAACGTCGCGCCGGTGAGCGGATTGGTGAGCAGCACAACGCCGCTGAAATAACGGAAGAGCTCGAATCCGCCTACAACGATGACACCCGCCCCGAAGACAAATTGAGTGGCGCGAGATTGCTGGTTCCACAACCATACGACCGTCGCCGCAAACCAGAAGATGAGGAAGGTGGATGGTCTGATCATGGAAGCTGCTCCGCCGGGCAGCGCATGAACAAGCGCGGGAATCGCCACAGCCGCCAGTGGCAGGGGAAGTGTGGAAAGAAATCCAGGCAGGCGAACGCTGACGAGCCGGTGGAAGGTGAAGGGCAGAACGCCGAGCACGGCGGCCAGCAGAGTCCAACCAAGATAATGGAGAGCCTGCTCCGGGCCGGTCAACGGGAAGTTGCGCCAGCCGAAGATCAGGCTGGGAATAAAGCCGAAAGCGAGCATCCAGAGGAATCCGCGCCGGGGCTTTTGCGTGCCCACGAACCACGCGCCCAGAATGGGGCCGGTCCACGCTCCAACGGAAGAGAGAAAAAAGCCGAGGACAAAAAGGCTGGTGATAGCCCAGGCCACAATCTGCGACCGGCGGCTGGCTTTAACGATGGTAGGCATTTTTGCGATTCTCCTTTTCTAACGCTTTTCATGAACGATGAAAGTTGAGGTTCGTGGTTTCCCACCTAGCCGCAATTACAAGAACGCGGCGAGGGTGGGGCGCCCAGTTTTGTTTCAATCGCTTAGGGCTTGTGCGGCATCGATGGCAGCAAGCTCAGCCAGTGCGGATTCGCCCCAGTCAAGGGCGGCGCGGGTCATCGCCAGACCGAGTCCCAGAGTCAACATCCAGTACGGCAGATTCGGATCCTTCGATTGGTACGCGTGAGCCATCTTCTCAATCCCCTCCAGCGTAGCCAGCATGCGCCGGTTGCGCTCGTTAAGTTCGCGGACGTGCGTCAGCGCGACGCCCGGCGCAGCCTCATGGCCAAAAAACAGTTTAAGCATGAATTCATTGCGGGGCGGATCGTTCTGGAAGGGCTGGGCGAGCCACTCGCGAAGGCAGATGCGCCCGGCATCGGTCAGCGCATACGTCTGCCGCCGCTTCCTGGGCGCGGATTCGGGTTTGCTGGGTTCGATCAGGCCTTCGGCGACCAGACGCTTTAGGGTGGGGTAGATTTGTCCGTAGCTCTCGCCCCAAAAGCTGCCGAAGTTCTCTTCGATGGCCTTGTGAAGCTCATAGCCGGAGAGATTCGGCTGGATGGAGAGCCCGCCGAGGAGGACGTAAGCTGTGCGACTGTTCTTCATATAGCTGTAAGATATATCTGTCAGATATTCTTGTCAAGAGATATCTTCAAGTATTTTTCGGGGGCTGGGGCAGACACAAAAAACGGCAGACCAAGCGGCCTGCCGTTTTCTTGCAGATCTGAGAGGCGGAAAGGGTTGCGGCCTACTTGCCAGACTTGGCCGGCGCGGAGACAGGCGCGGGCTTGGAGCTGTCCAGCACCGAACGCGAGCCGCTTCCGGCGCGCACCATGAGCACGGTCAGAGTGATCGAGGTGAGCATGAAGATGATCGCCGAGTATGTAGTAAGCCGGGTGAGTACGTTGGCCGCAGCGCGCGGGCCGAAGGCCGTCTGCGAGCCCTGGCCGCCGAAGGCGCCAGCGAGGTCGGCCGAGCGGCCTTGCTGCAAAAGCACCACGCCGATCAGAAAAAAGCATACAATCACATGCACGCCGAGAACGAAATAGAGAAGTACATTCATCTTGTAAGCTGCTTTCCAAGTCAGTCCGGCTGACCCGGACGCGAGAGATTTGGTGCGGAAGAGGGGACTTGAACCCCTATGCCTTGTGGGCGCCAGCACCTCAAGCTGGTGCGTCTGCCAATTTCGCCACCTCCGCACACAGGTGAACTCTACGAGTATAGCAAAAGTCGGGGGCGGACGGAACAACTTCCCGTTGCACAACATCTGAACCCTTCTCCTATCCCTGCCAGGATGTTTCATTCGTGTTAATATGGAGCCTCAAGGAGCCGGCAGCCCCTTACGCCCCCGCCGGACCCATCCCAATGAATCTTTATCTAATGCGCCACGCCAATGCCGGATTGTCCCGCGGGAATCCAACTCTCGACGCCAAGCGAGCCCTGATCAAAGAAGGCAAGGAGCAGTGCATTCTGATGGCGCGGCTTCTGAGCGCGCTCAAGGTGCAGGTGGACGTGATTGTCTCCAGTCCCTTGAAGCGCTCGCTGCAAACCGCGCAGCTTGTAGGCACGGAGATGGGCTACGACGCCCGGGTCGAGATCAGCGCGGCGCTCGAGCCGGACGCCGATTACGCCGACTTCCAGGAGATGCTGGCCCATTATGCCGGCTATGAGGGCGTGCTGGCCGTGGGACACAACCCCAACGTCTTCCAGTTTCTGGGACGGTTGGTCACCGGTAACGGCGCCGCCGCGATTCGCATGAGAAAAGGCTCGGTGGCCCGCGTCGATCTGGACCGCCATCCGCCACTCTTGCAGTGGCTGATCGATCCGCGTATGGCTCGCGCCATCTATGACAGCGTACAGAAGAGTTCGCGCCCGAAGACCTCGCGGAAGTAGGCGGCCTCCTTGCGCAGCGACCACAGTTCCAGTTCCGCCCCGGTCCGCCCCGGCTCGACCTCCAGATACACGCGCTTGGGATAGACCTTGACCGCTACGCGCAGCACGTCGCTGGCGCGATCCTGATTGAGCGCCACGGCCAGGCGCAGCAGCACCACCGCGCGCTGCACATGCTCGTGCTCGCCGGCGGGAATGTTGCGCAGGGCGCGGTCGCCCGGCTGCGGGCGGCTCTTGCCCAGATAGCGCGCAATGGCCGAAACCAGCGTCCGCTGCACCGGCGTGCAGCCGAAGAGCTCGGAGCTCGAAACAATGTACTGCGTGTGCCGGTGATGGCCCTGGTGGTTGATGAACTTGCCGGTGTCGCGCAGCATGGCGGCGGCGGCCAGCCAGCTTTCGTACTCGGGTGGCAACTGGTGCA
Organism: uncultured Occallatibacter sp.; assembly: GCA_964595845.1. Classification (GTDB taxonomy): domain Bacteria; phylum Acidobacteriota; class Terriglobia; order Terriglobales; family Acidobacteriaceae; genus Telmatobacter. The sequence goes on along the minus strand of CAZQRX010000061.1, from coordinate 5,033 downwards.
GCGCATGCAGCTCACGATAAAGTTGCATCGCGTGTGCGCGCACCGGCTCCGCCTCTTGCGGATCGACCCCGTAACGCCGTGCCGTGGCCAGCACGCTCTCCCAGCGCTGGTGCTCGAACTCGCGATGGACGGCGGCGCGGGCGTCCTGCTCGGCCAGCATCTGGACCAGGATGCCATCGCGCAACCCCAGCGGAGAGTAGCGGAAGCCCACCAGCCCGAAACTCTCCAGCAGCTCGGCAAAGACCTGCGCGCCGGCCACGATGATCTCCGCCCGCCGCGGCCCGATGCCTTCGACCGCCGTACGCGCGGCGAGCGACATCGGAGCCAGCTTCGCGGCCAATTGGCGCACTGCGAGTGTGGGGGCAATACCTTCCGGCGCGGTGATGCCAGTTGTCTTAAATGCAGACTTCTTGTCTGCCTTCGCTCTGGCCTTCCCCTCCGCCGCAATCGCCTCGCTCAGCGCCGCGGCTGTGCCCGAAGTGCCGATCGCCAAAGAAACATTCTCCGGCTGAATCTTTTGGTGGGCCAGGCGCAGTTCGCGGTCGATGAACTGCCGCATCCGCGCCAGACCCTCGGCCGGCGCCGGATCGGCGTGGAGGAACTCTTCGGTCAAGCGCACCGCGCCCAGCGGCAGGCTAATGGTCTCCAAAATGTGCTTGTTCTCGGAGAGCGTAATCTCGCAGCTTCCGCCGCCCAGGTCCACCAGCAGCACACGGCCCGCCGCGCCGGATTCGGTTTGCGGCTCGGCTTCGGGTTCGGCATCGGCGATGGCCAGTCCCATCACGCCCAGGTGAATGAGCCGGCCCTCCTCCAGGCCGGAGATGATCTCCATATTCCAGCCGGTTTCGGCCTTCACCCAGGCCTGAAAGGCCAGCCCGTTGCGGGCGTCGCGCATCGCCGACGTGGCCACCACGCGAATCTGATCCGCCCCATGCAACTGCACCGCCCGCTGAAAGCGTTTGAGCGCTTCCAGCGTAACCGTCATCGCCTCCGGCGAGGCCATCCCGGTTTCGAAGACGCTTGCTCCCAGCCGCGTCACCTCGCGATCCTCGTGCAGCGTCTGCAGCTTGTGCGCCACAACCTTGGCAATCTTCAATCTGCAGGAGTTGGAACCGATATCGATGGCGGCAAAGGTGGGCATTAGGTGGAGGCTCCGTACAACGAAAATTGGCTCTGGGGCCAAGATACACGAGCAGGCCGGGTGGGCGTAGCTGGTTCAGGCGCAACCGGCAATCGCGGGCGCAACCTGGCCGTTGGTTCCGCCCCATCAGCGCGGCTGTTATCCTGTTTGCAATGGTATTCCCGCAATGACAAACGAATCGGCAACTCTGAATCGCCCGCAAGCCGCGCCATCGACGCTGGCTGTGTGGCTGCTTTTTGCGGCGATCTTTGCCGCTGTGCAGATTGGCTCCCTCTTCAACCCGCCGCTGATGGACGACGTGGACTCCTCCCACGCCCAGGCCGCGCAGCACTTCTCCGAGAGCAGCGACTGGATCACGGCCAAGGTGAACGGCATCCGCTACATCGAGAAGCCGCCGCTGCCCTACTGGATCTCCGGCGTGCTCTACAAGGTCTTCGGCCAGAATGTCTTTGCCTCGCACCTGCCCAATGCGCTGGCCATGCTGGGACTCGCCTGGCTGGCGTGGCTGTGGGCGCGGCGAGCATGGGGCCCCCGCGCCGGACTTTACGCCGGACTGGGCGTGCTGACAGCGATTGGACCGTTCCTGTTTACCCGCTTCATTATTCCCGAGGCGCAACTGAGCCTGTTTCTGCTGATTGCGCTTTACTGCCTGCTGACCGGCTTCGAGCCGGGCCGGGGAGCGCGTTTTTACTGGATGTGGGCGGTGCTGGCGTTGGCGGTGCTGACTAAAGGGCTGATTGCACCGACCTTCTTTCTCGGGGCGGCCATTCCCTACCTGATTATTTCCCGCATGTGGCGGCGCTGGCGGGCTTTGAAGCCGGTCACCGGACCGCTGCTCTTTCTGGCCATCGCCGCGCCCTGGCACATCCTTTGCGGCCTGGCCAATCCCGACCAGGGACACCCTATCGGCAACCATCCCACCTACGGCAATGTGCACGGCTTCTTTTACTTCTACTTCATCAATGAACATGTGCTGCGCTTCTTCGGCCAGCGCTATCCGCACGACTATAGCAAGCTGCCCTTTGCCGCCTACTGGCTGCTGCACCTGGTCTGGCTCTTTCCGTGGAGCCTCTTTTTGCCAGCCTTGATCGCCGTTGCATGGAAGACTCGCCGCCATTGGATGCAATACCTGCGCCACGACTCCGGCCAGACAGTGGACTTCTTCCTCAACCAGAAGATTCGCGCCGATGTGGCCGGCGACCTCTCTCATCTCAAGTTTCGCGCGCGCACCATCTGGCTGCTGAGCCTCTTCACCGCGTGGACCTTGCTCTTCTTTTCGATCTCGACGAACCAGGAGTACTACACCTTCCCAGTATGGACGCCGCTCTTCATTCTGATCGCCGGCGTAGTGGCGGGAATCGAAGAGAATCGCGGCGCGGATTGGACTTCGGCCGACAGCCCGGAGAACCGCAATTCGCTGCTCTCGACCGCATGGCTCACCGGCGCGCAGATTGTCTTCACCGTGGTGGGCGTGCTCTCCGCCGCAGTCCTGGGCTGGGGACTATGGGAGTCGCGCAATCTGCCCTTTGTCGCCGACATAGGCACCCTGCTGGCTCGTCGTGGCGTGGGGAATTACGAGCTCTCGATGTCGCACTTTTTCGACCTCACCGGTGCCTCGTTTGCCGCGCTACGCCTTCCTGCCGCCCTGGCTGCGATTGCCCTGCTGATCGGCCCGGTCGTGGGACTGGTGCTGCGCCTCAAGCGGAAGCAGATTGCCGCCACCGTCAGCGTCGCGTTGACCTCGGCCGTCTTCCTCATCGCAGCCCACATCGCCTTTGCCCGCTTCGATCCCATGCTCGGCTCCAAGCAGATGGCCGACACCATCATGGCCAAAGGCTCGCCCACGGACACCTTCATCATCTACGGCGACCAGACCTTTGCTTCATCGATTGTTTTTTATACGCACAAGTTTTTCGGCGGCAGGCCGACCCTGATGGTGCTCCACCGCTGCGGACAATTTGGCGAGGGTTCAACGCTGCTGTGGGGCTCCTGCTATCCCGACTCGCCCAACATCTTCCTCACCGAAGATCAGCTCAGCAAGATGTGGGGCACGGGCGAGCGCAAGTGGCTCTTCGCAGACAGCGACAATTACAACGATCGCTATAAAGCCGAGCAACTGCTGGCCGGGCGTCTGATCTTCGTCCAGGCTTTGGCGGGCAAGACTCTGTGGACCGACCGGCCGCTGACACAGTAGAAGCTTTCAGCTATCAGCTATCAGCTTTCAGCTTGGGAAATTGAATCCGAAAGAGGGAAATATCAATGCCGCAAGATTTTCATGATCTGACGGTTTGGCAGCGGGCTATCGACTTGACGGTCTGCGTCTACAAACTAACCCGTGGATTTCCCAAGGAAGAAGTGTACGGGTTAGTTTCGCAATTACGCAGGGCATCAGTTTCTGTGGCCAGTAACATTGCAGAAGGGCGCGGCAGGCTCAACCGGGGCGAGTTTCGCCAATTTCTCGGAATCGCATTGGGATCGGTCTTCGAGGTCAAGACACAGTAATAGTGGCTCGGAAACTGGAGATGGGAAAGCAAGCGGAACTCGACGAAGCAGCATCCCTATGCGAGGAGGTTTCCAAAATGCTCACCTCGTTGATTCACACACTGGAATCTTGAGTTAGAGGCTGAAACCTGATAGCTGATAGCTGACGGCTGTATTAGGAGTGAGCATGGACGTACTCGTCGTAGGAGCCGGATTTGCCGGCGCGGTCATCGCCGAACGGCTGGCCAGCGCCGGGCGCGAAGTGCTGGTCATCGACCGGCGCGACCACCTTGCGGGCAACGCCTACGACCATCCGGACAGCCACGGTGTGCTGGTGCATTGCTATGGTCCGCATCTCTTTCACACCAACTCCGATGCGGTCTTCGAGTACCTTTCGCGCTTTACCGAGTGGCGGCCCTACGAGCATCGCGTGCTGGCCTCGCTCGACGGCCGGCTTTATCCGCTGCCCATTAATCAGCAGACCATCAACCAGCTCTACGGCTTGAATCTCGACGAGGCCGGGGTCGAGCGCTTTCTGGCTGGCGTGCGCGAGCAGCGCAGCCCCGTGCTTACCAGCGAAGACGTTGTGCTGAATGCCGTGGGCCGCGATCTCTGCGACAAGTTCTTCCGCGGCTATACCCGCAAGCAGTGGGGACTGGAGCTGGCCGATCTTAGCTCCAGCGTGCTGGCGCGCATCCCCACGCGCACCAACCGCGACGACCGCTACTTTACCGACAAGCACCAGGCCATGCCCGCCGAGGGTTACACCCGCCTCTTTGAGCGCCTGCTCACACATCCCCGCATTCGCGTGGAAACCGGCGTGGATTTCGCCGCCGTTCGCGAAGGCCTCGGCGCGCGGCTAACGATTTTTACCGGCCGCATCGACGAGTACTTCGGCTTCCGGCTGGGCAGGCTGCCCTACCGCTCGATCCGCTTCGAGCACCAGCACCTGGCCGGCGTCGAGCAGTTCCAGCCCGCGGCCACCGTAAACTTTCCCAACGACTACGAGTACACGCGCATCACCGAGTTCAAACAGATCACCGGCCAGCGGCACACGGGAACGTCGATTGTGAAGGAGTTTCCTACCGATGAGGGCGATCCCTATTATCCGGTGCCGCGCCCGGCCAACCAGGAACTCTACCAGCGCTACCGGGAGCTGGCCGCGAGCGAGACGAATGTCGTCTTTGTGGGACGGCTGGCGCAGTATCGCTACTACAACATGGACCAGGCGGCAGCCGCCGCGCTGAAAACAGCCGCGGAGATTGTGGGCGGCTGAAGTTGCTAGGCCGATTTGCCCGGCAGGTGCATTGTGCCTCCCGGCTCCAGCTCGAAGACTCTGCCATGCCAGTGAAGCCGGTTGCTCAGGTAGCTGGCTGCCCACAGGAAAAACCCGATCAGGTCGCGCAGCGGA
>CAZQRX010000060.1:0-16503 GCA_964595845.1 uncultured Occallatibacter sp. | reverse complement strand
TCACGGCAGAGGTCGCGAGTTCGAGTCTCGTCGTCCCCGCCATTCATTCCAAATGGCTTAGGAGTGTTTGGCGATCAAGGTGACAGCAAAATCCGGGCACGATATGGGCACAACAGGCCCGGTCTCATGCTGATTTTGCTCGTTCTTCCATCCCGTTTCCATCATCCTTACAATCTTAGGTCTGCGCGGCCCGCTTCTGCCATGTCATTGCCTGCGTGTAAACCCCCAGTGTGATGCGGCTGGTTGCGTGCCGTAAGAGATCCTGGACGGTCTTCACATCCTCCCCGTTCGCCTTCAGCAGAGTCCGAAGGTGTGACTGGCATAGATCCAATCGGTTGGCATGGCGTAAGGACTTCCAAGTGCCTTGCAGAAACTGGCAAGATTTGCTTGCCTCCGCTCAGCGGCGAGTGTAATTACGATAAACAGACTGATCGGAGCCTCGGCTGCCTCAGCCATGAGTAGATAGAAATTCGTCCATCGCTCCAGTTCCTTCATCGAGGACCATTCTATGTCAGCCGGATGTTGAATTTGTCTCGCGGCTACAGAACGATATATCCCAGTTGCCTCTGCCCTGCGTTCCCGATTTGGCCAACCCAAGAAGACTGGCTACGAAGACTGGATAATCTGCGCGACCATCTTGGCGCAGGTATCAATGCCCAGAGTGCTGTTCATGGTGATGTGGTAGAGCCGGGGATCAGCTGAGTCGCAGTCGTAATAGTACTGTGAATAGTGGAGGCGCTCGGAGTCTACGCGGCGCAGCAGAGCTTGCACGTTTTGCTCATGCGGATGGCGTATCTTCATGCGTGCAATCTTCTCATTGAGCGGCGCATAGACCAGCATGCGAAGCACGTGGGGATGGTGGCGCAAGACGCATTGCCCGCTGCGTCCGATGATGACGCAATTGCCCACCCTGGCGGCCTGTTGAATAATATTCGCAGTGAATATCTGCACCGCATCGCGATCCACCGCGAGTCCAGACCCCTCCCCGACATACGACTCCGGGCCTCCCTGGCGGAAGCTCTTCATCACTCGCTCCCACCACGCGATGGCGTGTTCGTCAGCCTGCGCGGCCCAGGAGGGTTCCACCTTTCCCATGGCTGCGACCTGCTCGATGATCTGCTTGTCAATGCACTCCCAGCCCAGAAGCTCCGCAACCTTGCGCCCAATGTCGGAGCCTCCGCTGCCGTATTCTCTTGCAATCGTCAAAACGTTGAACATTGTCTTCCCTTCTTCTTTGCCGCCATCCCGCTCCCTCTTTCGATGGCGACAATTCGTTTTTTCACCTCAGCTTTGTATAGCCCGGGAGTTGTAATCTGCCACGGCGCGTGCAACTTCCGCGGCAGGCCGGCGGTCGTCGGGACTCTCTTCCAGCCAGCTGCAAAGAGACTCGAAGACGGCGCCCACCAGGCAACGGGCGGCAATTGCCGGCGCGGAAACGAAAAATGCGCCTGGAGCCGACTCCAGCGTCTGGCACACCTGCTCGGCGTACTGCCTCAATATGGCGCGGCGCATCCGCTCCAGGCGGGGACTCAGGCCGGAGGACTCGACGATAAGGATCCGCGCATCTCCGGGGTTGTCGGCCAGAAACAGAAAAAGCGACTCCACGGCGCAGCGAATCCCCAGCAGCGCATCATCCTGGGAGTCTCTGGCCTGATCCATCACTTCCGTCACTTTCTGGCCCAGCGCTTCGAGGACCGCCGCAAAGACATCCTCCTTATTACGGAAGTGCGCGTAAAAGCTGCCCACGGAGCTATCCGACTCTGCCACGATCATAGGAACGGTAGTGGAGTGATAGCCATAGGCGCCGAAGAGACGGGTAGCAGCATCCAGAATCGTCTTCCGCCGTGCATCCTTGCGTGCTTCCGTGGCAACTGTTTTGCGGTAGGCCATTTTTTTACAATACTCCTCTTGACAAGAATAGAATGACGCGTCATTCTATTCTTGTCAAGGAAGAAATACTCTCATGCGAACAAAAACAGTCAGAACGGCGCGGAAGGCTACTCTGGAAATGCCTCCTGTAACGGGCTGGGGTCTCATCCCGACCATAAACCAAGCAAAATCAGCGCGGAACTACTGCCTCCCCGCAATCTTCCTGTTAGCTCTATTGCCTCTGGCAGCTTGCGGTCCCAAGCCCCAGGTAGCTGCCGACCAGCCGGTTCCGGTGCGCGTTCGCGCGCCCAATCGCGTCCGGCAGCCCGATTTCGTAGCTGTCAGCGGTACGGTGGAGGCCAATGTAACGGCCCAGGGAGCATTCCAGATCGCCGGACGGGTGGCGAGGGTTTTCGTCGAAGAAGGGCAGGCGGTGACCAAGGGCCAGGTGCTGGCGGAACTGGACTCGACCGATTACCGCAACGCGTACGACGCGGCGCAAGGGCAGGCGGATGCGGCGCGGGCGGTGGACGATAAGGCGCAAGAAGGCCCGCGTTCGCAGGAGCTGGAGCAGGCGCGCATTGACGCTGAGCAGTGGCAAGACCAGTACAACCGCATGAAGTTCCTCTACGACCACAAGAGCTTGCCCGCCAACGACTTCAAGAAGATCGAAGCCGGCTACCAGGCGGCGCAGCAGCGTTACGATATGGCGCGGCAAGGCACGCGGGTCGAGGACAAGAAAGCCGCAACCGGGCAGTCTCGCGCGGCGGCGGCCCAACTGCATGAGGCGCAAAAGCGGCTGGAAGATACGCGGTTGCGGGCGCCGATCTCAGGCTTTGTCGGAATGCGGCGCATCGACGTGGGAGACACGGTTGGAGCCGGAATCCCTGTAATCGCCGTACTCGACCTGAATCCGGTCAAGGTGCGCGTGGCGATTCCGGAATCAGAGATCGGCAAGGTACGTGAAGGCGCTCGCGCCATGGTGACGATACCGTCGCTCGACGGCAAACAGTTTGAGGGAACTGTGGAATCGGTGGGCGTGGCGGCGGACCCGGCCTCGCGCACCTACAGCGCCAGGATTGCCGTCCCCAACCCGGAGCGCCTGCTGCGGGCGGGGATGGTGAGCGAAACGCGGGTTTTTTCATCGGCGATGATCGACGCCATCACTGTGCCCGGCGGCGCAATTGTTCACGATCCGCAAGGCGTGGCGCAGGTCTATGTGTATTCGCCGGAGCGGCAGCGCGTGTACGCCAACCGGGTTGACGTGGGCGGGCCGATTGGAAATGAGGTGGAGATTCTGAGCGGCCTCACTGGCGGCGAGCAGGTGGTGGCAGCCGGCCAGCAGAATGTGCATGAAGGTTCGCTTGCCAGGATTATCGGAGGCGGCCAGTGAACCCCGTCCGCGCGGCTCTGCGCTATCCGCAGGTGACCCTGGTTCTTTCGGCCATGCTGGTCGCGGCAGGCCTGTATTCCCTGGTTACCATGCCGCGGCGCGAAGACCCCAAGATTACCATCCACATCGGCATTGTCGCTGCCGTGTATCCCGGCGCAACCTCCCGGGAGGTGGAAGACCAGGTCACGCGAAAGATTGAAGAGCGCCTCTTCCGCTTCGCCGAAGTGCGCCGCGACAAGACTTATTCCACCACCCGCAACGGCATGGTGATTATCAATGTCGAACTGGACAAGTCAGTCAAGGACACGGATGAGTTCTGGTCCAAGCTCCGCCTCGATATGGCGCAACTGAAGGCCACCGACCTGCCCGCCGGCGTGCTCGGCCCGGTCGTCGACTCCGATTTCGGCGATACGGCCGCGGTGCTAATTGCGGTGTATGGCGGCAACTATGGCCCCAGAGAACTGAAGGGCTACGCGCAGACCGTGGAAACTGAGCTGCGCACAATTCCGGCGGTATCCAAGATCAAGCGCATCGGCGATCGGAAGGAAGAGATCGACATCGGCACTTCATCGGAACGGCTGGCGCAGTATGGCGTGAACCCGATGAAGGTGATGGGCGCTCTGCAAGGGCGCAACACCCCGCAATTTGCGGGCCGCGTGCCGGCCGGCGAGAGCAAGGTGCCCATCGACTCCGGCGGGCGCTTCCAGACCGAAGACCAGATTCGCCAGGTGATGGTCGATGTATCTCCCACCGGCCAGCCGGTCTATATTGGCGATCTGGCCACTGTGGAGCGGGTCTATAAAGACCCTACCGAATACGCCCGCATAGGCGGCGAGCAGAGCATTCTGCTAACGGTCGAGATGCGCGAGGGCAACAACATTGTGGACTTCGGGAACACGTTGCGCGCCACGCTGAAGAGCGTGCAGGCGACTCTGCCGCCGGACGTGAAACTCGACCTGGTAGCGGACCAGCCCAGGGTGGTCTCCGAACGTATCCGCGAGTTTTTCGGCGAATTCGGGATTGCGATTGTCGCGGTCATTCTGGTGACCATGCTGCTGCTGCCGCTGCGGGTTTCGCTGGTCTCCGCCATCGCCATTCCTGTATCGGTGGCGATGACCTTCGGAGTGTTGCACGCGTGCGGCATCGAGTTGCAGCAGGTGTCGATTTCGGCGCTGATTACGGTGCTGGGTATGGTGGTGGACAACGCCATCGTGATCGTCGACAACTATGTTGGCCTTCTCGACCGCAAAGTGCCGATCGACGAGGCGGCGGAGAGGTGCGCTACGGAGATGGCTGTTCCCGTGCTGACCGCTACGCTGGCCATCATCGCGGCCTTCATCCCGCTGTTGATGCTGACCGGCCCGGTGGGTGAGTTCATCCGCTCCCTGCCGATTGCCGTGGCCATTTCGCTGGGCACTTCGTTCCTAGTGGCCATGCTGCTGACGCCGCTGATGGCGCGCTTCTTCATCCGCAAGGGCCTGGTGGATCACAGCCAGGAGGATTCCAACAAAGTGCGCAAGCTCACTCCGCTGGACCACATGCAGAAGCAGTACAACAGAGTCATCGTGTGGGCTATGCGGAACAAGCGGGCGGTTCTGGTATCGAGCGTGCTGGCGGTTGCGGCCGGGATCGGGATTCTTGTGCTGGTGCCGCAACTGCTCTTTCCCCTGGCCGAGCGGAACCAGTTCGTGATGGACGTGTGGCTTACGGAGGGCGCGAAGATCGAGGCCACAGACGCCGCCGTGCGCCGGATTGAAGCGGTCCTGAAGCAGGAGCCGCAGGTCAAGATGTATACCAGCTTTCTGGGCGAGAGCGCGCCGCGCTTCTACTACAACGTGAACCCGCAGGCCCCGGCGGCAAACTATGCGCAGATTCTGGTCAACACCAAAAACGTAAAGGAAACGCCCAAACTGGTGGAGCAGTTGCGGCAGCGGCTGCCCGATGTCGCGCCGGAGGCGAAGGTCTTCGTCAAGGAACTCCAGCAGGGACAGATTATGGAGGCTCCGGTTGAGGTGCGGATCTCCGGAGACGACATTGCCACGCTGGAGACGCTGGGCAACCAGGTCGAGGAGATCTTCCGCCACACCCCTGGCGCGACCTACATCCATTCCGACTGGCACGAGGATGCCTGGCAGGTGGGCCTGAACGTGCGCGAGGAAGTGGCCAACCGGATGGGATTGACTAACGCCGCCATCGCCCAGCAGCTGGCCGCGGGCTTTGAAGGCGCGCCGGTGACGACATTCTGGGAGGGCGACCGCGACGTGAATGTGGTTCTGCGGCTGGATCCCGCGGAGAGGCAGAGCTTCCAGAACGTGGCCGACACCTACGTGATGTCCCCGGTGACCGGGGCAAAGGTTCCACTGGCGGCAGTGGCGACGCTCACTTCAGAGTGGGAGCCTGGCAGGATTGTGCGCAGAAACGGCGTCCGCACATTGACGGTGCGCGCCTTCCCCGGCGGCCATCGCCTGGCGAGCGAGATTCTGGGCGACGCGCGCGAGCAACTCGACGGCCTCTCCCTGCCGCCAGGCTACCACATCGCATTTGGCGGCGAGTACCAGAACCAGCAAGAGACCTTTGGCGAGATGCGCAATGCGCTCCTGCTCAGCCTGCTGCTGATCTTCCTGATTTTGCTCTTCCAGTTCCGCACGCTGGTGGACCCGCTGATCGTAATGGCGGCGTTTCCCCTAGCGCTGCCGGGCGCGGCTCTGGGCCTGCTGATTACCCACAATACCTTCGGATTTACGGCTTTTATCGGCATTATCAGCGTGGGCGGGCTGGTGGTGAGGAACTCCATCATTTTGATCGATTACATCCACGAAAGGATGAAGAATGGGGTGGAATTGGAGCAGGCGGCGCTGGAGGCCGGAGAACGCCGTCTGCGGCCCATCTTCCTCACTTCTGCGGCCGCCGCCGTGGGCGTTATTCCCATGATTCTATCCGGATCGAGCCTGTGGTCGCCGCTGGCCAGCGTCCTCGCCTTCGGGCTGCTGGGCTCGATGGTCTTCACGCTGGTGGCCATTCCAGTTCTCTTTGTAGTGGCGCACCGCAAGCACGCCGCGCCTGTGCCGGCTTCGGTCGCGGGCATCGCGCTGCTATTGCTCACGCTTCCCGGCGTTGCTAAAGCCGACACGCGGCGCATCACGCTGGATGAGGCAGTCGCACTGGCCACCAAGCAGAACTCGACCGTGAAGCTGGCGCACCTGAAGGAAAGAGAGATGCGGGCTCGCGTGACTGAAGCGCGCGCCAATTACTTCCCGGTACTGAGCAACGAAAGCGACGCCGCGCACCTCCAGAACATTGAACACATGGAGATCCCGATGGGCGCCCTGGGCGTCTACCCGGTCATCGGTCCCATCCCTGGAGAGAATGGTTCGCTGCCGCTGGGCCACCACAACTTCATTCGGAGCACAACCACGGCGGCTCAGCCGCTGACGCAGGTCTTCAAGATCCATGCAGGGGTAGAAGTAGCAAAAGCGGATGCGGGCGGCGCGCAGGACGATGCACACCGGGCGGAGAACGAGGTCGCCTTGAACGTGAAGAAGCTCTATTACGGCCTCTTGTCGGCGGAACGGCGTGAGCAGGCGGCGGAGCTGCGCATCGCGGCCGGCGAAGAGCGCCTGGGCGAGGTGCGCAATGGCGTCGAGGCCGGGGCGGTGCTGGAGTTGAAGGTGCTGGAGGGCCAGGCGCAGATTGCCGAAGCTCGCCACGCGCTGGGATCGCTCGAAGACGCCATCTCCGACATGAAGGTGGAGTTCAACGATCTGACCGGCCTGCCGCTGGACACTGACGTGGAACTCATCGCGCCAGAATCGGAGACCTCGAATGCAACAGCAGGCGATGTGGAGACCGAGGCGCTGGCTCACAATCCGGAGGTTGCGGCCGCCGAAGAGACGCTGAAGAAAGCGCGGGCGGGCCTGAGCGCGGCGCACGCGGAGTACATTCCCGAAATCGGAGCGTTTGCGCAATACGTCCATCAGGATGGCGTGCCGTTGCTGACGGAGAACAACGGTCTTGTGGGTCTCAAAATAAACTGGACGCTGCTCGAATTCGGCAAGCGCAGCGGCCAAGTGCATGAGCGCCGGGCGCAGGTAGCCGAGGCCGAAGAGAACCTCCGCCAAGTTGAGAATCGGGTGCGCGTGGAGATGGAAAAAGATGTGCGCAAGGTGCGGCGCGCAGAGACCGGCCTGGAGGCAGCGCGCGAAAGTGTGGCTGCGCGAGCCGAGATGCGGCGCATCACAGCCAATCAGGTGGAGGCGGGCACGGCCAATCCCTCCGCGCTCAAGGAAGCCGAAGTGCAGCTTGCCGAGGCCGAAGCCGGGCTCTTTCAGGCGGAGATGGAGCGCAGCACAGCCCGCGCTGAGCTGGAGCGGACGGTGGGACGGCAGTAGCTCCCAAAACGATCGAATCCTCAAGGGAATCGTTCGGAGATTCCATCTAAACAGGGCGCGGTATATGCCTAAACAATGAGTACTTGGTTATACGGACGGGAAGCGGGCGGTGGGTGGCCCTGACCGGCATGAGCGGCGTCACAGGCGAGCCGTTACGAGGCTCACCGGTGACGCAAGCCAGGTCGTGACGTTGAATGGGCGCTCTCGCATCCAGCAATAGGCTAGATGTCCGCATGGAAGGATCATAGCCGGATCTTCGAGGCCGAATCGATGGTTGGTAGGGCGTAATGCCCGCCGAATGATAATGCAGCGTAAATCTCTTGAGAGCTCCGGTCCTCAGCCAAGCTGGCAAAAGGCGCGGTACTCACGCACCGCCCGGTTCTTTGCGCTTGACAAAGCCTTCGGCCTTATCGAGGGTACCCAACTTTATTGGTCAGACCTGGGCCACCTGCCACCTGTTCACCCGACTTCAGGGCGTGATGGATACTTTCACAACATTGGATCTGACCAGACCGATACCGGAAAATATCCGGTCCACTTCGACAGAGTATTCTCCCGGCTCGGAGATGACGCAGACCTCGGTGACTTCCATATCAGAATCAACATGGGATTCGCCGGGTTTGAGGAACACGAGTATATTTCTGCCCGCAGTTTGGGCGTTAGCGAATTCGCATCCGATCTGCTTCATGAATTCAGTCGGCGGCGCTGTGTTCCCAGTATAGTCAAGGACCTTCAGAGGGTAATTGCAAAAGGGATTCGTCTCGTGAAATGTGACCGGTTGGCTGGATTCATTGGTTATAGTGATCCGAATCCTGATTTCGTCCCCAAGCTTGACTGTAAGGTTGAGGATATCGATCTTAAGAGACAGAATAGTGGAGTCGGCCGCAGTGGCTTGCAGCGCGATGAGAAATCCGATAATGGCCAATCTGGAGATTCGCATAATATCCTATCGTTGATAGCGTTACGGGCAGTAATATTGCCCCAAGTCGGGGGCATATTCCTCCCAGGTTGGGAATGCATAACCGGGGGTCCATGTAGGCACGGATGGCCCACATCTTAACCTACCATGAACGATGGGTGGCCCAGGTCTGGATTTTCAGACCTGGAAAACATCCCGCCTCGGAGATACAGAGTACGAAAAGCCGCAGGTTGAGGTTCATCGTCTCCCATATCTCAAAATCGAGACGTAAGCCACCCAATTGTATTGATCAGATGTGGGCCACCCGCCAAGAAAGATGTTCTTAATCATTCTTCTATTTCACGTCAGAGTGCTGAGTGTTGGCCCCGGAGGTTGGTTTGGTCTCCGGGCGGATGGTTAATGGTTAGCCAGTAATCGTAATGGTGATGGGATTGGACCAAACGACTAGAGGCTCACCTTTTTCGTCAGTCAGGTAGTTTTCCTTGCGGGAAACTCGAATGACGTATTTTCCTGGGCGATCAAATGTGAATATCCTACTAATTATGATGTTAGCCGAGTTGCTTTCTCCCGCAGCCAAGATGCTAGGGTGGACGTCCCATCCAGCGTTGCCCCTGTGGAGTTTTTCAGCAGGTTTACCATCTTCATCAGTAACTTCGTATTGATAGGTGCGGTCAATCCCATCCCACTCTGAGGTGCAATCGATCCCATGTTTTGTGAGGTTGGTCTGCGTGATCGTGATGCGCATCTGCGATCCCACACGAAATTCGTATGTCTTGGCGCTCAAAGTTAATGAGAATGTTGGGAACACGTCAATAATTGAATGAGCTTCATCCGCGCCAGATTTTGCGCGCATCTCCTCAAGGGTTTGGGAAGAATCGCCTTTTAAGGCATTGTCGTCTTTGGTTATTTTGCTCGACTGCGCGGAATCTTGTGCGCGCATCATCTGCGCGGTGAAAAGCAACAGACCGGCGAAGGCCATGCCAAGAAAGATGTTCTTAATCATTCTTCTACCTCCTCAGTTCCCAGGTTTGGATTGCAGCTTCCGATGTCAGACACTCCGTGCCAAGTGGGGTACCCATCCTGCTCATTGTCCGTTGCTTGCGATGCCTGATATCCGCCGTTGTCTCCGTGAGCGGTTGTGTCTTGCTTCTGCCATTTTCCTTTTCCGATTGGTGGCTTCTGGTTCGTAGTGGCTACGAAATGCCATTCCTGGTGGCCAATTGGAACCGGGATGGATGCTGCGCCTGTCCCTGAAAGCTAATCCGGCTGCCATAACAAGTACATATTGGCATCGAAATCCCTTTGTCCAAAAGTGTATTTGTTGGGAAGGGACATTCCAGGGCCGTCATACGCAAAAGTTGGGTTGTTCTTGTCGTTTACGCCTGGAAACGGATAAGCTCCATCGAGAACTAGCTGGTACGGCCCACATGAATAGGGCGTGGGACCATTCCATGTGAGCGTGTCAGACTGGATGACCTGCACAAACACTTAATTCCCACCCGATACACCAGATGCAGTAAGTCTTATGCCCGGGGTTCCCACGTACACACCGGAGCATTTAGCTGGCGGACAGTTAATAGTTAGCCGGTAATCAAGATAGTGATGGTGTTGGATTTCACGACCACCGGCTTGCCGTTCTCGTCGAGGCAATCCTGATCAGCGCGGAAGAGCTGGATAGTATACTTGCCAGGTCTATCAAATTTATAAATCTGACTTATCCGCAACTGGGTTGTCCTGCTTTCTCCTGGCGAAATGGCACCCCAGTAATAACTCGGAGTATCCAACTCCGGGTGCTGGTGCACAATTTTCTGGGGTGAATTTCCATCTTCGTCTCTCACATCATATGAGTAGGACATCTCTCTTGCGTCCGAATACCAATCTGAGTAGTCGATTGTATGCTTGGTAATGTTGTTGATTGCCACGTTGATCCGCGCGCTCGAACCGACACGAAATTCGGTTGTTTTTGTGCTTATCGCAAGCGTGAAGGACGGAGCGGTTTGACCCGGATTTCGGATTGAGTGCATATGTACGCCATCCGGATCAACATTTGTGGATCGTGTCTCGTCCTGAGCTATTGAAATCGATGCCCCAATCGTCAACACTCCGACGAGGAGTATACTCCGAAAAATTCTCAGAAAAGTAATCATTGTTCCTCCTTATTCATGCTGCGTCCAGTGCTTGATATGTTGTTCCAAAGCGAGTATCTGTTTAACATATCTGCGTCGATTTCCTGACTGACTCCGCAACTGGTACTTGCTATGTAGCTCCATTGCGGATAGCCGTAGATTGCATTGTCATAGGGTGTTGCCGGCACAAAACCCTCGCCATAGTCTCCGCTTGCTGTTGGCGTCCTATCTGTGCGCCACTTGTCTTTTCCTATGGGTGTCTTCTGGAACGCCGTATCAATGAATTGCCAATCCTGGTATCCGATTGGTACAGGAATTGACGGCGTAGACGTGGATGAAAGCTGATCCGGTTGCCACAAGAGGTACATTGAGGCATAGTAGTTTCTGGTTCCAGTAGCGTAGGTAACGGGTAGCGGCATCTGCGGCCTGTCATAGGCAATCCATGGAGTATTCGGATACACGCCCGGGAATGGATAACCTTTGTCGAGTCCCGCGTGGGGACCGCAAATATATGGCGGTAGTGCAGGGCCGCCACCGTTTGGAGCCTGGTGTGTGTATGAGCTAAAGTCTGCGTTGATGACTTGCACAAACACGTATTTTCCTCCCGATGCCCCAGAAGCCGGGAGTCTAATTCCGACTGTTCCACTTTGTTGTCCTGGGCAACCTGGAGCCGGCCCCGAAAGATCGCCATACCCCAGATACGGTGCTGTTATATTGTCCATGGTGCATAAATTGAGATGTTCAATCGTTGCTTCTTCGGAGTCCCATGTCGACAAGGATACCGTTCTCTCTGTTGCATTGAAGGTGGCCTTAGCCTGCGGCGAGGTGCACAATTGATTGCCGTTTGGGTCTGTCGCGCAGTATTCGTAGGTCACGTTGAGCCCACTATCCGGATAGAGCCAGTAGAAGCTTGTGTTTGCGGAATCTAGATCAGTCTCGTCCACCGAGATTCCGGCGTCGTCTTCTTCATGATATTGCTTGATATTTGTTCCATCAATATCCCAGGTGCTCTTGCTGACGGTGAATCCGCCAGGGAGAGTGGTCGGTGTCGTGGTTAATTCGACGGGCTGGTCGACCTGCACTTTCTGCGTCTTCGCGTCATCGCCGCTGATCGTATTGCCCTTCCACTTGATTTCAGGCACGGGCAGAACTACGGGAGCGGGTTTGGCCGTGGCGGTCTGTGGTGTGCCGCTGGTGGAGGGGTTGGTGACGGTCAGGGTTACGGTCTCAGCAGGGGTTTTCTTGGATACGTCCACAGTAGCCGTGATCTGCGTGTCGCTGACGACCTCGGGATTCGTCATTTTGACTCCCGATGCGGAGACCGTGAGCGATGTGGGGCCGCCCGGGTCGGAAGCCTTTAGAAATCCCGAGTTGGTAATGGTGATCTCTTGCGTATGTCCGGCCCACCAGCCGAGTGGAGTGACGGAAGTGATGGTTAGTTCGCCAACGATCTGCACCGGGATACCGTCGGAAGCAATGCAACTCGCAGTTATCATCGCCGCTGGCGTTGCAACGGGTGCGACATTGGCATTGGTTGCGGCGCGGACTGGTGCTATAGGAACGGCTCCGATGATTAATTCCCCCACGCCGATGCATCTGGTTTCGGTGGGGTCGGAGGCGTCAGGCGTGACGGTGGCGGTGGCCTTTGTGTCGCTGATGATATTAATGTTTGTGATTGACACGTTTCCAGTATCGACAGTTACCCTACCCAAAAAGTGATGCCCGGATTCCAGCAAAGTGATCCGGTGCCGTTACCGGTTAAGCCTGTTCCCTTGATTGTGATGTTATAGGTTTTTCCCGCCATCCAGGTGCTGGGGGTGAAAGAGGTCATGGAGTTGGGGCAAACAGGAACTGCGTGGCAGATCGTGGGAGAAAACATCAGAAAAAGCAGGCAGGCGCGGAGGAATGGCCCTTCAATTGCCCCCCCAATTTACCCCAGGTCTTGCGCATGGGCTCGATCCTTTCCGTGGTTTCGCGACGCGTTTTGCCGGAAAAGCGGCTTTGGGGGATTGTAGCGGGTTGGGCTGTGGGTTGTGTTACTAAAGGAATGAATCTTTGGTAACCATGCGGCGAGGAGGATGTTGAGCAGGCGGAGGAGACGCTTTTCGCGCACCGCTCACCCCCTTGCGGTATCATGAACGTCTAAAGGGTGAGCGGCCTGATTCCCCGTTGGGCCGACGAGGTGGTGCTTTGTCTCGATTCTTCCAGCGATTTGTCTTCCTGCTTTCCATTGCGCTCTGCCTCGCCCTGGTCTCCGGCGTTGTTTTGGGCGAGTTCGGGCTGCTGGGCGTGCGCGCCGGCGCCCATGATGGCGCGTATAAGCAGAACAATGTCTATAGCGAGGTGCTGAATAAGATTCAGACCGACTACGTCACCGAGCCGAACCTCAACAATGTGACGACCGGCGCGCTGCACGGGCTGCTGGAGTCGCTTGACGCCGACTCCAGCTACCTGACTCCGGCCGAGTACACACTCTATAAGGAGCACCCGGCGGTGGGCGCGGCGCAGGTGGGCATTATTGTCTCCAAGCGCTACGGCTATGCGCTGGTGGTGAGCGTGCTGCCCGGATCGGCGGCCGCCAAGGAGCATATTTCCGACGGGGACGTGATCGAGTCCATTGGCGATCTGTCCACCCGCGAGCTCTCGCTGGCAATGATCCGGTTGATGCTGGAAGGCAAGCCGGGAAGCACGGTGGCGCTTTCGGTGGTGCGCCCCGGCAAGGCCGATCCGGAGAAAGTTACTCTGACCCGCTCCATCACCGCCGCGCCCGCGCTGGACGAGCGGCAGTTGGAAGACGCGACCATTCTCTATCTGAAACCCGGCGCGCTGACCGCCTCGCGGGTGGACGAGATGGTCGCCGCGCTCAAATCGGCCGCGGGCCGCAAGGTGCTGCTGGACCTGCGCGACTCAGCTGGCGGCGACGCCGAACAGGGAGTGCGGCTGGCGAACTTTTTCATCAAGCAGGGCACGCTGGCCGTGCTCGAAGGCCAGAAGTTTCCCCGCCAGACCTTCACCGCCGATCCGGCCAAGTTCATCTCCGGCGCGCCGCTGGCCGTGCTCATCAACCGCGGCACCTATGGACCGGCCGAGCTGACGGCCGCGGCAATTGAAGACGCGAAGCGCGGCGATGTGGTGGGCGAGCGCAGCTTCGGCCTGGGTTCGGTGCAGAAGACCATCGAGTTGCCCGACGGCGCAGCGCTGCTGCTGACCGTGGCCAAGTACCAGACCGCCGCCGGCAAGAAGATTCAGGACGAAGCGGTGGCGCCGACCGTGGTGGTCGAGACGGCGGGCGAAGGCGAGGAAGAGGAAGCCGCGCCGCCCAAAAGCGACGAGCCGCTTCTGAAGGCGATCGATCTGCTGAAGGCGAAGAATAGCTAAACTCTTCCACGCGTTCCCGCTCTTGCACGGCATGGTACGCGGCGGCGCTCTTCGCCGCATTTCTGCGTGGGAAAATGCTAGCCTTGGGCTTGAGGATTTCTCCGCTGTGCGCGGAAGAGATGCCGACGAGGCTTGAACTGCTTGCAAGACAATTCTGACGAGCCGATTGGACCGCGCGAGCTTGCCCGCAGGCGGCGGCTGCACGCCGAGTATGTGCCCGCGCATGGGCGGCGCAAGCTGGCCGGCAAGCTCGTGCTGGCCGCGCTACTGGTGCTGGCGGTGATTACCGGCTCGCTGGCCGGGCTGACGCTGGTCTACTCCGCCGATCTGCCGCAGATTCACGACCTGGAGCGCTTCCGGCCCTCGACGTTGACGGAGCTTTACGACCAGAAGGGCCGCATCATCGGCTCTTTTGCGCTGGAGCGGCGCGTGGTGGTCAACTACGACGACTTTGCGCCGGTGCTGCGGCAGGCGGTGATCTCGATTGAAGACAAGAGCTTCGAGTCGCACTGGGGCATCAACGTGCTGCGCATCGCCGGCTCGGCGTGGCACGACGTGCGCAGCCACGGACGCGCTCAGGGCGCATCCACGCTGACCATGCAGTTGGCGCGCAACCTCTTTCTCTCCTCCGAGCGCACCGCGACGCGCAAAATTCAAGAGGCTTACCTCGCCATCCAGATCGAGCGCGCCTTCACCAAGCAGCAGATCTTCACTCTCTACGGCAACCAGATTTACCTGGGCAGCGGCCAGTACGGCTTTGAGGCTGCTTCGGAGTATTACTTCAGCAAGCATGCCCGCGATCTGACGCTGACCGAGGCGGCGCTGCTGGCCGGGTTGCCCAAGGGGCCGGTGGCCTACTCGCCGCTGTTGAATCCGGAGAAGGCGCTGCACCGGCGCAACCTGGTGATCACGGAGATGGAGATCGACCGCGCCATCAGCCACCAGCAGGCCGATCAGGCCCGCCAGGCTCCGCTGGGATTGCACGTTGCCCAGCCGGAGATGTCGGTGGCGCCGTGGTTTCAGGAGGAGGTCCGGCAGGAGCTGGAAAAGCGCTTCGGCGCCGAGCAGGTGCACGAGGCCGGCCTGAAGGTGCAAACCACGCTCGATCTGGAGCTGCAGCAAACGGCCAATCGCGCTGTCGTGGACGGCCTGGCTGTCTATGAGCGGCGGCGAGGCTGGGTCGGCAAACAGGAAAACATGCTGACCGGCGGCAGCACCATCGAGGAGTACAAGCATCCCGACTGGGCGATGAAGTCCGGGCCCGGCGACTACGTTCATGCCGTGGTAACCCGCGTGCTGCCCCTGGAGATTCACGCTCGCGTGGGCAAGGACGAGATTGTGCTTCTCGCCGACGACTGGAAGTGGACCGGCCAGCGCTACGGCGATGCGCTGGTCAAGCCCGGTGACGTGATCTACGTGCATCTGGGCGACGCGATGGAGGGCACGGCGCGCCGCGCCACGCTGGAGCAGGACTCCGGCGCTCAGGGCGCTCTGCTGGCCATCGACAACACCACCGGCGACGTGCTGGCGATGGTGGGCGGGCGCGATTACGCGCTCTCGCAATTCAACCGCGCGACCCAGGCGGAACGGCAGACCGGCTCCAGCTTCAAGCCCTACGTCTACACCGCGGCCATCGAGGACGGCGCCAAGCCCACCGACATCATTATTGACGGGCCTGTCAGCTTTGGCAGTTACACCCCGCACAACTACGAAAACGACTACAAGGGCTCGATGACGCTGCTCAACGCCTTCGCCGAGTCGCGCAACATTCCCGCCCTCAAGCTGGCCGCGCGCGTCGGCATCGCCAATGTCATCGAGGTGGCCCACCGCTTCGGCGTCACCAGCAACATTCCCGCCTACCTGCCGGTGGCTCTGGGCGCGGTGGAGATCACGCTGGAAGAGCAGGTGGCCAGCTACTCGGTCTTCCCCAACGATGGAATTCGCGTGAAGCCGCGGCTGATCAAAAAAGTCGCCAACGCCGACGGCATCACGCTGTGGGAGGAGCCGCCCGCGGTCAACGAAGTGATTGCCCAGCAGACGGCGCGCACCATGATGACGCTGCTCCGCGCCGTCACCGCGCACGGTACCGGCCAGGCGGCGGCGCAACTGAACCACCCGCTGGGCGGCAAGACCGGTACGACGAGTGATTATACCGACGCCTGGTTCCTGGGCTTTTCGCCCTCGGTCACCTGCGGCGTCTGGGTGGGCTTTGACAGCCGCGAGTCGTTGGGCGAAAAGGAGACCGGCGCGAAGGCCGCGCTGCCCATCTGGATGACCTGGATGCGCGCCGAAATTGTCGGCAAGGACGACGAGAAGTTTTTAGGCGATGAACCGGAGAGTCCAGTGCTGAAGGCCTCCACGGAAGCGCCCTCGCGGCCCGCGCCGTAGGCGCAGTGGTTATTCACTACTGTCCAAAACAGGTTTTTGAAT
>CAZQRX010000059.1:0-16555 GCA_964595845.1 uncultured Occallatibacter sp. | reverse complement strand
CCTGCCCCATTGGGAGAAGGACGCAGGCCTGTATTTCCTTACCTTTCATCTGGCGTACTCACTGCCGCTGCCGGTCCTGGAAAAGATAGCGGAGCGTCACCGCATTCTGATCGCGGCAAAGCGCGTGGGCGCTCATCTGTCGCCCTCCCAGGAGGTGCTGGCCGCCGAATTCAGCACGGCAAAACTGGAAGAGTATTTTGATCGCGGCTTGGGTGGATGTTTCCTGCGCGATCCACGCATTGGCGAACTCGTGGCCAACGCTCTGCATTTCTGGCAGGGAAAGCGGTATCGGCTCGTGGCCTGGTGTGTCATGCCCAATCACGTGCATGTTGTTTGCCGGTTGCTGCCGGGGCAGGAATTGAGCAAGGTGCTGCAAGGCTGGAAGTCCTTTACGGCCAGGAAGGCAAACGAGATCCTCGGTCGCGGCGGCGCGTTCTGGCAGCGGGAGTATTATGACCGGCTCATTCGCAATGGGGACGAGTTGGAGCGTGCCGTCCGCTATGTGGTGAATAATCCGGAACGAGCAGGGTTGAAGGGGTGGAAGTGGGTTTGGAGCGCGGGCGAGGACGCCCGCGCGACAGCCGGTCTGGAGACCGGCGCTACGAGCTAGTTGTGCTTGCCCTTCCACTCGGCGTAGGGGCCTTGGAAGTCTTCGATGCTGTCTTCGTGGAAGACCCAGAGGCGGGTGGCTACTTCGTCGATCAGATCGTGGTCGTGGGTGACTAACAGGACTGTGCCTTCATAGCGCTGGAGGGCTATATTTAATGCGTTGATGGCTTCCAGGTCGAGGTGGTTTGTCGGCTCGTCGAGGATGAGGATGTTGGGCTTGGTGAGGATCAGCTTGCAGAAGGCGAGGCGGGCCTGTTCGCCGCCACTGAGGGCTTTGGTCTGCTTGTCGCCCTCTTCGCCGCTGAAGAGCATCTGGCCCAAAATGCCGCGGATGTCTTCCACGTGGGCGTCGGGCTTCCAGCGATGGAGCCATTCGGCGACGGTGAGGCCGTGCTCGATGGTTGCGCCTACGTCCTGCGGGAAGTAGCCGATCTGGGCTTCGTGGCCCCAGAAGACGGAGCCCGAGTCTAACTCGAAGTCCTTGTCGGCGAGGCCGGGATAGTTCGCGAGCAGGCTTTTGAGGAGCGTGGTCTTGCCTGCCCCGTTGCGGCCCATCAGGCAGATGTGTTCGCCGCGCAGGAGGTTGGCGCTGAAGCCGTCGATGACTTTGTGATCGCCGTAGATTTTGGTGATGTGCTTGAATTCGAGGACATGCTTGCCGCTGGGGCGCGTCTGGTCGAAGCGAATGTAGGGGCGGGCGATATTGGAGCGGGCGAGGTCGTTGGTTTGCAGGCGCTCGACCTCCTTGCGTCGGCTGGTGACCTGGGAGGAGCGGGTACCGGCGGAGAAGCGGGCGATGAAGTCGTTGAGCTGGGCGATCTTCTTTTCGCGCTGGGCGTTCTGCGATTCGAGGGTGGAGCGGATCTGCGTCTTGGCCATCACCATCTCGTCATAGCCGCCGGTGTAGGTGATGATGGTCTCGTAGTCGATGTCGGCGGTGTGGGTGGTGACGCTGTTGAGGAAGTGGCGATCATGGGAGATGGCGATCAGCGTGCCGTCGTAGTTCTGCAGGAAGTCCTGGAGCCAGTGGACGGAGTCGAGATCGAGGTAGTTGGTGGGCTCGTCGAGGAGCAGGGCCTGGGGATGGCCGAAGAGGGCCTGGGCGAGCAGGACACGCATCTTCTGGCCGCCCTGCATCTCGCCCATGCGGCGCTCGTGGAGGGCTTCGGGAATGTCGAGGCCGTCGAGGAGAATGGCGGCGTCGGCCTCGGCGGTGTAGCCGTCCTCGTCGCCGATGACGCCTTCGAGTTCGCCGAGGCGCATACCATCGGCGTCGGAGAGGTCGTCTTTTTCATAGATGCGGTCGCGCTCTTCGAGGGCAGCCCAGAGGGGCTTGTTGCCCATGATGACGGTGTCGATGACGCGATAGGCGTCAAAGGCGAACTGGTCCTGGCGGAGCACGCCGAGCTTGCGCGGGCGGACGACGGTGCCCTTTTGCGCATCCAGCTCGCCGGTGAGGATTTTCATGAAGGTGGTTTTGCCGGAGCCGTTGGGTCCGGTGAGGCCGTAGCGGCGGCCGGGGATAAAGGCAACGCTGACGTCCTCGAAGAGCACCTTCGCGCCGTAGCGCATGGTCACATTGCTGACACTGATCATTCTTATTCAGGTTCCTTATGGGGGCGCGACAGGGTTCGGCTGCGCAGACCGGATGACTTTGGGATGATAAGGCTACTCTTCTAGTTTCTCATAAGCGGCAGTTTCGGGGCATTTTTCCTATTTGTGTCGAGTGCGGCGTGGACCGGGAGGTCCACGAGACAGCCGGCCAGGAGGCCGACACTACTATCTTGATAGGCGCAAGAAAAGTCTTCGCCACTCAATGCAAGTTCAGTGAGTAGGCAATATACTTCTACTTGGAGGAATTCACCATGCGTATGAAGTATTTTCTGGCGGTTCTTTTTGTATTTGCCCTCGTATTGTCCGGCACAGCTTTTGGTCAAGCTGCGGGTGCTGCTAATCCCGCCAATTATGTTTCTACTGAAGGGATCACCATTCCGGATGGCACTCAGGGCGCACCGGAGGGATTTGCTCGGGAGGAGGCGATGCCTGGAAGAGAAGCCACCGACGCTCTGGCAGGGGAAAAGGCAAATTATCTCCTGAAATTCACTGGGGCGATTGCATGTTCCTCGGATGGAAAAGTCGCCACTGGGACAATTATGTTCAAGCCGACTCGGATCATGTCGTCCAAGGAGGAAGGAACGTGGATATTGATTTCAAGTTTCACTTTGGACCAGGAGGGTTTTTTGATCATCACGGATGCTTCAGGCGCTAAGTATCGGATTAAATTCGGACCGCAAAGCGGCACAATTACTGAGCTTGTAACCGTATCCCCTGATACGAAGAGCGGCAAGTAACCGAGGGTCCAAAATCCTGGCCATCCAGACCAAATGCTTTCTGTCGAACACAGCGAAATCAATGACTGTTGTCAAGGCGGAATTGCGCTTTCCAATCTATTTCTTCGCCCAAAGTCAAGTTCGCCTCGAAGGGCTTGCTCTGCTTGAAAATGAAGCCTTTAGCGGATAGGGTTGCGGACAGCCTTTTATTCCTCGCGGAGGACTTCGAGCGGGCGCAGGCCGAGGATGCGGTAGCTGGCGATCCAGCCGGTGGCCGTGGCCAGTAGGGCCGTGCCGACCAACGCAATCAGCGTGGCGCGCCACTCGATGTGGAAGCCGACTTCCAATTTGCGCAGCAGCACCCGCGTGAGCAGATTGGCGAAGAGGACGCCGACCGAGCCGGCCAGCAGGCCAAGGACGCTGAACTCGACGCTGAAGGTGCGGACAATGCGCATCCGCGTTGCGCCGAGTGTCTTCAGCACGACGGCCTCGCGCATCCGGCGGAAGCGCGTGCTGGCGATGCTGGAAGCCAGAATCATCAGCCCGGCGAAGATGGAGAAGCCGGCCAGAAAGCGGACGACAAAGGTGATCTGATCGACCACGCTCTCAATGCGCCCCAGCACATCGGCCAGATTGATCACCGTGACCGTGGGATAAGCCGCGAAGAGCGCCCGCTCCATCGCACCCACCTGACGGGGATCGATGTGCGCGCCGCCGTACCAGGTGGCTGTCTGGTTCCGGAGCAGGCCGGAAGGCAGGATAAACTCGATTTGCCCGCCCAGGTGGTTGCCGTCGGCGCGAAAGATTGCGGCCACCTTCAGCGCACGCGTGACGCCGCCCTCTTCCAGCTCCACCGCCGAGCCCAAGCCTAGATGCAGCCGTTGCGCAACGCCGTCGCCTACAGCCAACTCCGGCGCGTCAGCCGCCGTCCACCATTTGCCCTGCGTCACTTTGTCGCCGGACGGAGGCGCGTCGGCCCAGGTCAGTTGGGCATTCTCCAACATTCGCCGGGGAAAATGCTGCTCCTTCAGTTGGTCCAGCGGCTTGCCGTTGAGCGTGACAAAGCGCCCGGTCACCACAGGCATCAGCTCCAGAGCCTGACTCACTCCAGGCTGACGCGCAAAGAAATCCTTGATGCCCGCAGCCTCATTGGTCGTTACATCGATCAGAAAGACATTGGGCAGCTTGGGCGAGGCGGTCTCGCGCAGATCGCGCAAGAGCGCCGCCTGCATCAGATAGACCGTCAGGATGAGCATGACGCCGGTGCCCAGCGCGGCCATCACCGCTGCCGACTGGTTGCCGGGGCGATAGAGGTTGGCCAGCCCGTGGCGCAGGAAGGAAGGCAGGCGCAGACGCACGCGGTTGAGCAGGAAACGCAGAACCCAAAGCGTTATAGCGGCCATGATCAACAGGACGACCAGGGCGATTGTGAATAGAAGAGCGAACCAGCCGCCCACTTTGGCGGAATCCGAGAGCGCCCAGGCGATTCCGCCGAGCGCCGCGACTACCAGTGCGGCGAGGCCGAGTTGCAGGCGGCGCGCCCACCAGCTCGCCAGCCAGGCGACAAAGCCCTCCGGCCCCTGCTCGACGAGCCTGCGCAGGACCAGCACCGGCCGGACATTGCGCACGTCCAGCAGCGGCGGCAGACAAAAGAGGAGCGTGGTCAGCAGGCCCGTTCCCAACCCCGCCGCGACCGAGCGCCAGGGAAATTCGAGCTGCGTCTGAACCGGCAGCAGGTGGCCGAAGACCGCCGGCAGCGCAGCCATCACGCCTACGCCGGCGGCCACGCCGACAAGACCTCCGGCCAGGCCCAGACCTAATGTTTGCAATAAGAAGATCCGCAGCAGATCGCCGGAACTCGCGCCCACGGCCTTCAAAATGGCCAGCATGTCCATGCGCTGCTCGAGGTGGGCGTGCATGGCCATGGCCACGCCAATTGCTCCCAAGACCATCGCCACCAGGCAGATCAGGCTCAAGATCGCGGTAGCGTTATCCAGGCCCTGGCTCAGCCCCGGATTGCCCTCGCGGTAGTCCATCACCTGCGCATCGGGCAGCGCCGCTTCTACCTGCTTGCGCAGCGCCACGGGATCGGCTTGGGCGGTGAGCTTCATCAGCAGCCGCTGGGTGGCGCGGCTGCCGGTAACGATCAGGCCGGTGCGCTCCAATGCTGCCTGCGAGATCATCACCCTCGGTCCGATCGCCGCCATCGCGTTGAGGCGGTCCGGCTCCTGACGCAGCACCGCGGCAATTCTGAAATCCCTTCCGCCCAGCCGCAGCGTCTGCCCCACTCGCGCATTCAACCGGATGAGGAACTCCTCGGCCACCACCGCCGAGTCGCCGTCCAAAGCCTTCGTCAGGCTCATCGCCGGCTCCAGCTCGGCCTCGCCGTAATACGGGTACTCGGCAGGATCGACGGCCTTGAGCGAAACCAGTATCGGAACAGGGTCAGGCGGCGCGGAAGCCATGGAAACCGTTTCCGTCACCCAGGTTGTGCGCAAGCCGCCCTGCCGGGCAATCGCCGCGATTTTTCCGCTTTCCTCGGCCGTCGGCTCGTGAAAGATGCGCGCACTCAGGTCGGCGGCCATCAGCGAGCGCGCCTCCGTTCCCAAAGTCCGCTTAAAACTGTCGCTGAAGCCGCGTACGCCCACCAGCGCGGCCACGCCCACGGCCACCGAGAGCACCACAAAGCCGAATTTTCCCGGAGCGGAGCGCAGATCGCGCCAGCCAATGGCTTCAGCCCGCTTCCAACACAATGCGCGCTTAGCCATTTTTCTCCTGGGATGCGTACGGCAGGCTATCTTCGACAATCAGCCCGTCGCGCAACACAATTTTGCGGTCGGCGCTGCTGGCCACTTCAGGGTCGTGTGTCACTAAAACCAGCGTTGTGCCGGCGCGCTTATTGCGCTCCAGCAGCAGGTCCAGCACCAGCTTCCCATTGGCGGAATCGAGATTGCCGGTCGGCTCATCGGCCATCACGATGGGCGGCTCGACAACAAAGGCACGAGCGAGCGCCACCCGCTGCTGTTCGCCGCCGGAGAGCTGCACCGGGTAGTGGTCCACGCGTTCGGTGAGGCCAACCTCATCCAGCAACCGCCGCGCCTGAGCGAGCCCGCTGCCTTCCACGTTCAATTCGTAAGGAAGCAGAACATTTTCCAGAGCCGTCAGGGTGGCGATCAGTTGGTAGGACTGGAAGACGAAGCCGATCTTGGCGCCGCGCACCGCGGACAGCTCCGCCTCGGCCAGATTGTGGATGGGCACTCCGTCGAGGATAATTTCGCCGGAGCTGGGCGTGTCGAGGCCCGCCAGTAGGCCCAGAAGCGTGCTTTTGCCGCTGCCGCTTGCGCCGACGATGGCGATAAACTGACCGGCCGGAATCGTCAGGGTGATCCCTTTGAGTATCTCCACCCGCCGCGCCCCGTTTTGTATCCACTTCTTCGCATCCCGAACCTCAATCACGCTGCCGGCCTCCCTGACATTCTGTCTATGTAATCTTGAACCATCATCCTGAGCGGAGCGTAGCGATGTCGAAGGACCTGCTTTTCGCTACACTATCCATGTGTACGTTCGCCGCGCATTGTTTGTTTCGTTGGTGTTGATTCTTCTGGCCGCTGGCCCGCTTTGGGCCGCCGACCGGCCAGTCCTGGTCTGTTACGGTGACAGCATCACCGCCGGCTACGGCCTGCAAGACGGCCAATCCTTCCCCGACGCGCTGCAACGCAACCTGGACGCTCGCGGCTACCACTACGAGGTGAGCAACCAGGGAACCAGCGGCGCCACCACCAAGGACGCCGTCGCCGGTATGCGGGCGATTTTAGAGCTGCATCCCGCGGTGGTCATCGTCGAGTTCGGCGGCAACGACGGCCTGCGCGGCCTGCCTCTGGAGCAGACCCGCCGCAACCTCGACGCCGTTCTGACAGCGCTGGAAGAAGCTCACATCAAAGTTGTGCTGGCCGGAATCACGCTGCCGCCCAACTACGGACGGGAGTACATTCAAGCCTTTGAGCAGCTCTTCCACGAACTGACGGCGAAACACCACGTCGCCTTCGTACCCATGCTCTACAAAGACCTGATCAACGTCCCCGGCACCATTCAGCCCGACGGCATCCATCCGACCGCCAAAGGCTCGGAGATCATTGCGCGGACGCTGCTGCCTGTACTCGCGCCTTTGCTGCGAAAAAATTAGTTGTCAGTTCTCAGTTTTCAGTCATTACGCAATGCGGCTCATTGCATAGATCTTCCTGTGAAGGCAAGATTCGAATCAGCGCAGAAGAAACTGAGAACTAACAACTGAGAACTGCATTACCCCATCCCCACAACCGGCTGAAAGAGCGTTCCGGCCACGCGCCTGGCTATACCCACCAGCTCGCTTTGGCTGGCAAAGACCTTGACCAGCGGCGCCGAGGAAAACTCCGGCAGGTTGGCCTGCGCGCCATTGCGCAACTTTCCAAGGGCCAACTCATCGCCGGTGACCGCGGGCATCTCGGGCAGCAGGCTGCGCGGATGAATGCACAGGGCTTCCAGTGCTTCGACGTTCCCGGCCAGCGGTTGCAGCTCGTCGAGCGTGTGCGCCTCGGCGAGCGTGAAGACCCCGGCCTGGGTGCGGCGCAGGCTGCTCAGATGCGCCCCGCAGCCCAAATCCTGGCCCAGCTCGTGAGCCACCGAGCGCACGTAGCCTCCGGCGCTGATGCTGATCGTGAAGCTGGCTTCGGCCCCGTCGAGCGCAAGAATTTCGAAACAGGCGATATGGATCCGCGCGGCCTTCAGTTCCACAGGCTTGCCCTCACGGGCCAGCTTGTAGGCGGGCGTGCCGGCAATCTTCTTGGCGGAAAACGACGGCGGCATCTGCTGCATCTCGCCGTGGAAGCGGGCGGCTACAGCCTGTATCCTCTTCAACGATAACGGAGGGTCCGAAACCGCGGAGCGGTCCGGCCCGGCAGGCTCGCCCTCGGCGTCGTAGGTGTCGGTGGCGAAGCCGAAGCGGATGGTCCCCGTATAGCTTTTTTCCGCCGTGGAGAAGTACTGCGCCAGGCGGGTAAACTTGCCCAGCAGCAGCGGCAGAACGCCGGTGGCCATGGGGTCCAGCGTGCCCAGATGGCCGATGGAACGCTCGCAGGTGATCTTGCGCAAGCGATAGACCACATCGTGGCTGGTCATTCCGGCCGGTTTATCGATGACGAGAAGCCCGTTCACTTCTTCACTTTAGCTGACGGGGCCAGGTAAGGTTTCTCGACTATAGTGAAAACTATCGATGGAGGATATTTCAGTGTGGTTTGGCCGAATGCGGCAGGGCGAGGAGAAAGAGGTCTCGGATCTCGTCTGGAGAGTCTTCGAAGAATATGAGGCGAAGGATTATTCTCCACAGGGAATAGCAGAATTCAAATCGTTCATTGAACCGGAGTTTCTCGCAAAGCGGTTTGCGCAGAAAGGTTTCTTTCTACTTTGCTGCAAGGAAGATGAAAAACTTGCCGGAGTTCTGGCCATCCGCGATTTCTCTCACATCTCGCTTTTGTTTGTCACCACGGATTACCAGAGAAGGGGAATCGCCCGCCGGCTTCTCGAGCTAGCGATCAAGCAATGCCGCTCGCTGGATGGGAATCTCGACGCCATCACCGTGAACTCATCCAGATATGCAATTGAGGTTTACGAGAAGCTTGGATTTGAAAAAACCGGTCCCGAGTTGGAGAAGAACGGGATTCGGCATACGCCATTGCGGCTCAAAATTGACAGAGCAGCGTGAGCCTTCCAAAAGCTTAAAGGCCGCCATTACCCGGCTGGTGGACGAGCGACAAAAACTCCAGGCGGGTCTCCTTCTTGCGGAAGCAGCCCAGCATCGCCGAAGTTACCGTGGAGGAGTGCTGCTTCTCAATGCCGCGCATCATCATGCACAGGTGGCGCGCCTCGATCACCACGCCGACGCCCTGGGGCATGATCGCGTCCTGAATGGCGTCGGCGATCTGGCGGGTGAGCCGCTCCTGGATCTGCAAACGGCGAGCAAAGACTTCAACTAATCGAGGTATCTTACTGAGGCCAATCACTTTGCCTTTGGGGACATAGGCCACGTGCACCTTGCCGAAGAAGGGCAGCATGTGGTGTTCGCAGAGCGAGAAGATCTCGATGTCCTTGACGATGACCATCTCGTCGTAGTCCTCATCGAAGAGCGCGCCGCGCAGGATTTCGGACGGGTTCTCGCGGTAGCCCTTGGTGAGGAAGCCCATCGACTTTTCGACGCGCTCCGGCGTGTCCCGCAGTCCGTCGCGGCTTGGATCCTCGCCCAGGCGGCGCAGAATCTCGCGGACGATCTCCTCGGTGCGGAATCCGCTGATACCTTCGTCGATCTCCGCTGCCCGATGAATCGCCTTGCTCATCGCAATCGGTTGTACCATGGTCCTCATCCTTCCGCCCGGGGGAATCGGGCGCCGTTCACTCGCCCTCACACTCAAAAAAGTTGTTCTCGGTCTCTTCCACGCGCACCCGCGTCAGCTCACCGGCCGGCAACGCGTGCTTCAACAATCCGAAGACTACTCTACAGAGATTCTCCGTCGTCGGCACTTGATTCACAAAGAGCGGGTCGAGGTTGAGGTTGGCGTGGTCGAAGCGCTCGACGATCCGTGCGCGCACCACGTCATCCAGGTCGGCCAGGTTCAACACCATACCGGTCTCCGGGTCCACATCGCCGCCGACCAGGACTTCCACAATGTAATTGTGACCGTGGCCATGGGGATTGTTGCATTTGCCGTAGGTGGCGCGGTTCTCCTCCGCCGAGAGCGCATCCGCGTGCAACCTGTGGCTGGCGGAGATGGTGTATCGGCGGCCGAAGTAGGCTTTCATTGCTCACCCCGGTATTCCGCAAAGATCTCCGGCGTCTCGTAGACGCGAACGCGGCTGAGGTGGGCTCCGCCCGCTGCTTTCACTGCGGGGTTGAGGCGCTGCCAAGCGGCGATGGCCAGATTCTCCGTCGTCGGAATCGTCGCGGCTGATGCTGTCGCGGCAAACTCGGGGGCTTCGAGATTGAGGTGGCGATGGTCCCAGGCGGCGAGCACCTCGCGTTCGATCACATCTTTGAGCCATTTCAGATCGACGACAAAGCCGGTGATCGGGTCAACGCCGCCCGCCACAGTGACCTCCAGCGTGTAGTTGTGCCCGTGGCCATTGCGATTGGCGCAGCGGCCGAAGACCTGTTCGTTCTTCTCCGCCGTCCAGGAAGGATTCCAGTAGTAGTGCGATGCGGAAAACGTGGCCCGCCGCGTCAGATAGATCATTCCGACCCCTTACAGAACTAGATGCTACGAACACGAGCCTGGCTTCATAAGCTACGTATTCTCTTGGGCATTTGTTCTTTGCGCATGAGTAAGCGGCTCTTGGGATGGACGTAGAGACCCGTAACCTCCTGCGAACAACCCTGCCAATCATGGCACATAACGGTTCGCCCTTCGATCCAACATTCAGTTGCAACAAGACTCTTCAGGTAATCTCGAACTTCCGCTCCGGCGAAACTCCTCGAATCCGCAACCACACATACTTCGGCATAGACCTTATCCCACATGCGGCCAACACGACTGATCAAGAAGCGTTCCAGAACATTGAAGCTGGTATTACGCATCTTCTGGCGCTTTAGCCGAATATGATTAGCACTCTCATTGATCTGATCTCCTTGCACGTCCAATATAACCGCCTTCTTGCGAGGTGTCTTACTCTCCCAAGTGCGGTTGGCCTTTGGACGCTCAGCGATAATTTTGTTTACGTCTTGTCGCATCGGCTTCCTTTCATCCAAATGTGTCTAAGCCGCGTACTCACGCCCCTTCCAGCTTACGCGCTTCAGGATGCGGTGCAGAAATCAACTGCGATAGAGAGGCCAGACAAACAACGGCTAAGGCCCAACGATGGAAAGGTGGTTGCCGTCAGGGTCATCGAAGTTGGCAGCTTTCGTGGTGGGTGTGATGCTTCGCGGTTCGTGAGTGAACTGGACTCCTCTCCCTAGCAGCGCTTGATAGGCGGCGGCGACATCCTCAACAGAGAAGACGGTCTCGCCGGCGCCGGCGATCTGGCCACGTACTTTGGCCGCAGGCTCGCTGAGGCACAGGGTGACCGCGCCGGCATTCAGGAACGCGAAACCAGGGATCTCATTTTGAACCTTCAGGCCTAGCTGATCGCGATAGAACTCCAGCGAGCGCGCCACAACGTGCACACCCAGCATCACAACGCTGATTTGAGTAAGTTTGCAATCCGTCTGTTCCATGTCTGGTTATCCTCTCTGCAAACTGACAACTGCGGCATGACTTGAAAGCCGTAACTTAAATGATGCAATACAAGACCACAAAGTAGCAGCGAGAAGCTAATAGCTGCATTACGCCTCGTACTCACGTCCCTTCCAGCTTACGCGCTTCAGAATGCGGTGCTGGTACCAACTGCTGTAGAGCAGCACGACAAACAACGGCAACCCCAGCGGCGCGATGGCGCAATCGAGAAACGGAAAGTTGCTCTTGGCGACACGGCCGTAGAAGCGGAAGAGATTGCGCACCCACAAGAGGACGATCAGCCAGCCGTCGTAGACCCAGGGCATCATGTGTGGAGCAAAGTGCACGTTCCACAGCTCGACGGCCAGCACCGGTAAGACGAACAGCAGCAGAATGTCGAGGACGCGCCAGAGGGCCAGCGCCAGGCAGTTGGAGAAGAGAAGCGCAAGGTTCTTTGTCCAGCCCTCGATCATCGCCGCGGTTGTACGGTACATGCGCGTGGAGACGGCGTCGGCTGCGTAGCGGAAGCGCAGGCCAATCCTGCGCCGCTTGGCCAGGAAAGCCAGCTCCACGTCTTCGAGAACCTCTTCGGCCACCATTGCGTGCCCGCCGAGGCGGCGATAGGCCTCGCGCTCAATGAGCAAGAACTGCCCGTTGGCCGCGGCGATACGCTCGGCGGGGTCGGAGACCTTGGCCGGCGGATAGGCCAGTGCAAGTTCGGAAAAGATCAGCGGCATCAGCGAGCGCTGCGCAAGGCCGCTGACGATCTGGCGGGGCGAGTAGCTCAACATTCCGACCTTGTAGCGGACGGCCTCGTGCAGGGCGCGGTGCAGATTGCCCGGCTCGTGGATCGTATCCGCGTCGGTGAAGAGCAGCCAGCGGCCCCGCGCGCGGCGGGCTGCCGTCCAGAGGGCATTGTTCTTACCGGTCCAGCCGGGCTCCAGCTTCCCTGCTCCGATCACCGTGACGCCGGCAAAGCCACGAGCGATCTCCGCGGTACGGTCTGTCGAGTGGTCATCGACGACGATCAACTCCCAGTCGCGGCCCAGATCAAAGACTTTCTCCGACTGACTGACAAGCGATTCGAGGCAATCGGCCAGGCACTCGTTCTCGTTCCGCGCGGGGATGATGACGGTCAGCTCCAGCAACTCCTCCGGCTCGGGCTGGTCGTAAACCGTCCTTGCCGGCACAGGCAGCGTAGCCAGCTCACCGGGCGTATCGGAGAGGCCGAGCACTGGTTTGAACCTTCCGGCCGTCCCGTTTCTCTCCGCTCTGTCCTTCGCCATGACTTTGCGCCCCTTCGCTCCGTATTATAGGGATGTGCGGCTCCCTCGTTTCCTCTCTCTCGCTTTCCTTTTGCCGCTGGCCCTCGCGCCCGGCTGCGACCGCGGCGCGCATCCGGCCCAGACCGGGCAGGTTGCTCCCGATTTTACCGTCTCCGACGGCTCGACCACCGTCCACTTGGCCAGCTACCGGGGCCAGGTGGTGTTGCTGAACTTCTGGGCCACCTGGTGCGCGCCGTGCATCGAGGAGACACCTTCTCTGATTGAACTGCATCACGCATTGCCCAGCGTGGCCGTGATTGCCGTCAGCATCGACGAAGACCCGGACGCTTACAGCCGCTTCATTGCCCGCCGCCACGTGGACCTGATCACCGTCCGCGACCCCGGCCAGAAGGCCGCCCGGCTCTACCACTCCGAGATGTGGCCGGAGACCTATGTGATCGACCGCCAGGGCGTGATCCGGCGCAAGTTCATCGGCGCGCAAGACTGGAGCAGCCCGGAGATAAGGGCTTATCTCAAGAGCCTGTAGCGCATACTAGGAAGAAACAAGCGGGGACCGGGAGGTCCACGCTACAGCCGACCAGGAGGTCGGCGCTACTGTTTCGTAGCCCGGAGTCCGGTAACGCCGGCAGCAGTGGCCTTCGCGGTTCAAGGTACGCCCTTTCCCATGTGAGGAGGCCTGTGAGGCGCGGTGAGGCCTCTTGCCTTGCTATCATTTCCCTATGACATCGGTGGAGATTCTCTTTCGCACGGCTGCGCAGCCCTCCAGTATCGATGCAGTGACTCGCGCGCTGGCCAATATCCGCGAGGTCTACGGCATTCACCGGCTCACATTCGACCGCGCCGCACGCACGCTGCGCGTGGAGTATGACGCTACCCGGCTCAATGCAGCGGCCGTCGCCAAGCTCGTCCGCCAGGCGGGCCTGGAGATTGAGGCCGGCCTTCCGCCGATTGCGCCTCAGCCGGCCCCGGAACCGGCGCCCGCAGCTTAGTTTTCTCGATTGCACAGCCGGAAAAACCCTGATATTCTGTCTATGGTTTCGCTTGAAATCACCCGTGCGCGCCCGTAGCTCAGCTGGATAGAGCGACTGGCTACGAACCAGTAGGTCGGGAGTTCGACTCTCTCCGGGCGCACCATAGATTCCTCACTCTGTGCTGTTCCAGAGACCTCATCCAATTCCTGGGGTTCTCATCCAAAGCGGCAAAGACCGCTGGCAAATGCAAGCGCCGTACTCCCTCCCCTACGGCTTGAATTCCTGGCTGGTCGTCACCTCCACGATGGCCTGAACAGGGAGTTTGTCGCTTGATCCGCCGGCCAGCACACGCACCTGTTCCTTTTCCACCCGCCAAACGTGGCCCGCCGCGTCCCAGTAGGCCAGATCGCGCGGTTTCAGCTCCAGCTTTACCTCTTGCTCCGCCCCGGCCACGATCTTTACGCGCTTGAAGCCCTTCAGCTCCAGCTGTGGGCGCACAACCGCCGAGCCCAGATGCTGCACATAGAGCTGTACCACTTCGTCGCCCGCCCGCTTGCCGGTATTCCTGACTTTCACAGTCACCTGGATGCTGCCATCCGCGGCCACTTTATGCGCGCTGAGGCTCAGGGCTTCATAGGCAAAACTCGTATAGCTGAGCCCATAGCCGAAGGCGTAAAGCGGCTTGTCTTTGCTGTAGAGGTAGGTGCGCCCATGGAGCAGGTTGTAGTCCATGATGGGCAGCAGTTGCGCGTCGCCGGTGGGCCAGGTCTGGGTAAGCCGGCCGGCCGGGGAGTAGTCGCCAAAGAGCACATCGGCCAGTCCGTGGCCCTCCTCCTGGCTGTTGTGGGTTATATGCACAATCGCGGGCAGATTCTGCTGGCTCCAGACGATGGCATAGGGAAAGCTGGCGCGCAGCACCTCGATGGTCCGGGGATTGGCGGCGAAGACCTTCTTGACCAATTCCTCCTGCTCCAGCACGATGGTTTTGCGGTCCACGCTCTCCTTGCCGTTGGAGGGAGTGGGGCAGACATTCCAGCCGGCATTGCACTCCGGGTGGTTTCCGACCACTACAATCGCCACATCGGCCTTGGCGGCCAACGCCGCGGCCTGCGCCGGGTCTGAGCCGTCGTTGAAGAGTACTTTGATTCCCTTGCCTGCCCCGTCACGAATCCCTTCCAAAGCGCTTACAGCATAGGGCGGCGTTCCGCTGTACCAATCCAGCAGCACCTGGTCGGCAAAGGGACCTATCACGGCTATGGATTTAAGCCTGGCTCGGTTGAGGGGCAGCGTGCCGGCTTCATTCTTGAGCAGGACAATGGACTCGTCGGTGGCCAGCCGCACCAGCGCCTTGCTGGAGTCGCGCTCCCACGGCGGAAGCTCTCCGTCGCCGCTACGGCCGATGCCGGCGTATGGGTCCACTCCGGGCGGATCGAACTCGCCCAGCCACAGAAGGACGCGCAGTTCATTGTGCAGCGCAGCGTCCATCTCCGCCTCGGTCACGAGATTGTCCTTGAGCGCCTTGGCAAGGTCGTCCTTATAAGTATCGAGGAAGTTGTTCACGCCCACCTTCACCGCCGCCGCCACGGCGTGCTCCTTGTCGGCAAAGCTCTTGTGGGCGAAAACCAGCATACCCAGCGCGCCGCCATCGGAGCAGATTATCCCGTCATTGCCCCACTCCTTGATCATCACGTCTTTCAGCACCGGATGAATGAGCATCGGTGTGCCGTTCCAGGAGTTATAGGCGGCCATCACCGCCCGCGAGCCGCCCTGCTCGAAGCCCATGCGGAAGGGCACGGAGTAATACTCGCGAAAGAGCCGTTCATCGAAGTCCGATGAGGTGTGCGAGCGGCCGTCTTCGTTCTCATTGGCCAGGAAATGCTTCATCAGCGAAGCGGCCTGCCAGTGCTTGGGATCGGGGCCTTGCAGGCCGCGGGCGAAGGCGACGGTGAGCGTACCAACCAGGAACGGGTCCTCGCCGTACGATTCTTCAGTCCGGCCCCAGCGCGGATCGCGGCTCAGGTCAGCATTGGGCGCGCGCACCACGACTCCGCCCCGGTCATACTCCTGACTCTGATAGTCGTAGCGGGCCTCGTAGCCCTCCAGGGCGGCTATCTTCTGGAGCAACTCCGGATTCCACGTTGCGCCGAGGCCTTTTTCCTGGGGAAAGGTGGTAGTGGGCAGCGCCAGCTTTCCCCTGCCGCCCCATCCGCCCGGCCCGCCCAGCGCCAGACCATGCAGGCCCTCCACCTGACCGGAAAAAGCCAGCCCCAGCCGGGGATACTTCGGATGGTCCGACATCAGTTGGATCTTCTCATCGAGCGTCAACCGTCCCAGCAGATCATTGATGCGCTGGTCGTCGGTTAATTTGGTGTCCCGGAAGGGGTAATCCGCCTGCGCCGAGGCCGCACGCGCCAGCCCCGTGACCAGGATCAGCCCCACCAATGCTCCTGAAAACATTCCCATTCCCCGCGCTTGCCGCATGGTTGTTTCCTCCTTTGCGAACAAAAAACTCTCACTTTCAGGATATTCGAGTGTGTTTCATCACTGCCCGACCTGTTTCTTCTGCAACCCCTCAGGGGTTAACACCCCTTGTTTCAAAGGTCATTTTCTGCACGATGAAGAGGCTGCTGAAAAAGGCTTGTTTTCAAACGAATCGGACAAAAAGCATACCGAAGGGGCTAAAGCCCAACATTTGTTTTGTTGCACTTGCGGCCCGACTAAAGTCGTGCCCTTTTACAAAACAAGCCTGCGATCGAGTTTTTCCGCAGCCTGTGAAGTTGTGCCCTGATACAAAACGGGCTTATGGAACACGCTTTTGTCAGTAGCTCGACCCTAATCCCTGTTCCCTGATCCCCGATCCCTGACCCCAGACCCCTTCTTCGCCAGCCGCGTCAGAACCGCTTGCTCGCGCAGAACCTGCATGAGCGGACGGGCCGGCGTTCCCCACAGCACGGTTCCCGGCTTGACGCGCATACCTTCGTTGGTGACCGTCTTGCCGCTCAGCACGCCTGCCTGGCCACCCAGGATGACGCCGGGGCCGATGTGCGCGTGGTCGCCGATGCCCACCTGACCGGCGATCACCGCGCCATTGCCCACCGTGCAGGAGCCGCTGATGCCCACCCCGG
>CAZQRX010000058.1:0-16782 GCA_964595845.1 uncultured Occallatibacter sp. | reverse complement strand
TCGATGGAGATCAAGAAGCGGGAGGGCTACTTCTAAATGGCGACACTCACGGCACTCCCATTCTCGGTAAGCGAGTTTCTCGCCGAAGAGCGCGAAAAAGATTTGCTGCGCTTTTCGACCGCGGGAAGCGTGGACGATGGAAAGTCCACGCTCATCGGCCGCCTGCTCTACGACACGCAGTCGGTCTACGAAGACCAGGTGCGCTCCATCGAGGGGAAGGGAACAACCGCTCCTGGACAGATAGATTTCGCGTTGCTCACCGACGGCCTGCGCGCCGAGCGCGAGCAGGGCATCACCATCGATGTGGCCTATCGCTACTTCTCTACGCCGCGCCGCAAGTTCATCATCGCGGATACGCCGGGCCATGAGCAGTACACGCGCAACATGGCCACCGGCGCATCGACGGCCGATGCAGCGGTGGTGCTGATCGACGCCAGCAAAGGCGTTCTGATTCAGTCGCGACGTCACGCGTATATCGCATCGATGCTGCGCGTGCGCCATGTGATTGTCGCGGTCAACAAAATGGATTTGATTGGCTACGACAAAGCGGCCTTCCGCGCCATCGAGCAGGACTTCACGACCGTCCTCAATCAGATCGCAGCCGATACCGGCAGCCCCGTTGAAGTTCGCTTCGTTCCGGTCAGCGCGCTTGCAGGAGACAACATTGTGCATCGTTCCGATGCAATGCCGTGGTACACGGGACCATCGCTGCTGGAGCTACTGGAGTCGCTGCCTTCGGCGCTTGAAACGCGCACAGCGCCCTTTCGCTTTCCCGTGCAACGCGTTCTTCGTCCCGATCATACCTTCCGCGGATTCGCCGGCCAGGTTGCTTCGGGAACCGTACGCCCCGGCGACAATATCACCGTGCTTCCCTCGGGCAGAAGCGCGCGAGTCGCGCGCATCGTAACCATTGATGGAGACCTTGCCGAGGCCATCGCACCGCAATCGGTCACGCTGGTTTTGGATCGTGAGCTGGACATCAGCCGCGGCGATCTGATCGTTACCACACACGCGCAGGCAACGGTCACCAGGCGGATTCAGGCAGTGCTGGTCTGGATGGATGCGCGCCCGCTTGTGCGAAATCGCCGCTATCTGCTGAAGCATACCAGCCAAACGGTGCCCGCATTTGTTTCATCGCTGGAACATCGCACCAACATCGGCACGCTGGCGCACGAAGCCGCCGATACGCTGGAGATGAATGGCATCGGCGTGGTCAACATTGATTTGCTGCGGCCGATCGCTCTCGACCTGTACGGCGAAAATCGTTCGACCGGCGCATTCATTCTGATCGACGCCGAAACCAACAGCACTGTTGCGGCAGGCATGATCACAGCGGCCTCCACCTCGGCTGCTTCTACATCAGGCCCGGTGACAGCGGAGGAGAGAGCCGCGCGTTGGGGTCATCGCGGCGGCGTTCTTGAAATGACGGGACCGGTTGAGCTGATTGATCGCATCGAGCGCTCGCTTTTTCTTCGCGGCGCGATCACCGCACGCATTGAAGTCGATACCGTATCTGGAATTAACGCTAACCTAGTAGATCACTTGATTCGCTCGAAGGTTTTATCGGGAATGATCGCGTTGATCGTCAATCTGGCAGCGGGCGAGACTCTCACCGCGCAAGCTGATGGCGAGCAAATCACCCTCAACGCAAGTGAACCGGTTACAGCGATTGCAGCCGTGAATGAACTGCTGGCGCGAAGCGGCATTCTTTTATCGTCAGGAAACGCAGACTGGGTAATATAGAAAACCGCTGATTCAACAGAGTCGGAAAGGAAGCAAGCGATGAGCACAGTTGAAATCAATGCGCAAGTAAAAACCAAGCTCGATGATGTGCGCGCGGCTCTGGCGCGTGTAATCTCCGGCAATCACGATGCGTGCCTGACGTGCAGCTTTCAGGCGGAAGATGTGTTGCTCGCCAAGCTGGCGCTGGATTTCGATGCGCATATTCCGATTCTCTTTCTCGACACCGGCTATCACTTCGCTGAAACGTACACATATCGCGACCGCATAGCAAGCGAGTGGCAATTGAATCTCATCAACCTGCTGCCGCTGCACACCGTAGCCGAGCAGGAGGCGGAGCACGGACTCCTCTATCAATCCGCGCCGGATCAGTGCTGCAAGCTGCGCAAGGTTGAGCCGCTCTTCAAGGCGGTTGCCGAATACCGCGTGTGGATTACCGGCTTGCGCAGGGAGCAAGCCAAGAGCCGGACAAATCTTGAGGAATCGGCACTCTTCACGCTGCCCGGCGGCAAGCAGGTGCTCAAGCTGGCGCCGCTGGCCGCATGGACGACACGCGACGTGTGGTACGCCTGCGAATCGCTGTCGATTCCGCTGCTGCCGCTTTATGAGCTCGGCTACACTTCCATCGGTTGCGAGCCATGTACATCGCTTCCGCTGGATCCGAACGATGCGCGCTCCGGACGCTGGGCGGGCCGCAAGGTTGAATGCGGCATTCACATCGAAGCCGCGCCGAAGATGTAAAGCGAGCTGCCAGTCGCGAAGGGGAGAGAATGCAGTACCTCATAGGATTCATCATCGCGCTGTTTATTGCGCTCACCGGAGTGGGCGCGGGCACCGTCACCGTGCCGGTTCTGGTTTTGTTTCTCGGAGTTCCCGCGCCGATTGCCGTCGGCATCGGATTGATGTTCGCGGCCGCAGTCAAACTGATTCTGGTTCCTGCGCAAATCATGCGGCGCAACGTTGCCTGGCGGACGCTGGGGTTTATGCTGATGGGCGGCATCCCCGGCGTTATCATCGGCTCGCTTTTCTTGAAGCATCTGGTCAACGCCGGATCGCAGAACCTGATGAATGCGCTGCTGGGCACGATACTCGTGACCACCGCTGCCTATCAGATCTTCGTATCCTTTCGTCCGCAGAATCCCATGACGCAAAGGCGCGACCGAACTCCACTACTTTCGTGGCTGATGTTCCCGGTGGGAACGGAGGTTGGCTTTTCGTCGGCTGGCGCGGGCGCGCTGGGCTCGGCTGCGCTGCTCAGCCTGACACCGCTGCTGCCCGCGCAAGTGGTGGGCACGGACATCGCCTTCGGCTTTATCGTTTCACTGATCGGCAGCGGCGCGCATTGGTTCTCGCACGCTTCGAACCCGGAGTTGCTGATTCACCTCATCGCTGGCGGCGTCGCCGGATCTATTGTTGGTACGCTGGTCAGCACATACGTTCCGCGCCGGCCGCTGCGCTTTGCGCTGTGGGTGTGGCTGCTGGTATTGGGCGGCGAGTTTCTCTTCAACAGCTATACGGCGTGGGAAGTTCCGCACAAGCAGACAGTGAGCCTATCTAAACCATTTCATCAAAGCTAGGATCAGTCGTTGTGGCTCGCCCTGTTTGCGATTTGCTGATTCTGACTGATTGTTCTGTACTGGGTTGGGAGAGCTTCAGTATGATTGGAACGCATCTGCCTTGGAAACGATGGTTCTTCCTGAAACGTTGTTCCAGAACTATCGAAGAATCAAGAGTATAGAGGTCCGCGAAGATCTTAGGAATCTTCATCTGTAGTCGATTCTGTAGCTGTGGAATCCCCAGAGAACCACAGGGTTCCATAAGGGGTCTTTTCTGAAGCGAATAGAGACTTCAGTAAATACAGAGGTTATTGGTCGGGGCGGAGGGATTTGAACCCCCGACCCTCTGCTCCCAAAGCAGATGCGCTACCAGGCTGCGCTACGCCCCGACACTGACTTGATTGTAGCGCGAATGGGTTTCCCGTTGGAGTGGCTGCGGCGGCTCTCGCCAGGGGAGCGAAATCGTATGCCTGTGCCGATGGAGACGCAGGTGTCATTCCGCCGAACTCCAGCCAAAGGGTTCTGACGCGCAAGAGCCCCGCTCTGCAGTTTCTGCGATTTGCGGCGGGCCGTGAAGCGGTCAACCCTGTTGTCAGAGAAACAGGCTATTCTCGTTTGCAACCCAGATCCAGTTATACCTCTTAACATACCCGGCTTTGCCTTTGCGATACGGCCTGCTGATTCGACCTGGATATGTCACCTGGCGAATCACCTCCGAGCGCATCGACTTTTTGCAGGCACGGTATCGCTACGAGTGATGAATAGCGGATTCATCTTGATATTATGCGGATAGGAGATGCCTTCGTAAGTGGCTAAAGTTCAGAGCTTCCATCCCGGACTCACTCATCTTTTGAACGAGCCGTGCATCGTCAGTAACGATCAGGAATAAACTGGAGACGAGTACAAGAGCGCTATCGGTCAGACCAAGGAAATGAAACTCTGGCATCTGGGCCGCCTCCATGCTAGGTACGACGAGTTCGTCAATCTCAACAAAGGTCTCATAAAAGTTCTTCAAACACGCAGACTTTGTTTTTTCCGGAAGATCGTTTGTGAGATTGCTTACCTCTGTTAGAACATGGGGCGTCGTTACAGCCTTCTTGAATACATTTTTGAGCCTAATCAGAAGGTGATAATCTTCCGTATTATATTTGGAAAGCTTCTTGTATTTTCCATCTCCGACAAGTCGCAGATCATAGCTCCCAACCAGATAAAGAAGTGCCAGATTTGCATCGATTAGTATGCCCTTGTTCTTATATTTGTCGATCAGAATTTCTT
Source organism: uncultured Occallatibacter sp. (assembly GCA_964595845.1). Classification (GTDB taxonomy): domain Bacteria; phylum Acidobacteriota; class Terriglobia; order Terriglobales; family Acidobacteriaceae; genus Telmatobacter. The sequence continues at coordinate 12,211 of CAZQRX010000058.1, read as the reverse complement.
GATGGGAACTCATTGCTTCCAAACCTTCAAAGACTGTGCCTGACCACTCGTAGAATCCACGGCTATTGTTTTGAATAGTCGAGGCGCCCCTCCACCCATAACCTGAGCGAGGGTTCCAGGTTCTCCTGTTGAAAAAGAAATAACTACTGTCCAGCCAACCGAACCCGGCTCGACCTCTTCAAGCCGAATGTCCTTCGCTTGTGGGAACATATCCTTAATAAAAGCGAAAGCAGCCTGTACCGCACTCTTCATGTCAATGGCGGTAGGCTGTGAACTGAAATCAGATTTGGTAAGGATCGCATTACCCTTTTTCATAATTGCAGACCTGGGCACAGTCGCAACTGTCTTCCGACTTGTTTTCGTGTCATTCATGGCCATTCTCCTCGAACTCAACTCAATCATAGCTCATTTTTGGATTTGTAAAGAGCTGTCTTTACATTCTGCCCTCGCTCCTGCCACACTTGAAGCGTGGACACCCAGACTATTGTCATCCTCGATTTTGGTTCGCAGTATACGCAACTGATTGCGCGGCGCATCCGCGAACAGAATGTCTTCTCCGTGGTGCTGCCCTGCACCGCGCCTGTCGCCGAAATTCTGGCGCTGAAGCCGCTGGGCCTTGTGCTCTCCGGCGGGCCCTCGTCGGTCTATGATGCCGACGCGCCAGCGGCCGACCCGAAGCTGCTGGAACTGGGCGTGCCGGTGCTGGGCATCTGCTATGGGCTGCACTTCATCGTGCACCACCTGGGCGGTAAGGTGCTGGGAGCGCCGCGGCGCGAGTATGGGCACGCGGAGGTCGCAATTGAGGACGCAGAGTCGGCGCTGTTTCAGGGGCTGCCACCCACGCTGGCGGTGTGGATGAGCCACGGCGACGAGGCGGCGAAGCTGCCGGAGGGCTTCCATCGCACGGCGGTTACGGCCAATGCTCTGGCGGGCTTTGAAAGCGCGGAGCGCCGCATCTGGGCGGTGCAGTTTCATCCCGAAGTGCACCACACGCCGCTGGGACCGCAACTGATCAAGAACTTCGTCTTCGCTATCTGCGGCGCGCGCGGCGACTGGACTCCGGCGCACTTTATTGAAACGACTGTCGCCTCGATCCGCGAGAAGGTGGGAGCGGGGCACGTAATCTGCGGACTCTCCGGCGGGGTGGATTCGTCGGTGGCGGCGGTGCTGGTGTACCGGGCGATCGGGGATCAACTGACGTGCATCTTCGTCAACAACGGTGTGCTGCGCAAGAACGAATTCATCAACGTCCAGAAGAATCTGCGCGACCGGCTGGGGTTGAAGATCGTCGCGGTGGACGCCAGCGCGCGCTTCCTGGCGCAACTGGCGGGAGTGAGCGATCCGGAGACGAAACGCAAGCGCATTGGCGCGGAGTTTATCGCTGTCTTTGAGGATGAGGCAACGCGCATCGCCAAGGAGACGGGTGGAGTGGAGTGGCTGGTGCAAGGCACGCTTTATCCGGATGTGATCGAGTCGTCTAGTGTGAAGGGGCCGAGCCAGACCATCAAGAGCCACCACAACGTGGGCGGGCTGCCGCTGGGGATGAAGCTGAAGCTGATTGAGCCGCTGCGGGATCTCTTCAAGGATGAGGTGCGGCGGATCGGGCGCGACCTGCAGATGCCGGAGGAGATTCTGGGACGCCAGCCTTTTCCGGGGCCCGGCCTGGCAGTGCGTATTCTGGGCGAGGTGACGCCTGAGCGGGTTGCGCTGTTGCAGGAGGCCGACGAAATTGTGGTGGCGGAGATCAAGGCTGCGGGGTTGTACTCGTCGATCTGGCAGAGCTTTGCCGTGCTGCTGCCGGTGATGAGCGTGGGGGTGATGGGCGACCAGCGGACGTATGCGTATACCGCGGCGGTGCGGGCGGTGCACTCGGAGGACGGCATGACCGCCGACTGGACCCCTATGCCCTACGATGTGCTGAAGCGCATCAGCAGCCGCATCGTGAACGAGGTCCGCGGCATCAACCGCGTCGTCTACGACATTACTTCGAAGCCGCCGGGAACGATCGAGTGGGAATAATTGCTGGCCGGTGCTGGCCGCTTATGCCGGCTTCTGCCGAGTACACCACCCGAAGGCGACAGTTCCCAGTAAGATCAAGCCAAGCATGGCGATCCAGGCGAGGCCGGCCATCTGCTCGACCTGCTGTTCGCGCGCTTCCACCTCGCGCATATTGCGGCCGGCCAAAACGAATCCTGGTTGTGGCCCATTGACGCGCTGAACGACAGCGGCGATGCGGACGCCGTGCTCATGGCCGAGGACAGGCTGCCAGCTGATGCGCTCCTCGCCGTGCAGGCGGACGTAGTTGAAGACTCCGATAGGAGGGACGGGCGTCTTGCCATCCAGTTGCGCCTGGCTAACCAGCGGCCGGCCCTGATCGTCGTAGGCAATCACAAAAGGTGAAAGGCTGCGGGCGATGTCCACTGCTATAGCGGGGACTGCCTCAGTGGGCGCAACTCCTTGTTCGAGGCGAGCAGCCAGATCGCCCGCCAACTGGATTTGGGGATCGTTGGCGCCCTGGCGCAGCACCTGCTGGGGAATGGTATAGAGCGCTATGGCCAGTACGGTGGAGATGGCGGCCAGCACGACGGCGTTGAAGAGCAGAGCGGGGCGGAGAAAGGTGTCGCGCAGCATGGCGAAGTGCTCCTTTGCAAGGGAAGTGACGAGGTCGCGGAGAACCATCGGGATCAGCGCGCGGCGGGAGAACGAACGATCCTGCAAGGCGTCGCGGAAGGTTTGGCGCATGGCAGCGCCGTGAGCCGCGCGAAAGCGCACGGGGTAAAGACGCAGGGCCTGCGCGTAGATCCGTTCAAGGCGTTCGTCATGGGGCGCGGCCGGCATCATGAATGGCCTCCATGGGCCAGCAGGCCGTGGGAACGCGCGGAGGAGACGGCCGCATCCAGCCGTTCCAACTCGACGGCCAGAACGGTGTGGCCTTGGCTGGTAAGGCGGTAGTAGCGGCGGCGCTCATCGTCGGAGATGCCGGACTCCTCGACCAGCCCGTCTCGCATCATGCGCTCCAGCGAACCGTAGAGGGTTCCGGGGCCCATGCGAAGGCCGCCACCCTGCGGGGCACGGGCATCCTTCATGATGAGGTAGCCGTGTTTTTCCCCTTCCGCAAGCGAGAGCAGAATGGCGAAGACGGCCGGGGTAAGCGGAGCGGCGGGTGCGGTTGCAGTAGCCATGATAGGAGTATACATCCGTAACAGATATATCCGCAACAGGAATATTGTGCATACCTTTCGTGACTTGAGCTTCAGTTGTTAACCCTCTGGGTTCAATGCAGGCGGACGCATCGCAGCGACCTCGCAGCTCAACGCGTCCAGTCGGGCCAGCAATTCCGCATGGCGCTTGTCGGCGGCGGAAGGGTCGTAGGCCTCGACATAAAACGTGCCGTTGGGTTCCAGTTCACAGCGGCGAACCTGGTCGAAGTCCTCGAAGCCCTGGCGGTGAATGACCGAGAGCAGCTCCTCGCGGCTGAGCGACTCGCGCTGGAGAGCGCGCTGGTCGATCTGGCCGTTCGTGACCAGCACCGTCGCACGGCCCTCGATCACTCCGGTGAGCTTGCGCGAGCGGAAGAGCACGCGCACCACCAGCCAATTGATGGCCAGGAGACTAAAGGCACCGATCAGGCCGCCGGTCACAGAGTTGTCGTCGCCGATGATGGCGTTCTGCACGGTATTGGAGAGTGAGAGCAGCACCACCAGGTCGAAGGGGTTGAGCTGGGCCAGTTCGCGCTTGCCGAAGAGCCGCAGCAGCAGCACCAGCGCCAGGTAGACGATCATCGGGCGGAGCAGCTTCTCCAGAATCGGAAGCGGCAACAGAAAGATATGGTCGAAGACGAGTGAGTGGGGCATGGAATGAGGATAGCTGGCGTCAGTGCTTTTTTTCCAGCAGCAGCGCGACATCGACGGTGTGGGTCAGGATATTTCGAGTCAGCTTGAAGCGGCAGGTGGCAGAGGCAAAGGTGCGTCCGAGCGGGGTGTTTCCCTGCGAATAAAAGTACGTTTGAATCGCTCTTTCATTGAAGACCGCGCCTTCGGGCAGCTTCCAGGCGGCCAGCATGGCGGCGCGCAGGTCGTCTGCCCCGTTTTCAATGGTCAGCTTGCCCATCGTATACACCGGCCCCGTCTGAACCTCCAGGGCGTAATTGACGACGCCGTTCGCTTCATCGTACTGCGGATGCGGCGTGACAACGCATTCCATGTAGCCTTTGGATTTGTACTGTCCGGTGACATAAGCCAGAGCGGTTCGAAGAGTGACTCCGTCCTTGGCGGACATTTTCTCAACCGTATTCGACACGACTCCAGCGGTATTGTTGATTTCCGCCAGGGTCAGCGGCTCGCCGGACGGCAGATGGATGGAACCGAGTTTGTAAGGCCGGCCCTCCTCGACGATTACGTTGAAGGGAATCTCAATGGCCGCGCCGCTCACGACTGGATCGCCCAGCCGCTCGGCATGAACTTTGACGGCAGGATAGCCTTCATCGGAGTAAAACAAAGTAAATGCGTGTTCGATGTTGGCCGCCGCATTTTCCGTGTCGTAATCGGACCTCTTGGTGCGATCCGCGATGAGTTTCACTTTAGCTTCCAGCTCGGGCGAGACGCCTTGCAGATGAATCTCGCCCAACTTCACCGGCGGCGCGGTGATGGCGTAGCTCATGGCAGTGACTTCCGCCAGCTTCGGATCGGTGTAAGGCGTGGCGGCGATGGTGGCCTGGATGCTCTTGGCGGCAAGCATCTCTTCCAGGGCCTGGCGCACCTGCTCCGTTAGCCCGCCGTCGAAGGGCACCTTGCCGTGATAGAGCGGTAGCCGGTCGTAAAGCGCGGCGTCCAACTCCTTGCCCGGCGTGAGCGGCAGGTTCTGCAGGCGCACGGAGTAAAGCACCGTGGAGGGAATCAGGGTAAAGATCAGGTTGACCCCGTTGTAGGTAAAGCTGGCGGCTTCAAATAGGCCCGTGTCGAGGAGCCTCTGGCAATGGCTCTTCACTTCAGAATAGGCAATGGGCGTGTCCTTTTTGTATCCCACGGCTGCCAGCAACTCCTGGTTGGAGTACTCCGGCGCGCCGTTGAACTGGATGGACTTGGGTGTAAACGTCTGGGCGGCGGCGGACGGTGCGGCGGCGAGGAGGAGAATGGCGGTCAGGAGCAAAAAGGGCGTGCGCTTCATGGTAGGGCCAGAGTAGCAAAGCGGCGGGTTGCGCGGGAAGGAAAATCGCTTCAGGCGCGGCGGCTGAAGGTGGTAGCAGCCGCGCTGTCGGTAAACTGCCTGCGAGTTAGCGTGCGGCCTGGTAGTTCTTGTACTCGGAGATGAAGAGGGTGCGGCGGGTGGTGAACCTGGCGGCGCCGGTGTCGCCATTGGGAGCCACCACGGTGTTGAGGATGGTCTTGACGGGAAGAACCAAGGCACTTGCGCCAATCATCACCGGGCCGTAGTCAATGCGTTGATCCTCCTGCTGGACCTCATCGGAGGTTTTGAACTCAGCCTGGGTGATGAGCCGGACCACGATTCCAGTATTTAGATCGACGAATATCTCGCCGTGGTAGGGCACGGTGGCCTTGAATTGCTGGTCATAACTGGTGTTCGTCTGAAAGTTGCCCGTGACGCCGCCTGCCCCACCCCCTACAGCTTCCTGCCCGGCGACCACGGTCGCGTCCATGGAATTGTAGATCCTGGCGATCCCGGTCTGGATGCTCGTCGGGAAGCAACAAACATCCACCGCGAGCCGGGAGTTCGTTATGGGTACCTTGAAGGAAAAGACGGCGGCCCGCTTGCCATTGATCAGTTGCCAGCGCAGCCATTGGATGCTCCCAGCAGCCTGCGCGTCCTGGAGGATGGCGCCAAGGCTGGGCTCCGGACCCAGGAATACGATCATCCCGTTCGCTCCCCAGGGAGTCTTGTCCTTTTTCGACGGCATCATCTCCGTGCCGTGCTCGCTCACGACCGGCGTTTCAGTGGAACTGATGAAATGGATAAACGGGGCCCATTGGGAGAACCCGGGGGAAGTCACTACATCCTTTGCGCATCCGGCAATGCCCGAGCAGGGGTCAACAGCCTCCGTGTTGTCCTGGAAGCGGAGAGTGGTTTTGGTTGCGGTCAAATGCGGCAATTGGGCATAGGATTTGGTCGTGTAATCGACCGCCTTATCCAGAATGACTTTTTGCGCGGCGGCATCGGGGGCGGGGTTGGCGGGCAAATCGGAGGCCGGGGGAGGCAGAGTGGCGCTGCGCGCTTCCAGCACGTAGATCTGCTCAGTGGAGTGTTTGCCTGAGGCAAATTCAACGATTTTGTTCATAGCATCGCGGGTCAGCTCTTCGGTCAACTCAACGTGTTTGAGTTCGGCGGCTACCTCTTCGTCGGTTTTCCTGTCTTGCTGCAACGAAATCAGCAGATCCTTGAGTTGTTGCACGGTGAGTTTTTTGGCTGCCCACGCGGGCGAAGCCAGCATCAGAACTACAAGAATCCATGCCAGGCGTTTCATCTTCCGGTTCCTCCAGAAAAAAAAGTAGAATCTGCCCGGACGGCGGAGTCCGCTGCAACTGCTCCATCGTCACGCCTTCCACGATACGTCGGCGGAGCATCCGGAGCGCAAGGCTACACCTGTTACCGGACGGTTTCACGGGGGGTTAAGTCTCAGGTGATTTAACCTCTGAACATGTTCTTGCTGTGCTCTGACAGCCTCGGAGGTTAATCAGGGTGCTGAATTGCTCAATAGGCTAAGGCGCCGAGTTGGCGTCGCCGATGATGGGTTCTGCACGGTGTAGGAGAGCAGAACCGTAAGGTCGAAGAAGTAACCGGGGAAGTTCGCGCTCTTTCTCAAAATCTGAAAGTGGAGTAAGCCTGTGCCGCACAGAATACTGTGCGCTCCGATTGCTCCCGTCAGAATCGAATTATGGGTATTAGCCGTACATTCCGTTTATCTTTGGGTTTCCTACCGCTTTCATCTGATTGGATGCATTTCTCCTCGGTTTTCCACAGGATGAGCGACTTTAGCGACTTTCAGGAAACAAGGAATCAAAATAGACACCAATTATCCACCTTATTTTTTGTTGCGGCGGTAGTTTGGGTCTGCTTATCCACGCATACTCTTGACATAATTCAAGCAAGAGCGGTTTCTCAGGAGCTGTTCCAGAAGCCGGATCCAGGAAGTTAGGGGATCGAAGGCCTGAGTTAGAGCTCCGAGGCTTTGCCGGAAGCACACGGGAGCACTGAAAAGTGACCAGCTATAGCCGCCAGGACGTGTTGCGGATTTTGCAGATTGGTTCCCGCCAGTTGCAGGGGTGGGAGCGGGCCGAACTCATCGCACAGCAGCAGAGCTACAGCTTTCAGGATCTGGGGCAGTTGCGAACCTTGCGCATGCTGCGCCAGGAAGCCGTGCCGGTGGCGTCGATCCGGCATTCGATTGTGGCGATGAAGGCGGTGGCGGGCATGGCGAATCCGCTGCTGGAGGCCTCTCTGGTTCGGACCGGGTCCAGGCTGGCCTTCCGGCATTGCGGCGCGATGGTGGACCCCATTCGCCGGCAGTTGCTCTTCGACTTCGAGCGGCTGGAAGCAGGCCTCGGGCCTTCGGTGATGTCCGAGCCGTTGCTGCTGCGCCGGCCGGTGGAGAGCCCGCCGGGCGTACAGGAGATGTTTCTGGAGGCGGTGCAGGCCGAAGAGGCGGGCGAAAAAAACCGCGCTATCCAGCTTTACCGGGAGATGATGGAGCGCGATCCGAACTTCGCGCCAGCCTGGATCAACCTGGGGACGATTCACTTCCATCTGCGCGAGTTTGACTGGGCCGAGCAGTTTTACCGCCGCGCCACTGAAATCGACCCCAACTACGTGCTGGCGTTCTTTGACCTGGGCAATGTACTGGACGAGTTGCAGCGGCTGGAAGAGTCGATTGCCGCTTACGGGCGGGCGGTCGCGCTGGCACCCGGTTACGCCGACGCCCATTACAACCTGGCGTTGGCCCATGAGCGCCGGGGCGAGATGCGCGCGGCGCTGCGCCACTGGCAGGCCTACGCGCGGCTGGACAAAGGCGGCCCGTGGTCCGATCACGCCCGCGGGCAGATTCGCAAGCTGCTCGACCGCGAAACGCTCACCATTGCCTGGCGCGCGGAGAGCTTCCTTCCTCCGCGCAAGGGAACGGCGGCGCTCAGGCTGGTCAGCGCCGAAAATTGAGAATCATCGTTGCTGGTAAGCCCGCAAGAACAGGATGGCCCTTCCCGAAGGAAGGGCCATCCTGTTTGTCTTGCCGAAAGAACTAATTCACGACCACCGAAAACGTGGCAGTGGGTGCTGGGGCGACCGAGGGAGTTCCGGTTGCGGTCACTAAAAAGGTGTACGTGTCGGGCGTCGTTCCCGATGTGCCCCCGCCGGTTGTACTGGACGAACCACCGCCGCAAGCGGACAAGCTGCCCAGCGCCGCCATCACCACCAGGATGCCCAGCAACGACCGCCAACCGCGCCGCCGCGCCGGAATCCCCAGGAAGAGCAGGAAGGCCAGCACCGCGCCGCCGCCCGCGCCTTCCCAACCTCTACCCTTGCCGGGCAGCCTGGGATAGGCCAGCGCACTGGTAGCCGCCGTCGTCGACACCGTGGCGATGGCTCCCGTCCCGCCCATCGTCAGCGTTGTGCCGGAGAAGGAGCAGGTGGGCAGATACGAATCTCCAGGGGTATAGCCGGCCAGAGTGCAGGTTGTCAGCGTTGCGGTTCCCGTATAGCCAGCCACCGCAGTCGCTGTGATCGTCGATGTGGCGGACCCACCAGGGGTGGTAATGGCAGTCGTCGCCGACGCCGACAGGTTGAAAGTGGACTCGGTTACCGTCACGTTCTCGGTTCCCGTGTTCGGGTAGTAGAAGGGGTCTCCGTTGTAAGTCACGGTCAGTGTGTCGATTCCGGAGTTCAGGCTGTTGGCAGGAATGGTGAAGACGAAGCTGCCGCCCGTCAGTGTCCCCGTCAAGGTGGGCGTAAGGCCTCCGCCGGAGAGTGTAACCGTCCCGGTCGGCGACGTTTCCGAGGTGCTGGCCCCGGTCACCGTGGCCGTTACGCTATACTGCGCATTGGAATCCACCGTATTTGTAAACCCTGAAGCCGGTGTCACCGTCACCGTCGGAAGCAGCACGGGAACAAACGTCACGGCCACCGTCGCCGAGCCAGTATCCGAAGTGTAGGATGCGTCCCCGCTATAGGAAGCCACCAAGGTGATGCTTCCACTCGTGATGGCAGTAAAGGTATCGGCTGGAATGGTGAATGAGGCGACGCCGCTTGCATTGAGCGTTACCGCCGAGGATGTGTATCCGGGAGCCGAGAGCGTCACCGTTCCGGTCGGCGTTCCGCCCGTGCCCGTAGCGCTCAATGTGACCGTCACCGGCAGGGAATAATTCGAGTTCAAGGTGCTTGCGGCCGAGACCAGAATGTTGGGAAGCAGTTGGGTCACCGTCACGGTTGCCGAGTTGGTCTGGATGGCGTACGTCGAGTCGCCGCTATAGCTGGCCGCAAGGACGACGGCGGTTCCGGCATTCAGGCTGTCGCCCGGAATGGCGATGACGCAACTGGCGGCGGTGCAGCTGCCGCTGGTTGAAAGCGTCTGTGGCCCGGAGTTATAGCTGCCGCTGGCCAGCGTTACGGTTCCGGTCGGCGTGGGTCCGCCGGCGAAGGCAGTGGCTACCGAGATGGTTACATTGAGAGTCTGGTTTGCGGTAATGCTGTAGGAAGCCGGCGTCACCGTCAGTGTAGCGGGATGATTGCCGATGCCCTCGAAGCTGTTGACCACGTTGGCCACGTTCAGCGATCCCAGCCCGGTGGCCTGGTCATAGCCCACGCCCGCACTATAGCCTAAGAGGATGCTAACCTCGTCGTTAATACCGCTCACTTTATTGGCCGGAGGTGTGCAGTTGGGAGAGATGCCCACGTAATATCCATAGTCGCAGGCCATGGCGTTCGTGCCCTGATCAATGTCATTGAAGTAACAGTTGTTGCTGGTCGTGGCTGTCTCCGCGCTGCAATTCGAATAGGACTGCTTGGAGGCCAGCTTGTAGAGTTCAGCATTGGGATTTCCCTGAATCGAGCCGGTCTTCTGGTTGATCAGCGCCATCACGCCGGCCATCGCTGGGGTTGCCACTGAGGTTCCACCCACCTCCTCTGCCGTAGGCTCGGTGTTCGTGTCGTAGGTACAGGAATAGCCACCCTCGGAGACGCAGATCAGATAGGCGCTGCTGGACAGATAGCCGTCGGAGGCGAAGAAGCTGACGTCCGGAATGTCGCGCACTCCGTCGCTGGGTATCCCGGAAACTCCGGTCTGCCAGATCGGCTTGGGCCAGCCGTCGTTATACAGGGGGATCGAAACCTGCGCGGCGCCGGTGTCGGGGTTGGTGGTGGCGCCGGTGGAGGTGCTGCTGGCGCAACTGGATACATCGCTGCCATTATTGACCACGCAGTTGCTGGCGCCGCCCCCTCCGCCCACGGTATCGACAATGTAGAGGAGGCCCGGGTCGACATCATAGATGTCGCCGATGAAGCCATAAGCGTAATCCACAACAAAATTGCAGGCTTCCTCTGCGTTGCTGATGCCTGAAACACCATACTCACTATTCGCAAAGGCACCCAGGAATCCCAGCGCCAGGGGACTGGTGCAGGTGTCGTTCCAGGGAAGCTCGGGGATGTAACCTTTGGCGCTGCTCTGTCCGGCGCTCACGGAACTGTTCGTCGAGTTCCAGTAGGGTGCGGGCGTGCATTCGTTCCCATCGAATTGCGTCACCAACGGACACCAGTTGAAATCAGTACCGCCGACAGCCACGTTGTAGGGCGTGGAGGCCAGCCCGCTGACCGAAAGGCCATATTGGGCAACCCAGGGAACCTGATACTGGGCGTCCAAACCGTCATCACAGCTTGCCGCACCAGAATCGCCCGCCGCCACAAAGACCGCAATTCCCTCCGCGTAAGCCGACTGCCAGAGATTGTAGTACTCGACATTACCAGCCGTTCCGTTGAAGAGTTCGCACACTCCATAGCTCACATTCATGATAGGAGCCGTATGATTGTGGACGATGTAACTCTCCGAATCGTAAAGCGTATCGTCCGACATGGAAGCCTGCGAAGAGGAGACAAGGATGATCTGAGCGTTCTTGGCAATCGCACCTGACCACTCCACATCCAGCGAATTCTCAATCAGGTCGTCAATGGTGCAGAATGCAGTCGAACTCATGGTTGTGCACATGGTGAGCGGCTGGCTGTTGCCGGACTGAAGAATGGGGGTATTGTAAGTATTTGCGGTCGGCAGTCCGAACTCGTTGCGGAAGTTACTCACATCAGCGAGGTTGATGCTGCTGGTTCCGGCGATGGCAATGGTCTGCCCGGTGCCGTCGGTGCCCGCGCTCCACAGCGGAAGCACGTTATAGATGGTGGCGAAGTCGTAAGGCGCCACATCCTCAACCTGATAAGCCTGGTTCCCGTTACTGGCGGGCACGTTGATGCCGAAGAGCGGACGAGCGCCTGAAGTGCTCGCGTTCCGCTTCCACTTTCCCGTTGCGGCATCCCGCGATACCTGAACGCCCATGTGGTGCAAAGGCCGCGGGAAGAAGTTGTGCAGCGCCTTGACGCCGGTCACCGCCGGCGCAAGCGCGGCGGGAATCCGCGGGTCGCTTATGTTGCCGATGTGCGCGACGCCCTTCACTTCCAGGTTGTGCATCTCGGTGTGAAAGGCGCTCTCCACCTGCGACGCCTTGCCGCTGAAACGAATCGACATATGGTCGCTCGGTATCTCATCCACCGTAAAGCCATGCCCTGTCAGCCAGTGGGTGATGGTCGCAATGTCGGTTTCCGAGGGACCGAAGTTCTCGCCGATTTGCTGCGGCGTAAGCCATTGGTGGAAATTGGGCGAGGAAGAGTCGTACTGGCTGGCGACAAACTGCTCGAAGGCCGCCTGCTGCGCCGGATCGCGGCTCAGCACCAGGATCAGGTCGGTCATGGGAAGGTCCGGGCTCACCCGGCCGTGATCGTTCTTCGCATTGGCATACGGGTGCGTGTTGCCCTTAAGCGTTACCAGTTGGCTTTCGTCGATCTTGTCGACAACCCGCGTGGTGGGCGTAAAACTTTGAGCCGTCAATCCTGAACTGCAAAGCAAGGCCGTCGAGCCGAGCAAGGCGCCGGCCAATAGACTAGAGGGGAATGCCTTGATGGAGCGCATAGTGGTTTTCATGGACCCTTCCTTCGGAGGAGATCCCCCGAC
>CAZQRX010000057.1:0-16939 GCA_964595845.1 uncultured Occallatibacter sp. | reverse complement strand
TGTTGCGCAGGATGGCGTCGCCCATGTGCGGCCAAAACTCTTCCGGCTCGGCGCTATCGAGCCAGAAGGCGTCCCATCCCTGCGCCAGCAGCTTGCCGGGCAGCCGGTTCCAATAGATGTCGCGCGCCTGCCGGCTGCTGGGGTCATAGACATGCGCGCCGGGAATGAGGAGTTTTTGCGCGTCCAGAATCTTATAGGTTTCAGAGTTGGGATCAAGCAGGCCCCAGACGGAGATCATGGTGTGCACATTTTCTTTGTGCAGGGCATCGAGGTCTTTGGGCACATCGTGGAAGTTGGCGTTGAAATCCGGATCGCCCTCGTTCTTCCACCAGAACCAGTCCTGCACCATGGCGTCCAGCGGGATGTGCTCGGCGCGATAGCGTTGCGCGATCTTTTGAATCTCGTCGAGCGAGATATACCGGTCCTTGGATTGAAAGAAGCCGTAGGCCCACTTGGGCAGCATCGGCGCGTGCCCGGTCATGCTCCGGTATTCGTGGATGATCTCATCGATCTCCGGGCCATAGATGAAGTAATAGTCAATCGACTTGCCGGCGATGGCGCTGAAGATAAGATCCGTCGGAAAGCGATTGTCGACGTAAGTAAGGGCGGCCGTGTTCCACATCAGCGCATAGCCTTTGCTCGAGAGCAGCAAGGGAATCGCTACGTCTGTGTTGTTTTGGCCCAACTCGACGGTTGCGCCGCGATAGTTGAAGAGTCCGCTCTGATGCTGCCCCAGCCCATAGACCGCTTCTGTCGGTACGGGAGAGAATCGATCTGTGACCTTGTAGGTGCTCTCGCCATTCAGTTGCACAGGCTCGTAGGTTCGCGGCAAGCTGTTTCCTTCCCGCAGCAGTCCGTCCCCATTCAGCGCGCGAAAAGATAGATTGCCGCGCTCCAGTCCGAAGGAGATTTGAAGCTTTTCTGTCTTAAGTGTTGCCGACTTCGCATTCTGCGCGAATTGAAAGGGAGCGCCCGCGCAGGATTGGCCTTCATCGAGCATCCAGGGCTTCGGCCCGGCCTGCGCCGCCGCGTCAGGCTTCGCCAGTACGTGGATCACCGAAGCGCCACAAACGGTAACGTCAATCACCTCGGAACCCACCGTGGCATGAAATCCATGCTCGGACTGTTGCGACGTAACGGGCGCCAAGCCGGGCCGTTCCTGGCCAGGCATCTGAGCCACGGCGCCGCAGGCGGCTGAGAACAGAGCCAACAGGACTGTGATGGAAAGGATGCGAAAGACGGCAGGCTTCGTAAAGTGCGTGGGAAGCAAAGCAAATAAACGGACCATGGCTGGGTATTTCCCCTTTCTTTGCGCGGATGTTATGCGTGGAGTTCGACTTCTGGATCATCGAGTTTCTGCACTCCTCGATGAACAAACTGGTTCAAGTCTTCCCCATTTTTCGCAACACTCGCGAGTATGGGTTAACTATTTAGCAGGTTAGCCACCGCTTCGCTGTGTTAGCGAGTTAGCAAGTTTGCGGGTTCATTGCTGTTGAACCTGCATAAGCAAGCCGGGCTGCTCCAAATGAAAGATAGTTGAAGCGTCAGCGGAAAGCAATCGCATACGACGTTCCGCTTACAAGGCGGATCGCGCCGTCTTTTCCGGCGAGCAACGGTTTGCCTGCCGGAGTATGGATGCCGGCAACAGCTTGCCCCTGCGGTGGAATCAACCGGATCGCTCCGCTGCTCTTGGCGTGCACTTCCATGGAGATAATCTTGCCCGCCTTCCATCGCATATCGATCGTCGCGCCTCCGCGGACATGGACTCCTTCGATGGAGCCCTCGGACCACTGCTCGGGCAAGGCAGGGAGGAGTTCGACCTCAACGGCATCCGGCATCCAACGCGACTCGACCAGGGCTTCCAGCATTCCGTTTGCCGCGCCCAGGTTGCCGTCGATCTGGAAGATGCCCGGTGGATGCGTATCCATCAGGTTCGGAAATGTGGACTGCCGAAACATCACTTGCAGGCTTTCGTATGCCTGCTTTCCATCGTGCAGATGATCCCAGTAATTCACAACCCAGGCGCGCGACCACCCTGTTTGACCACCCCTGTTTGCGAGCCGCCGCTCCAGAGAGACTCGCGCCGCTTTGGCCAGGTCGGGCGTGTGTTTCAGGGAGATTTGAGTGCCGGGAAAAAGCGCCCAGAGATGTGAGATGTGCCGGTGCCCCGGTTCAGGTTCGTCATAGTCCCGCTGCCATTCCTGCAGTTGACCCAGCTTGCCGATCGCAACCGGAGGCAGCTTGGCGCGCGCGTCCTCTACCTGCTTGAGAAAAGCGGCGTCTTCGCCCAGGATTTTTCCCGCATCGAGCGTGCGCGTGAACAGCTCGCGCAGAATCTCGATATCCATCGTGGGAGCCATGGTCACCGAATGTACGCTCCCATCCGGCAAGCGATAGCTGTTCTCCGGTGAGATCGACGGCCCGGTGACGAGATGCCCTGAGCCATCGTCAACGAGGTAATCCAAAAAGAACTGGGAAGCATCGTGCAGAATCGGCCACGCACGATCGCGCAAGAAGTTTTTATCCAGCGTGAACGTATAGTGATCCCACGCGTCGAGCGAGAGCCACGCGCCGCCCATCGGCCAGATGCCCCACTGATAGCCATCGATCGGTTCGGCGTCGCCCCACAGGTCGGTGTTGTGATGAATCACAAAGCCGCGCGCGCCATAGTAGTCCTGCGCTACCTTCATTCCCGTGCCGCTGGCGGGCGTGCGCACCACGTCGATCAGATTGATCAACGGCAGGATCGTCTCGCCCAAGCCGGCGGGTTCCGCGAGCCAGTAATTCATCTCGGTGTTGATGTTGATGGTCCACTTCGAGCCCCAGGGATTGCTGATGCCACCGGCCCAGATTCCCTGTAGATTCGCGGGTAATCCGTCGGGACGCGAGGAGCTGATGAGCAGGTAGCGTGCGAATTGAAAATAGAGTTCCTGCAAGCCGAGGTCGTCAGCGCCATCACTGACACGCTTGACTCTCTCGTCGGTAGGGAGGTCTTCATTTGCGCCGGAGGCCGCTCCAAGATGAAGCGCCATGTTGCGGAACAACGGCTGATATACGGCCTCCTGCCGCGCAAGAATCTGATCCGCGCCGCGGCTCCGCGCCTGCGCCAGCGCGCGTTCGCATTGCGCCTCGGGATCGCCGCCCGCGAAGGGTCCGCCTTTGAAGTCGGTGGCTGCCGCGATCAGGATTGTGACAGAATCAGCAGCGGAGATCACAAGCTCGGAGCCTTCCGCACGGACGCTGCCTCCGGTGGGCAAGACGAGCGCTTCGCCGGCGAAGCGAATCTGGTCCGTGTGATCCGGCCCTTCGCGCAGCACAAGGGTATCCTGCCCGCGCGTGCGGACGCTGAAGTCCGCTGGCCGGTCCATGCTGAGCCGGTAACTGATGGCGCCCTTCTTATCGGCGCTGAGGTGCACGACAATTACTTCGTCGGGTACGGATGCGAAGACCTCGCGCGTATAGCCCACACCATTCATCGCGTAGGTCACTCGCGCGACGCCCGTGTCAAGGTCAAGCTGGCGGCGGTACTCGCTGATGGCTACCTTGTTCGCGCCGCGCAGATAGAGGTCGCCCAAGGTGCTGTAGCTGGGCATTCCCGGAGGGATGCCGATCATGTCGTCCTGGACGAGCTTTTCAGCGGCAGAGATTTTCGCGCCGTCCAGACCTTGCGACGCGAGCAGCAGCTTGCGAATCTCCGGCACTGCATCGTGAGCCCTCGGATTCAGGCGATTCGCGCGGCTGCCCTGCCACAAAGAGCTTTCGTTCAGTTGCAGGTGTTCATCCGCGCCCGAGGTCCGCGATCCATCCAGCAGCGGAGCGTTCTGACGGGAGAACTGCTCGTCTCCGTTAATCTGGCCGGAGTTCGCTCCGCCAAAGACCATCGCGCCCAGGCGGCCGTTTCCCACGGGAAGAGCATGATCCCAGATGGGAGCGGGAGAGCGGTACCAAAGCATATTGCGTGAGCTTTGCGCAGCCGCCTGCCCCAGCAGATCGGGATGCACGAACAGGAGTGTGATGCCTGCAAGCGCGCCCAGTAGTACGAATCGGTTCTTTTTCATCTTAGCCACCCGTGATACAAGTCGAAAATGCTGAAACCATCCCTCAGGGGCTAAAGCCCGTCTTTTCCTATGAACCATTCACGGCACGGCTAAAGCCGTGCCCTTTCAAAACCTGACTTTCACTACAGACTGTTAGCCACCTATTCAGTAGGGTCTCTGACTTTCTGTGATGCCGGGCCATATATCGGTCCGGAAGGGACCGGCCGGCAGTCCGGCTCCGTTGAACAGGGTCGCCGCGGGGTTCGATTGCCAGGCATAGCGAACCTCTTTGGGATTGGGCACCGAGGGAGAGGAGACAATAATTGTCTTGCCCTTGATTCGCGCATCGGCCCAGTACCACTTGCGGTCCTCTCCGGCGATGGCGAACTCTTCCAGCTTCGTTCCTTTCACCACCAGGCCGCCGTCGGTGTGCGCGAAGCGCAGCCGGATTTCGCCGGGATGCCGGTCGACCGATTTCAGAGTCGGACCCGAATAAACGACCTTCTTGCCATATTGATTTGCCAGCGCGCACAGGGCCAGGCGCTCGCCCACGGGCTGCTTTTCCTTGGCGTGAATGTTGTCCGCGTCGCCGGTGTCGATGGTGACAGCCAGGCAGGAGTTGGGCACGCTGGCCGCCGTGAGCGCCTGTGACTCGCGCGTCTCGGTCCACTCATCTCCGACGACCGGCGTTGCGCTGCGCGGCTTGAAGGCCGGCAGGCTGACGATGTAGATGGGAAAATCTCCCTGGCCGAAGAGCTTTCGCCAGTCGGCGATCATCACCGGGAGAATTCTGCGGTACTGAAAGCCGCGTGGCGAGTTCTGTTCGCCCTGGTACCAGAGCGCGCCGGTAATCGCGAGCGGCGCGATGGGCTTCAGCATTCCTTCGTAAAGAACGGCGGGCATGACGGGCCAGTTCTCGTAGCCGATGGGCAGGGGCTGCGGCGGGCGCGCATCCAGGCTGAGCTTGCCCTTCCATTTGCCCGCCAGCGGAATGATCGACTTGTCTCCCAGCGTCAGGTGCAGCTCTTCAGGCTTGCCAAGGAATCCGCCGTCCGGCTTGGTCTTCAGCACGCGAATCGCGATGACGTTTTTTCCGGGCTTGAGCACCGCGCCAAAGAGGGGATAGACGCGCGGGTTCTCCACCCATGCGCTGGCGCCGACCGACTTGCCATTGATGTACACCGTATCCATCCGCTCGATGGAGCCGAGGAAGAGCAGTGGCATCCCCGCGGGCAGCTTGTCCGGCAACACAATCTCCCTGCGGAACCACGCCAAGGCGGGCGTATTGGGCACGCCAAGTTCTTTGAAGCCGCCGGGAATCTCAACGGGCGTCCAGCTTGAATCGTCCAGATCGGGAGCGGCCCAGTTTCCCTTGAGCCCGATGTCGTACCGGTCATACCAATGCATCACGTAGTTGCCGTATTCGGGCGCGTCCTCATCGGCCAGCCTCTGCAACTCCGCCAACGGAATATCGAAATCGTGAAGAGGACGCAGAGCCTCGGCGCTTGTCCACGACTCGGCGGGTGTTCCGCCCAGCGCATCGACGACCAGGCCGATGGGAACGTGGATCTCGTTCTGAACCTTGCGCGCGAAGTAATATCCGACGGCTGAGAGCCTGCCCGCGGTCTCCGGGGAGACAGCCTTCCAGCTTCCCGCGATCGCGTCGTTATGCCGGTAGGCGGGATGTCCTTCCACGGAGAAAAACCGAATCTCCGGGTAGTTGGCCGCCTTCGCTTCCTCCGCTCCGTTGCGCGTAACCTGGAGCGGCAGGCCCATATTCGACTGGCCGCCGCACAGCCACACATCGCCGACCAGGACGTTGCGCAGTTCCACGGTCTCATGGCCGGTGATCTTGATGGTGTAAGGGCGGCCAGCGGGAGGAGGCTGAATCGTAACCTGCCAGCGGCGGTCGGCTCCCGCGACGGCAGATGCGGCTTGATCGCCAATCTGCACCTGAATGTGGTCGCCCGGTTCTGACCAACCCCAGATGGTATTGGCTTTGCCGCGCTGCAAGACCATGTTGTCGCCGAAGATCGGGCTGATGAAGGGAAGAGGCTTGAGCGCCTGCGGTACAATCGGCGCCACGCCCGGCGTGTTCTGGGCCGAAGCGCTACAACTCAGCGCAAGCAGGATGCCGGTTGCGGCAATAACAGAACGAATCGACTTGAAAATCATGACGATAAATCCCTTCTACTCAACAATCTCTTTTGAAATACCTGAGAATAGTCCCCGCGACATTGACATCTTACCCTCGACGCCGATGGGACTGACATGTTCGATCAAGGTCGATCAATCATCAAGCAATCTACTCAGGCAGTGTCTTCGTCCCCACTACCTGAAAGGTTCCTGTCACCGCCGGCGCACCTGTATCCGGCTGGCCACCGCCAATTGATACCGAATAGGAGCCCTCCGCAATGATCGGCTCGCCCATTTCGCTCACCATGCTCAGATCGCGATCCTTCAGATCGAAGCTCACCTTCCGCGATTCACCTGGGTTCAGGTGTACGCGCTTGAAGCCGCGCAGAGTGCGCAACGGAGCTCCAGGCACGCTGGGGAAGCGGAGGTAAAGCTGCGCGACTTCATCGCCCTCGCGCTTTCCCGTATTTGTCACCGTCACTTCCGCCGTCAGCGGGTCGCCGGCATTGATCGCAGCCTTGGGTAGCGTCAAATTGGTGTAGGAGAAAGTTGTGTAGCTCAGGCCATAACCAAACGGGTACAGAGGCTTGCCCTTGAAGTAGCGATAGGTGCGGTTCTGCATCGAATAATCTTCGAACTGCGGCAACTGATCGATTCCGGTGTAGAAGGTCACCGGCAGCCGGCCCGCGGGATTATTCTTTCCCGACAGAGTCTCCGCAATGGCCGCGCCGCCTTCTTCGCCCGCGTACCATGAATCGAGAATCGCGTTCACATGCGCATTGGCCCAGTTCACGGCCAGCGCGCTTCCGTTCGCCAGCACCAGGACCACTGGCTTTCCCGCCGCCGTCACGGCTTCAAGCAACTCCTCTTCGGGTTTGGGAAGATCAAGACTGGTGCGGTCGCCGCCCTTGAATCCCTCCTCACTGACCGGCATCTGCTCCCCTTCGAGATCGCTGGTGATGCCGAGGACCGCAAGAACAACATCCGCGTTCTTCGCCGTGGAAATCGCCTCAGGGCTCGGCCTGGGATCATACTTTGCCCAGAACATCTGCGCCTCGACTGGCCCCTTCTCGTTCAGTTCATAGCGGACTCTGACGGCTGTTTTTTTGCCCTGCTCCAGGTGAAGGTGGCCGGCCTTTGCCTGCGCGTGTTCGTTGTCGAGGTACTCCATCGCAAGTGGTTTGCCATCGGCCATGACCATTGCGGAATTGCCCTTCGCGCGCACGCCAATACTGTATTCGCCGGTTTCGGGGGCGGTAATAAAGCCCTCCCACGTAACGGTAAGCGGAAACTTGCCCGCGGCCTCCGGAGGAACGCCCTCGGTCTTCAAATCGACGGTGCTCACCTGCTTCGTCGCATACACCGTGCCCTTGTCCCGGAAGCCGCCTCCGGTGGAAAACGTGACTGTCAGTCCCGGTTTTCCTTCAGGCGTGGTCAGTACAGACTCCGGAACGATATCTCCATCGGTGCGCAGAAACTGCGTTCCCGGCACAAACGTGATTTGCGCCTGAGGGAACTCAGCCTTGAGTCCTTCCAGCACCGATACCGTGTGCGATGGAGAGCCGTTGTAATTGCCCAGCAGATACTTCGTCTGGTCGGCCAGCGGCCCCACCACCGCGATCTTGATTGGGCCCTGCTTCAGTGGAAGAGCGCCGTCATTCTTGAGCAGCACCATGGACTCGTTGGCAAGAGCGCGAGCCAGCGAGCGATGCTCGGCACTGTCAAGTTCCTTCTCGTCGATCTTCGAATAGGGAACCATCTCCGGCGGATCGAAGATGCCCAGCTTCATTCGCGCGGTGAAGAGCCGGATCAGCGCCGTATCGATCTCGCTCTCCTTCAAGAGGCCTTGCTTGTAGGCATCGTAGTACGCTTTGTAATCATGGTCGTCATTGACCTTCGCGAAATCGATGCACTCGTTGTCCAGGCCGCGTTGAATGGCCAATGCGGAAGCCTCGGGCTGCGTCTTCGTATAGTGATGATCGCGGAAGATGTTGACGACGGCGTCGCAATCGGAGACCACGTAGCCCTGGAAGTTCCACTTGCCGCGCAGTTGATCTTGCAGCAGAAACTCGTTTGCACAGGCGGGCTGCCCATTGATGGCGTTGTAGGCGCACATCACAGAGCCGGCCTTGCCCTCGGTGACCGCCGCGCGGAATGCCGGCAGATAGGAGTCCACTTCGTCGTGCTTGCTGACGTCCACGTCCATGAAGTGCCGCATCGGCTCGGGTCCGCTGTGAACCGCATAGTGTTTCGGCGTTGAAATCACGCGATAGTATTTCGGATCGTCCCCCTGCATCCCGGTGACAAAGGCGACGCCCATGCGCGCCAACAGGAAGGGATCTTCGCCGTAAGACTCCTGACCGCGTCCCCAGCGAGGATCGCGAACGAGATTGAGGTTCGGCGCCCAAAAATCCAGGCCTTCGAAGACATCGCTATGCCCGTCGCGGACGGCCTGGGCGTGCTTGATCCTTCCTTCGGTCCCGATGGCCACGCCCATGCGATGAACTGAATCCGGATCGAAAGTCGCGGCCAAACCAATCGGCTCGGGAAACTCGGTGACTCCGGGCCTTTGCACGCCATGCAGGGCCTCGCTCCACCAGTCGTATGCAGGAATATTCAGCCGCGGCACAGCGCGCGACTGATTCACCAGTTGCGAGACCTTCTCCGGCACCGTCATGCGGTGAACAAGATCGGCGGCGCGCTCTTCCGCGGAGAGCGCGGGGTTCAAATATGCTGGATTGTCAAGGCTCTGGGAGTACAGACTGCCGGCGCACAAGAGGGCAATCATCGCAATAGGAATTCGGAAGGCAGCTTTTGGCACGTCTCTCCTCATGAGCAAAACTGGTTGGACTTAGGTCTTCTCTTCCCTTTCGCCAAAACTCACGAAAACCGGTTAACCATTTAGCAGTTAGCCACCGCTTCGCGGTGATCGCAAGTTAGCGAGTTAGCGGGTTCATTGCTGGCGTAACGTGCAGCGGCGAGTTGGGCTGCTCCTAAAAGACCGAACTGATCTATTTCAGATCAGATAAAAGATCAGGATTCATGGAAAACCTGCCTTGGTTTTCCATGAATCATCATAGCCGTTAGCGCTCAGAGGAGCTTTACTGAAAGAGCCTGGGCGCGAAGTCCTTCAGATCGCGACGCCAGGTCTGCCACTCATGCGCGGTGCCCGGCGATTCATAGAAGATGTGGGCGACCTTCGCCTCATCCAGCGCAGTGTGCAGCTTGACGATGCCCGCATGCATCATCGCCGGCTCCTCGGTGCCCACACCGATCCACAGCAGATGCACGCGCTTGGCGAAGGCCACCGGATCGGCGAGCGCCCCGTTGAAGGCCGTCTTCGTGTCGAACTTCTGATCGCCGCGCATCATCGACATCCCGCCCGCCCCGCTGAAACCGCCAATGAAAGAGAAGAGATCGAGACGGTCGAAGGTGACCTGGAAGGTCTGCATGCCGCCCATCGAAAGGCCGGCCATGGCGCGATGGTCGCGATCCGCGATGGTTCTGAAGGTCGAATCGATGAAGGGAATCAGCGCCTGCGTCATATCGTCTTCAAATGTCTGCGACATCTCCTGCATCGCCTTCATCATCTCGGGCGAGCCGAAGGGCTTCCCCGTCAGATCGGGAGGGGTATAACCGGCGCGTCTGGCGTAACCGCTCGCCATCACGATGATCATCGGCTTGGCGGCCTTGCTGGCGATCAGGTTGTCGAGAATGAAGTTGGCGTGACCCTGCCTGATCCAGCCGGTTTCGTCCTCGCCGCCGCCATGCTGCAAATAGAGCACGGGATAGCGCATCTTCGCCTGCTCGTCGTAGCCCGGCGGCGTATACACCAGCGCATGACGCCAATCCCCGGTCACGCTTGAGTGGTACCAGACCTCGCGAACCTGGCCGTGGGGAACCATTTGAGCCGAGTAGTAGGTCGCTCCCGCTTCCGGAATCTCAATCATGCTTGCGTCCTTGCTGCCGCCATAGAATGCATAGCTGCTGGGGTCGCTGACTTCCGCGCCGTCGATGATCAATGTGTAGTAGCGGAGTCCTGGCGGGAGGGGCGGCGTCGTGACGGTCCAGAATCCGTCCGGCTGCTTCTCCATGTCCAGCTTCGGCCCGCTCCAGAAATTGAGTTTGACCGTTGTGGCGTCAGGAGCTTTCAAGCGGAACTGGGCTCTGGAGCCGCTGTCGACACGCGGATATGCAGCGCCGGGAACGTTGGTGGAAGCGGGCGCGAAACTGTCCGTGTTCTGCGCCCAGCAACAGCTTGAGAACAAAAGTAGTGCGATTCCAATTTTCTTCATTGAATTCCTCTCCATCCTGAAATTCCTGCCCTGAAAGCTCGCAGCCAGGGAGCTGGCTGGCAGACCGGCTACCAGGGAGATCGAATGCACTTCATGTAATCGTTTACCCTGATCGCGCGATTCACAGCACCCCAAGCGCGATCTCTTCGGTAAGCGGAATGATACTCGATGGAGATTCTCGAAGGATAGTAGTATTTTTCCACCGGTTATTCGGCGACGCTTCGAATGCGATTGCGGCGCAGGCGAAGATTAATCGACAAATCCCATCCGAATTGAGCATGGATTTTGACTTGCTCACCGCCGCGGCGGTTCTGTATAGTCTTGATCTCAGAGAACGTTTTCGCGAACCGATCATTGGGCCGGGAGGTTGTTGGCCCTCCGGAACAACGAGAATCCTTCTTTGCGGATCCGCGGCATTCTCCCTGGGAGCCGTCATGAACTTCGCCGGTATTCGCTTCATCCATCGCATCTTCCTTCCTCTTCTGCTGGTTTCCACCGTGCCCATGATGGCCCAGGAGAAGGCTTATTTGTCCATCGACGCATCCAAGGCCGGAGCGAAGATCGACCGCAACCTCTTCGGCCAGTTCGCGGAGAATCTCGGACACGGCTTGTACGAGGGCATCTGGGTTGGCCCGGATTCCCCGATTCCGAACACGCGCGGGATCCGGAAGGACGTTGTGACCGCCCTGCAAGCGTTGAAGGTGCCCGACGTCCGCTGGCCGGGCGGCTGCTTTGCCGACGAGTACCATTGGCGCAAAGGAGTCGGCCCAGCCGGGCAGCGGCCGGCCACACTCAACTCCACCTGGGGAGGCGTGGTCGACACGAATGCCTTCGGCACCGACGAATTCATGGATTTCATCCAGCAGATCGGCAGCCAGGCCTACGTCTCGGTCAACGTCGGAAGCGGGACCCCGCAGGAAGCGGCCGAGTGGCTGGAGTACATGACCGCCGCGGCTCCCACGGCCCTCCAGAAAGAACGCGCCGCCAACGGTCATCCCGAGCCGTACAAGGTCGGCTTCATGGGCATCGGCAACGAGAGCTGGAGTTGCGGCGGCGACATGACGGCGGATTATTACCTGGCCCAGCTCAAAATCTACAGCCACTTCGTCAGGAACATGAATCCGGCCCAGCAGGATAAGAACCAGATGCTCAAGATCGCCGTCGGCCCTGGTTTCCCCGAGACCGAGTGGACCGAGGCGGTGATGAAGGCCTGGAAGCAGCACGACTGGAGCTGGGACATCGACGGCCTCTCGGTGCACTGGTACACAACGCCCGGCGGCTGGCCGCTCTCCATGCCTTCATCAGGCTTCAGCGTTGACGATTACGACAAGACCCTCAAGTCCACGCTCTTTATGGATGATTTCCTGCGCAAACAGGAAGAGGTCATGGACAGGTATGACCCACAGAAGAAGATTGCACTGGTTGTGGATGAGTGGGGCGGATGGTATAAAGCGCTGCCCGGAACGAACGAGCATTTTCTTGTCCAGCAGAACAGCCTGCGAGACGCGATTCTGGCGTCGCTGAACTTGAATATCTTTGCGCGCCATGCCGACCGCGTGCGCATGGCCAACATCGCCCAGATGATCAACGTCATACAAGCGATGATCCTGACCGACAAAGAAAAAATGGTTCTGACGCCGACTTATTACATCTTCAAGATGTATGTGCCGTTCCAGGATGCGACGTTTGTTCCGGTCGATTTCGATCCCGGAACAGTTCATCGCGACGGCATCACCCTGCCGCGCGTCGATGCTCTCGCCGCCAAAGACGCGTCGGGCAAGCTGTGGCTTGAAATTACGAACCTCGATCCGGAAAAGCCGGTTGAAATCGATGCGGAGATCGCCGGCATGACAATCAAGACGGCCAAAGGAGAGACGCTGACCGCGCCTGCCGTTGACAGCGTGAACACATTTACCGCGCCCGGCACGGTTGCGCCCAAGCCCATTTCCGCAACGGTGAAAGGCGACAGGCTGGCGCTGACGGTTGAGCCAAAGTCGGTGACAGTCTTCGCGCTGGAGCCATAACCATCGTCTACTGAGTTCTGTTAAGGAGCTGTTTCCAATGCAATCGTCAATGAGAATATCCGCTTTGAAGATGCCGGCGTTGTTGCTGGCCGCGCTTTTTCTCTCCTTCGCCTCGGCAGCGCAGACACCCGCGGTGAATGTCGCGATTGACGCTACGAAGACCGGCGCGCCCATCTCCAAGTACATCTACGGGCAGTTTCTGGAGCATGGCGGCGACATTGTCAACACCGGCGTCTGGGCCGAGTTGCTGGCCGACCGCAAGTTCTACTATCCGGTCGCGGCAACCGCGCCGCAACCTCCGCAACTGATGGGCAACGCGGCGGGCAATCCCCGGTTCCGGCGTCCCATCGCGCGCTGGTGGGCGCCGATCGGCGGCGACGATGCGGTCACGATGGACACCAAGGCTCCTTACGCCGGCGACCATACACCGCTGGTGAAGCTGGATGCGAAGACGCCGCGCGGCATCGCGGAGTCGGGCATTGTTGTGCGCAAGGGTAAGACGTACACCGGCCGCATCGTGCTGGCGGGCAGCCCCAGCGCGGCGGTGAAGGTCACTCTGATCTGGGGCAAGGAAGCCGCTGACCGCCAGACGGTCACGCTCGCCGCGCTCACCTCCGCCTACCGCAAGTTTCCGCTCAGCTTTCAGGCCAAAGCCGACAGCGACGATGCACGCATCGAGATCACCGCAACCGGTACGGGTTCGTTTCACATTGGCGCGGTCTCGCTGATGCCGGCCGACAACATCGAGGGCTTCCGCAAAGAGATTGTCGATGCGCTCAAGCAACTGCGCTTCGGCGTCCTTCGCTTCCCCGGTGGCAACTTCGTCTCCGCCTACGAGTGGCGCTATGGCGTCGGCGAGCGCGACAAGCGCCCGCCCATCTTCGATCCGGTCTGGCATGCCGTTCAGCCCAACGATGTGGGCACGGACGAGTTCCTCACCCTCTGCCGCCTGCTCGGCGTTGATCCTTACATCACCGTCAACGCCGGCTTCGGCGACGCCTGGTCGGCGCGCGAGCTGGTGGAATACACCAACGGCGCTGCCACCACGCCGATGGGTAAATGGCGCGCCGCCAACGGCCACCCGCAGCCGTATAACGTCAAGCTGTGGGGCGTCGGCAACGAACCCTGGGGCGACTACCAGATGGGCTCCATGTCGACCGAGCAGTTCGCGCTCAAGCACAATCTCTTCGCCAAGGCGATGAAGCAGGTAGATCCCACGATCAAGCTGATCGCCGGCGGCGCCATGCCCGACGTGATGGAGGGCGCCGATCAGTCCAGGCGCATCGGAGGCAAGTACGTTCCCGACTATCTGACGCCGGCCGACTGGAGCGGCTATCTGCTGGCGCACGACCTGGACAACATCGACATGCTCAGCGAGCACTACTATGCCTCCGGCACACAGCACACGGACATGAAGCTGGGCAAAAAGGTGCCGATCGATCCTCCTTTGTCGCAGATCGAGTGGATGCGCGCCCCTGCCGTTCAGGTCCGCGTGAAGTACGAGCACTACCAGAAATACCTGGAACTGATCCCGGGCCTCAAAGACAAACCGGTGCCGATTGCCATCGACGAATGGGCGTATTTTGGCGGCGGCCCCGGCTCCTACAAGACCACGCCGGCCTACGCGTGGGCCTTCCATGAGATGTTTCGCCACTCGGATATCTTCCAAATGGGCTGCTTCACCTTTGCCACGGCGATGATGAGCTCGAACCGCACCGAGGCCATTCTCAATCCCACCGGGATGCTCTTCAAGATGTACCGCGATCACTTCGGCGTGATCCCGGTCGCGGTCACCGGCGACTCGCCGCAGCCCAAGGTGACCTTCCCGGTCGGCGGCGACCAGCCGGCGGTGAATCCGGGCAGCGACACTTATCCGCTCGATGTGAGCGCCGCTCTCAGCGAGGATCGCAAGACGCTCACCTTCGCCGTGCTGAACCCATCGGAAGCCCGGCAGAGCATGAAGCTCTCAATCAACGGCGTAAAGCTGGCCAGCGCGGGCAAGATGTGGCAGATGGCTCCCTCCAGGCTGGATGCGGTCGTGGCGCTTGGAAAGCCGCCGGAGGTTGCGGTGGAGGAGCAAACGCTGGGCGCGGTTCCGGAGACGATCGATGCGCCTCCGTTCAGCGTCAGCATCTATTCGTATCCGGTCCAATAGCCTGGTTTGCTTCAGCACAGGCGGATGCCGCTTGTGAGTTCGCGCTAAAGCGCCTTCAGGTTTGAATGACGAAAGGAAGACGACAATGAGATCAATATTGCTGGCAATCGTCATCGCGGCATCGCCGCTGATCAGTGTGGCCGCGGGCGCCACTGCGAAGGTTGAGCAGGGCGTTTTGCAGGGAACAAAGGAAGATGGACTCACCGTCTACCGGGGCATTCCCTTCGCCGCTCCACCTGTGGGCGATCTGCGCTGGCGCGCTCCGCAGCCTGCGGCAAAGTGGGAGGGCGTGCGTCCCGCCGACAAGTTCGCGCCGGAGTGCATGCAAGGCGGCTTCGGCCCCGCTGGCGGCAAGGCTCCCGCGATGAGCGAGGACTGCCTCTATCTGAATGTCTGGACGCCGGCGAAGTCGGCCTCGGCGAAGGTTCCGGTGCTGGTCTGGATCTACGGCGGCGGCTTTGCCGGCGGCGCTACCTCGATTCCGGGCTATAGCGGAGAGATTCTGGCAAAGAAGGGCGTGGTGCTGGTTAGCATCGCCTATCGCCTGGGACCGATCGGCTTTATGGCGCATCCGGAGCTGAGTGCCGAATCGCCCAATCACGTCTCTGGCAACTATGGCCTGCTCGACATGATCGCAGCTCTGCAATGGATCAAGAAGAACATTGCGGCCTTCGGCGGCGATCCCAACAAGGTCACTATTTTCGGCGAGTCGGCTGGCGGCATCGCCGTCAGCCAGTTGTGTGCCTCGCCGCTGGCTAAGGGTCTGATCTCCGGTGCAATCTCTGAGAGCGGCGGCTCTTTCGGCCCTCCGCGATCCTCCGGCGCGCCCGGAGAAAATATGCGGCCGCTGGCCAACGCCGAGAAGGATGGCCTGGCCTTTCAGATCAACGCGGGAGCCAACTCGCTCGCCGAGCTGCGCAAACTGCCGGCGAAGAAGCTGCTGGCCAGCCAGCGCGGCATGGCGTGGCCGAATACCGACGGCTGGGTGATTCCCGGCGATCAATACATGCTCTACGACGCCAAAAAATTCAACGACATTCCTGTCCTCATCGGATACAACTCCGATGAAGGCGCGAGCTTTTCGCATGAAAGCTCGCCGAAGGCGTATATCGACAGCGTGCGCAAGCGCTACGGAACCTTTGCCAACAGCCTGCTCAAGGCCTATCCGGTGGGCGAAAAATACGTGCCCAAGACGGCGCGCGACCTGAGCCGCGACGCGGCCTTCGGCTGGCATACCTGGATCTGGGCGAGGCTGCAATCGGAGCGGGGCACGTCCAAGGTCTTCATGTACTACTTCGACCAGCATCCGAATTTTCCGGTTGGCTCCCAGCATGAAGGCTTTGGCGCATGGCACGGCCGGGAGGTTCCGTATGTCTTCGGCCACTTGAACGACCTGCCGAATGAAGTGCCGAGCGCGACGGATCGCGTGATCTCCGACGCGATGGGGACTTACTGGACAAACTTCGCCAAGTATGGCGATCCGAACGGCAAGGGAATGCCCAGGTGGCCGGCCTTCAGCGACCAGCATCCTGAGTATATGTACTTAGCCGGAACGCCGCACCCCGGGCCGGTTCCCAACGAGGAGGGACTCAAGGCGCTGGACGCCTACTTCGCCTGGCGGCGCTCGCCGGAGGGAGTGCGCGCCTCGGCGGTTGAGGACGCCAGGCCCGCCACGACGAATGTGATGGGCGCGGCGTATCCGCGTGTCCTTGCGGATCATAGCGTGGCCTTCCAGTTCAAGGCGCCTACAGCTCAGTCGGTGGATGTGGACATTACCCACCAGAAGTTCCCCATGACGCACGGCGACGACGGCGTGTGGAGCGTGACCACTCCTCCGCTGGTTGAGGGCTTCCACTACTACGCGCTCGACGCCGATGGCGTCCGCATGAACGATCCGGCAAGCCACACCTACTTCGGCATGGGGATGGACGCAAGCGGCATCGATATTCCCGAAGATGGCATTAGCTACTACCTGGCGAAGGATGTGCCGCACGGCGATGTCCACATCCGCATCTACCACTCGAAGATCACCGGCCAGTGGCGGCGCTGCTTCGTCTACACGCCGCCGGATTACGACTCCAACCTCAGCGCGCGCTATCCGGTGCTCTATCTCCAGCACGGTATGGGCGAGGATGAGACCGGATGGATCTTCCAGGGTCACGCCAACCTGATTCTGGATAATCTGATTGCGGAGAAGAAGGCCGCGCCCATGATGATCGTGATGGACAACGGCTATGCATCCGTGCCCGCCGGTCCCTTCGGTCCGCCCGCTTCCGGGCGCTCCGGAGATAT
>CAZQRX010000056.1:0-17184 GCA_964595845.1 uncultured Occallatibacter sp. | reverse complement strand
CGATTGCGCATTTCATCGAGATTCTCAATCGCAAGGGATCGGAAGGCTGGGAAGCCATCTCTGCATGGGCCGACGAGCTGGGCAACTATGTCTTGCTGAAAAAGCCAATGGCGATATAGCCCGCTCTTGTAGCCGCTATGGAATCCTGATGCCGGGCTCGTCGACGGGAAAGTCGCGGGTATCAGCATGACAGCCGCCGCAACGGCGAGAGGATGGACCGCCAGAGCGACCAGCACGCCGCTGACACCGATCCGCTGCAGAAGAAACCCGGTCGGCCGGCGTACTAAAAGATGGCAGATCGACCGAAGTCATAGGAAATACCATGACAGTCACTTATTTTGCAAGAATTCCCTGTTTGCGCGTTTCTATAATTAGAAAGAACGTGGAGGTGCATGTGCGCCGATCAATAATGCTTGCTGTCTTTTGCCTTTTCCTTGTCGCGTCGTTCGCAGAGGCTCAAGACCGGCTTCTTACCATCAAGAAGCCTGACCCCTCCGTACCCCCTGATGGAGTGCAATTAAAAAGGGCCGTCGTGAACGTTGAGCT
This sequence comes from uncultured Occallatibacter sp., assembly GCA_964595845.1. Classification (GTDB taxonomy): domain Bacteria; phylum Acidobacteriota; class Terriglobia; order Terriglobales; family Acidobacteriaceae; genus Telmatobacter. Next base: position 16,638 of record CAZQRX010000056.1, on the reverse strand, counting down.
GCAATGCAAACAAGGAAACTTGTTAGTATCCGCCGCGGGCACCGGGTTTCTGGTAGGTTATACCGACCCTAGGCTTCCCAAGGGCCAGATTTTTGAGTATTTGGTGACCAATCGCCATGTAGCTGAGTGTTGGGATGAACATAACCGCCCGAGGGAAATTCAGACACTGAAGATTCGCGTGAACGCCAAGGATGGCTCTTCGAGGAGATTGGATGCACTGTCAGCTGCTTGGCGTTTTCCGATTGATGATTCCATTGACCTTGCAGCGATGCCGGTTCTCTTCCCAGACGATCTTCTGATTGATGTTCTTCCTGTAGACGGATTTGCTACAAAGGATTTCATGTCGAGCAATCGGATTGCGGAAGGTAGCCCGATTCTTCTGTCCGGGTACTTTTATCAATTTTCGGGCGATAAACGGTTCCAGGCAATCGTTCGGCAGGGGATCCTTTCAATGGTGCCGGACGAACCGATGAAGACAACCACGGGTAAACCAGGGATCGTTTACCTGTGCGACGTTCATATATTTGGCGGGAACAGCGGCTCGCCAGTTATGGTGACGGCTGACTGGCTAGGCGTTGGTGGGTACCATCTTCTCGGCGTCGTCAGCGGGTACTACTATGAAAATGAGGATTTTGACTTAGAAATCGCGACGACGGTAAAGGGGACCGGACGGGCGAATAGCGGCGTTGCGATGATTGTGCCAGTCGACTTTCTCAAGGATCTGCTCGACGTACCTGAGTTAAAGAGTTCCAGGGAAGCATACATTTCACAACTTACGAGCGCGGCCAAGCAGTAGACCGGCCTGTCAATAACCGGAACGGAGGCTAGTTTGGCACGCAGGGGGCGCTGCAAGAGTGAATGCGCCCTCGAACGCTGCCTGACGGCTCGATCCGTCCCCCGTGATTTATCCTTACCCAGTGGACCACTTTCGCCGCATCGGGCATTTGCGCCGCCGTCTGACCAAAGCCGGACTTCACGGCCTGCTGGTCACGCATCTGCCCGATCTCCGCTATCTCTCTGGATTCACTGGCTCGAGCGCCGCGCTGGCCATCACACGCCGGTCGGCCCGCCTCTTTACCGATGGGCGCTACAAGACGCAGGCTGTTGAGGAAGTGACGATCGCGCAGGTGGAGATCGTGGCCAGTTCTCCGGCGGTTGCCGCTGTCCAGTGGCTGGCCGCGCAGCCGGGCATCGCGTTTGCCGGCTTTGATCCGACCAAAACCACCGTGGCCAATCTGGCGCGGTTCAAGACCGCGCTGCCCGCGCGCCTTCGCCGCAGCTTTCTCACCGCGCTGGCCGCGCCTTTGGTTGAGCCGCTACGGCTGGTGAAGGACGAGGACGAACTGGAGCTGATGATTGAAGCGGCGCTGATAGGCTGCAAGCTCTTCGAGCACGTTCTGGGATTTATCCGGCCGGGCCTCAAGGAGTTTGAAGTGGCTGCGGAGCTGGAGCATCAGGCTCGCCTGCTGGGAGCCGAGGGAATGTCCTTTGAGACCATCGTCGCCGCCGGACTTCGCTCTTCCCTGCCCCACGGTCGCGCCACCGCCGCCCGGCTCCCGCACCGGGGCTTTGTGACCATGGATTTTGGTATCATTCATAAGGGTTACTGCTCGGATATGACCCGAACCGTGCACCTGGGCAAACCCACGGCCAGTGAGCGCGCCGTCTATGAGACGGTGTTGGAGGCGCAGCAGGCCGGAATCGCCGCGGTGACTTCGGGCGTAAGCTGCGCGGAGGTCGATGAGGCAGCGCGCGGCGTGCTGCGAGAGGCAGGATTGGCGGAGGCTTTTTCCCACTCCACCGGCCATGGCGTCGGTTTGGAGATTCACGAGCCGCCGCGCATCGGAGCCGGAGAGGCAAGCAGGCTGCTCGCCGGCATGGTGATCACTATCGAGCCGGGAGTTTACCTGGCGGACCGCTTCGGCATTCGCATCGAAGATATGGTGGCGGTTACACGAACCGGAGGCCAGGTGCTCACCCCAGCGCCCAAGGCCCTGATCGAACTTTGAAGTTTGAATTCACCCATCCCGCTCCGAAGCGGGAGAGTCAAGGAACGAATGAAACCACAAGACATCGACGATTTGAAACAACTAATTGAATTCCTGAAGGAATATCAGGTTGCCGAGTTTGACCTGGACCGGGGCGATGTGAAGATTCGGCTCAAGTTCAACCAGCCGGAGGCTTCCTCGGCGGGACTGGGCGATCTGGCGCGGCTGCTCGGTTCGGTTCGATCCGCGGAGGCGCAGGTTGCGACCGCCGCGACCCATGCAGCGCCCCAGGAAGCTCCAGCGCCTGTCGCCCTGGACCCGGATGCCGGCCTGCACATCGTCAAATCGCCCATGGTCGGCACCTTCTTCGGCTCGCCATCGCCCGGCGCCGCGCAGTTTGTCGCTGCCGGCGATCGCGTGGCCAAGGGGCAGGTGATCGCCATTGTCGAGGCCATGAAGCTGATGAACGAGATCGAATCCGACGCCGCCGGCGAAATCGTCAACTGCCTTGTTTCCAACGGCCAGCCCATCGAATATGGGCAGCCGCTGTTTTCACTCCGGCTGGGGTAAGACAGACAGCCGAGTTGGCGGGGTTAGCCGCGCTTCGCGCGTGTTAGCGGAGTTGACCACGGGCTAACACCGATAACTTCGCTAACCACGCTAACTTTGCTCAAAGGGTCATGAATGTTTCATAAAGTCCTGATTGCCAATCGCGGAGAGATCGCCCTGCGCGTCATCAACGCCTGCCGGGAGCTGGGCATCCGCACAGTCGCCATCTACAGCGAGGCCGACCGCAACTCGCTGCACGTGCGTTTTGCCGACGAGGCGATCTGCATCGGTCCGCCGCGTCTGGCGGAGAGCTATCTGAATGTGCCCGCGGTCATCTCCGCCGCCGAAATCGCCGATGTGGACGCGATCCATCCCGGCTATGGCCTGCTGAGCGAGAACGCCAACTTCGCCGAGGTCTGCCGCGCCTCGAACATCAAATTCATCGGCCCGCCGCCTGAAATCACGCGGCTGATGGGCGAAAAGGACAAGGCGCGCCAGGCGATGAAGCGGGCCCATGTGCCCATTCTGCCCGGCTCCGACGGCGTGGTTGCCAGCGCCGACGAAGCGCTGGACTGGGCCGGGAAGGTGGGCTACCCGGTCATCCTCAAGGCGAAAGCCGGAGGCGGCGGGCGCGGCATGAGAATTGTGCGCACTCCGGAGGAGCTGCCTAACCTCTTCCATGCGGCGACCACCGAGGCAGCCAATGCCTTCGGCAACGGCGAGCTGTACATGGAGAAGTTTGTCGAGAACCCGCGCCACATCGAGTTCCAGGTGCTGGCCGACGAGCACGGCAATGTGCGGACACTCTTTGAGCGCGAGTGCTCGATTCAGCGCCGCCATCAAAAACTGATCGAAGAGTCGCCGTCGCTCCAGGTGACGGCGAAGATGCGCGAGGAGATCAGCCGCACGCTCTGCCACTGCCTCAAGGAGATCGGCTACCAGAACGCCGGCACGGTTGAATTCCTGATGGGCGAGGACCGGCAGCTCCACTTCATCGAGATGAACACGCGAGTGCAGGTGGAGCATCCCATCACCGAAGCCATTACCGGCGTGGACATTGTGAAGGCGCAGTTGCTGATTGCCTCAGGAGTCCGGCTGGACGCGATTCTGCCGGAGAAGCTGGAGATCCGCGGCCACGCCATCGAGTGCCGCATCAACGCCGAGCATCCGGTGAAGTTCACCCCCTCGGCAGGCAAGATCACGGCCTTCAATGTGCCCGGCGGCAACGGTGTGCGCGTGGACACGGCGCTGTACGCTGAGGGGGTCGTCCCGCCCTACTACGACTCGCTGATCGCCAAGCTGATCGTCCATGGCCGCGACCGCGCCGAGGCGATTGCCAAGATGGAGCGCGCGCTGAGTCAGTTCATCGTCCAGGGAATCGAGACCTCGATTCCGTTGCATCAGGCGATTTTCCAGGATGCCGGCTTCCGCGCCGGCAAATTCGACACAAAGTTCATGGAAGACTTCCTGGCCAAGAAAAGCTGAGCCAAACCTAATTGGATGAAAGGGTATGGATTCTTCGTCGGGAACTTTGCCCTTTTCTTCACTGGAAATTCTTTCTTTACTGACTGGTCATTCTCTTATAGATTTCTAACCAAGAGGAGGCACGGAAGATGGTCAATGGTTTGCAGGATTTTCAGCTTGGGCAGGTGATCACAGCCATAGGAGGCCTTGGTACGGCGGCCTTCGGTTTGGTGGACGCGGCCAAGTCGGCCTTTAGCGGCATCAACCGGATCGGGTTGGACCACATCCATCAGGTGGTTTCGGAGCTGACTCCTGAGGGAGCGAGCGCGGGCGGCCCCGTCAATGCATTGCCGCAGGCCGACATCCTGAAAACGCTGGAGGCCAATTGGGTGAATGGCAACGATCTTGCCAGCCAGAAGGCGATTGCCAAGTCGCTCATCAAGCTACATCTGAGTGCGGCCAACGCAACGGCCGTCGCAGTGAAGGCCAGCGTCGACCCGGTTGTGCTGACCTCGGTTGCATCCAACCTTGAGACGGGAACGCCTCTCTCGCAGGCGCAAGGCGACGCTTACTCGCGCTTCGACCTGATTACGACTGCTCTGCTGGATGAGGCCTATCAGGTTTCAGAGCAGGTATACCGCAACTGGACGCGGACGCTGGCCGCCGTGGTGGCTGTAGTGCTGGCCGTGGCGGGCGCGTGGAGCCTGGAGGGCGCAGGTTTCTGGTCAGTAAAGGAAATCACTCTGGCTGTTCTGGTTGGTCTGCTGGCCACTCCGCTGGCGCCGATTGCAAAGGATTTGTCGAGCGCGCTGGCAACGGCGGTCAACACAATGCAACTAGTGAAGAAGTAGGCCCCGTCATGACGCAATTTCTCGATCTTCGCCTTCAGCCGGTCGGCGGCGGCCTGGCTACCGCGGTGAGCATCAACCAGGGTGCGAGTATCGGCAACTATGCCGGCCTGAGCCTGAATGACCTGCTTGGCTCGATTCAAGGCAGGCATGTGCTGATCGCCAGCCATGGCTTCAACGTGAATCGCTCGGATGGAATTGACTGCCTGTCCAACTGGGAGAGTCTGTTGCAGCTTCCGCAGCCGTACTCCGCATTTATCGGCTTGCTGTGGCCGGGCGACTCGGTGTGGGCGCATGGGCTCGACTATCCCGATGAGCCGAAGATTGCCGATGAGGCCGGCAAACTGGCCGCCGCGTTTATCGACGCTCACTTTCACAGCGCGGCCAGCATCTCCTTTGCCTCGCATAGTTTGGGGGCGCGCGTGGTGCTGGAGACCATCTCCCAGCTGAGCCTGCCGGTTCGCCGCTTGATCCTGATGGCCCCGGCCATCGACGACAACTGCCTGACAACTGAGTTTCAGTCCGTTGCAGCCAAGGTCGGCTCGATCTCCGTGCTTGCTTCGATGAAGGATAGTGTGCTGTCCGAGGCCTTTCCACTGGGCAATTTCATTGCCGGCATCATCGCCGCCGGCCACCCGTGGTGGCACGCGGCGCTGGGCCATTGCGGCCCCGCAGCACCGTGGCCAGCCAACTTTCAGCCCCCCTTCGAGCTTCCGGACGACTGGAAGTTTGTGCACGGCAACTACTTGCAAATCGATCATCCTGAGCCTGCACCAATGGCGCTCCCTGTCGATGTGCCGCCCCAGGGCACACCCCCGCCCCCAGGCAACGGCTGGCAGGAGGCCTTTTCATCGGCCTTTGCTTCTACGCGCTTCCTGTAGGTGATAGAGCCTGTAGCAGACTAGAAATATTTATCGCTTTTTCTTCGCTTTTCCTCTTGCGCTGTTGTATTCTGGTTTCGCAACTCGGGAGGTTGCACTATGGACTTTCAACAAGAACTGATTGCTGAATACGACCGCGAGACTGCCAAGACGCGCAAGATGCTGGAGGCAATCCCTGCGGATGCCGATTTCACCTGGAAACCCCATCCTAAATCCATGAGCCTGGGCCAGTTGGCCGGACATATTTCGGATACTGCCGGGGAATGGGCGATTACTACACTGACCAGCGACAAACTTGAATTCCCGGCCGATCACAAGTTCGAGCCATACGTTCCTGCATCCGACAAGGCGATTCTGGAGAAGTTCGACAGCCAAGTTGCAGAGGCCAAAGCCGCGCTAGCCAGCTTTGCGCCGGCCAAGTGGGACGAGAACTGGAAGTTCATCGCCGGCGGCCAGACCTGGATCGACGAGTCGAAGTATTTGGTCTTCCGCAACTGGGTACTTAACCATCTGATCCACCATCGTGCCCAGTTGGGCGTCTACTTGCGCCTGCTCGACAAGCCGATCCCTGGCACATACGGACCGTCGGCGGACGAGACGTAATTCAGGAATCAGGGATCAGGGATCAGTACGGCACATTGGCGCTCATAACCCCGTCAAAAAATGCAGGAAACGGATTGACAAACTCAAACCCAGCGCGACAATCCTATCGACCCCTGACCCCTGACCCCTGACCGACTATCCTTGTTCCATGGTTATTTCATTTCCGAAGATATACCCTATCCTCGACGCTTCGTTCATTCCCACCTCGGGCCGCGAGGAGTTTCTGCGCCGACTGGGCGGCTCACTGGCTGCGGCGGGCGTGACGCTTCTTGAGTACCGCAATAAGACCGGCGGCGACGCCGAATTGCTGGCGGACGCGGAGGTTTTACGCGCCTCGCTGCCGGCCGGACAGGTGAAGTTGATTCTCGATGATCGCGCCGATCTGGTTGAGAGAATTGGTTTTGATGGCGTGCATGTGGATGCGGGTGACTTATCGCAAGCCGAGGCTCGCAGGCTGCTGGGGCCGGAGCGCATCGTGGGAACCTTCGGCGGAGGCGCTGCGGGAATGCTTCCCGGTATCCTGGAAGCCCCGGCGGATTACTTCTCGATCGGGCCGGTTTTTGCGACGCGCACAAAGCAGACCAGCTCGCCGCTGATTGGAATGGAAGGCGTGCGGCGGCTGCGCGCGGAGGCCGGAGCGGGTCCGGCACTGGTGGCGATCGGCGGCATTACTCTGGCCACAGCGGCGGAGGCGCTCTCTGCCGGAGCTACGGTGGTGGCCATTGCCGGAGCGCTCTTCAGACAGACTGATCCGGCGGCGGAGTTTCGCAGGTGGCTTCGAGAACTGGAATGAATGCCGCCAGTTCCGTTCGTGGTTGTACATCCATGAAAATGCAAGGCCGGTTTATGGAGTGAAAATGCGCCAGACTGTCTCCCCCCGGCTCACGATTTCTGTGTGCGGGGACGGAGACAATCAGCGCATTCGTAATTCTATCCGACCCTATTGTTGAGGCTGAGTCAGATAGTGGTGATGGTGATGGTGGTGGTGGCGATGGTGGACGACTATCACAACCTGCGCTGACGCCGCAATAGGTACTGCGAGGCAGAAGACGAGAATGGTTCCAAGCAAAAACTTTTTCATATCTCTAGGATGACCCGCCGAACGTATCAATGCTGAGCTACTATGACCTGCGCGCGCAAACGCTGATTTTAGAGCAGTTCGGCCCATGATTTATGCTTCTGATCATGGCGAAACAGAATTTCAGTTCAAGTCAGGCGACAGGCGCTCCCCGGCTGGTAGAAAGCCTTGGCTTGTTCAGTTCTACCGCGCTGGTGGCTGGCTCGATGATCGGTTCGGGCATCTTCATCGTCGACGCGGAGATTGCACGCGGCACCAACTCCCCGGTACTTTTTCTGGGTGCATGGTTGGTGACGGCAATGCTGACGATGATCGGCGCGCTCAGCTACGGCGAGCTGGCGGCGATGATGCCGCGAGCCGGCGGGCAGTACATCTACCTGCGCGAGTCGCTGGGGCCGTTGTGGGGCTTTCTTTATGGTTGGACGCTTTTTCTGGTGATTCAGACCGGAACCATCGCCGCCGTCGCGGTGGCCTTCGGCAAGTTTCTCGGCGTCTTTTTTCCCACGGTCTCGACGACCCATTGGCTCTGGCACATCGCCCATGTGCCCGCGCTCACGGTGGGGCCGATGGTGCTGGGCAATATGGAGATCGGCGTCAACACTGCCAATCTTACCGGGATCGCTGTCGTTCTCTTCCTGGCGATCCTCAACATCTTCGGCGTCAAGCTGGGCGCGCTGGTTCAGAATGTCTTCACTACAGCCAAGGCGCTGAGCCTGGCTGCGCTGATTCTGCTGGCCTTCACGGTGGGACGCAACGCCACGGCGATTGCGGCGAACTTCGGCGCGGGCTGGAGCGAGTTCTGGCGGAATGCCAACTGGAGTTCGCTGCACCCTGTGCAGGTGGGCGTCGGCGGGCCAACGGTGCTGGTGAATCTGCTGGTGATTCTGGCCGTGGTGCAGGTGGGTTCGCTCTTCTCGGCTGACGCCTGGAACAACGTCACCTTCACGGCCGGCGAGGTGAAGAATCCCAAACGTAACATCCCACTCTCGCTCGTTCTGGGCACGGGATTTGTACTGACGGTGTATTTTCTCGTCTCGCTTGGCTACCTGCTGGTGCTGCCGATGCACGGCGATGTGAATGGCGCGACGGTGATGGCACGCGGCATCCAGCACGCGACCGAAGATCGCGTGGCGACGGCGGTGCTGGAGCAGATCTTTTACTCCAGCGGGGCGTACCTGATGGCCGGGGCGATTCTGATTTCGACCTTCGGCTGCGCCAATGGAATGTCGCTGGCCGGGGCGCGCGTTTACTATGCAATGAGCCGCGACGGCCTCTTCTTCAAATCCGTCGGCAAGCTGCATCCCCGCTACAAGACGCCCGCAGTAGGCTTACTGGTGCAGGCCGCGTGGGCCACCGTGCTGTGCGTTTCCGGCTCGTACGGCCAGTTGCTGGATTTCATCATCTTCGCGGTGCTGGTCTTTTACATTCTCACCATCGTGGGGCTGTTCGTGCTGCGCTTCAAGAAACCAGATGCTCCGCGGCCTTACAAGGCCTGGGGCTACCCGGTGCTGCCCGCGCTCTATATCGTGATGGCCGGATGGATCTGTGTCGTATTATTGCGATATAAGCCCCAGTACACGTGGCCGGGCTTGGTCTTGGTTTTGCTCGGCATTCCGGTCTATCTCTTCTGGTCGCGGCGTACGATACGTCAATCCCCGCCGATCCAAAGTTAATTCGATACCAACCCCTGTGGATGGAGCTTCTGATTCATGTCCAGACTGCTACGAATCAAACCGATGTCGATGCTCAAGCAAGAGGCCGGTGAAGTGGGCACGCACACGCTCAAGCGTTCCCTGGGAGCGCTGAACCTGATCACTTTAGGCATCGGCGCCATCATTGGCGCGGGCATCTTTGTGCTCACCGGCCAAGCCGCGGCCTTGCACGCCGGGCCGGCAGTCTCGCTCAGCTTTGTGTTGGCCGGTATCACCTGCGCATTCGCCGGCCTGTGCTATGCCGAATTTGCCTCCATCATTCCCATCGCCGGTTCGGCTTACACCTACGGATACGCCACGCTTGGCGAGTTCGTGGCCTGGATTATCGGCTGGGATCTTGGGCTGGAATACGGCTTTGGCGCGGCCACCGTGGCTGCCGGCTGGTCGGGTTACTTCAACAGCCTCCTGCAGCAGTTGCACATCTACTTTCCGCCACGACTGACCGCAACGCCGGGCACGGTGCTTGTTTTCTTTCACGAGCGATGGCTTCCGCTGACCTCGCTGCCGCCAGGCGCCGAAACAGCCGGCTTGCCGCACGTGACCGCACTCTTCAATTTATTGGCCATTCTTGCGATTCTCGCCGTCACCACCGTCCTGGTAATCGGCATCAAGGAGTCGGCCAACCTCAACACAACGATTGTTTTTATCAAATTGAGTGTGGTGGGCATTTTTATTGTTTTGGGTGGGTGGTTTCTCTTTCAGCACCCGGCGCTGGCCTCGGCCAACTGGCATCCGTTCATTCCGCCCTCAGACGGGCACGGCAACTTCGGCTGGCACGGTATTGCTACAGGCGCGGCTTCGATCTTCTTTGCGTATATCGGCTTTGACGCCGTCTCCACCGCTGCCCAGGAGGCCAGAAACCCACAAAAGGATATGCCGCTCGGCATTCTTGGCTCGCTGGTCATCTGCACCATCCTCTATATTGTGGTTTCCACGATCCTTACCGGCCTGGTGAACTACCATTCGTTGAATGTTGCCGACCCGGTGGCGCTGGGCATCGATGCGACCGGCGTCAGTTGGGGTTCGCTGCTGGTCAAGATCGGCGCGGTCTTTGGCCTGGGAACCGTGATGCTGGTCATGCTGCTGGGACAGTCCCGTGTCTTCTTCTCGATGTCCAGAGACGGCCTGTTGCCCAAATGGGCCTCGGCTATTCATCCCAAGTTCCGCACACCGTGGATTTCGACGATCGCGGTGGGCGCGGTGGTGGCAATCCTGCCTGCTTTTCTCTCCGTTGGCCGGCTCGCTGAACTAGTGAATATCGGCACTCTGCTGGCCTTTACGATCGTCTGCGCAGGTGTGTGGGTGCTGCGCGTCCGCCATCCCGACCTACACCGGCCCTTCAAAACGCCGTTTGTGCCGCTGGTGCCCATTCTAGGGATCATCACGGCCGCCTACCTGATGTGCAACCTGCCGCGCATCACCTGGATGGTGATGATCGGCTGGCTGCTGGTGGGTCTGGTGATCTACTTCAGCTACTCGATCCGGCACAGCAAGGTGCAAAAGCTGGAGAATGCCTCAGACGGAGATTGATTCAGCGAAGATAGACCGATGCTCATCGAAGAAAACAAGCCGCTTGCGCCCTTTACCACCTTCGGCATCGGCGGGCCGGCGCGCTGGTTTGTCGAGGCCACAAGCGAAGAGGAGATTGCCGAGGCCGCCGCCTGGGCCGAAGCGCACGCCGCAAAGCTTTTTGTGCTGGGCGGAGGCAGCAATCTACTGGTTGCAGACGCCGGCTTTGATGGCCTGGTGCTACGCGTTGGCTTGCGCGGGATTTCTGTGCAGGATGCGACGGACCTATCTGGCGGAAGGACTTATCAAGCCGCCGCCGGCGAGGAGTGGGACCAATTCGTGGAGCGGATGACGCAGGCTGGATGCGCCGGAATAGAGTGCCTTGCCGGTATTCCCGGAACGGTGGGCGGAACTCCGGTGCAGAATGTCGGCGCTTATGGGCAGGAGGTCGCCTCGGTTATCGAGCGTGTGCGCGCCTTCGACCTGCAATCGCACAGCTTCGTTGAGTTCGCCGCGGCCGAGTGCGGCTTTGCCTATCGCCGAAGCCGCTTCAATTCGGAGGACCGCGGGCGGTACATCGTCACGCGCGTGGATTACCGGCTCACTCCTGGCGGCGCGCCGACGGTGCGTTACGCCGAGCTGCAACGGGCGCTTGCGGAACGCGGAGCCGAGAGCGGCGAGCCGAGCCTCGCTGAAGTTGCAGCCGTCGTGCGCCGCGTCCGCCAGTCCAAGGGAATGTTGCTGGTTGACGGCGACCCGGATTGCAAGAGTGCGGGCAGCTTCTTCAAGAATCCCGTAGTGAGCGAGGAGCAGCTCCGGCGGATTGCGGCGGTGAGCGATAAGGCGCCGCCGCGCTTTCCCGCCGGAGCAGGCGTGGAGAATCTCGGCAGGGTCAAGGTTCCTGCCGCATGGCTGATCGAGCAGGCCGGCTTCGCCAAAGGCCACACGCTCGGCGCCGCCGCAATCTCCTCACGGCACACGCTGGCGCTGATCAACCTTGGAGCAGCGAGCGCAGCGGAGATTCTGGCTCTTGCCGAACAAATCACTGCTGCCGTCGAAAAGCGCTTTGGCCTTCGGCTGGAGATGGAACCGGTGATGGTGGGATTCTAGTGGCCAATATGCAGGCTGAGGGACGCGCGTTTGCAAGGTGCGCGGAAAGTATCGCAAGATTCGTATAAGCCCATAATATGTTCGCGGCATCCGAGATGTATTGCCGACTCCTTCAGCCGATTCGATCCCTTGTCATTCGGCTTTCTCTTCCTGCGGCAGGAAAGGATGCAGCGTCTGTTCAAGCAGCCCCGAGGGCATCGGCGTGTGGATTCCGTAGCTGGGCGGCCACTGCTTCCTGGGCATATACCAGGAGCCGAAGAGAATATCCATGATGGGCAGCATTGATGCATAGTTCTTGTCGACGTGTTCATCGTTCGTGTGGTGCCAATGGTGAAAGGCCGGAGTGGCGATCAGCACGCTCAGCCAGCCAAATCGCCAGCGCAGATTGGCGTGAATGAAGAACCCCCACATGGAGCCGACCAGCAGAAAAAACAATGGCGCCACATCCAAATGCCTGCCCGCCACCGGCTGGGCCAGGCCCACGGCGTACAAGGGGACAAGTCCGCACAGCCGGACGAAGACGAAATCCAGCGGATGGGCGTGTGAACTGACGAGCCAGTCCATCTCCTCGGGGCTATGGTGAATGGAGTGAAAACGCCAGAGCAGGGGAATCTCATGCGTCCAGCGATGTCCCCAATAAAACCCAACCTCTCCAACCACCAATGCGGCTGCCAGGCGCGCTCCCAGCGGCAGGCTCGACGACCACTCGTGAACGGCGCCCGGAACCAGCCGATACATGACCCAGGCGATGCCTGCCGCGGGAAATGTCAGAAGCAGCCTGGGCAAAAGGCCGTTCAGAAAATAATAGCCAAGATCGACGAAAAAGGACTTCCGGAAGATCTTCTGCTTATGCAGGGCGAAGAGCCTCTCCAGAGGAGTGAATAGAAGTATAAGCAGGAACAGCCATATGCTCAGCCGGATAATGTCCACCACAAACGGTGGCAAATCCATAATCCGCACTAAAAGGTCATGCATAGGTACTCAACCCGGATTCCGGAAGATGAAAACGAGGTAGTGCTTATTCTAGGGCACTACCTCGTTTTTAGAAGGGAAATAAATGGCAATTATCGCCGGAGCCACTTCTTGGAGCGAAGAATAGCCAGCCCGCCCATAAGACCCGTAAAAAGCAGAGGCAGGCTTCCGGGTTCCGGCACAGGCGAGTTGTCTGCGTTCAACGTGACCCCATCCAGCAGCGCGAATGGTGGAAGCTGAACGTTTCCATAAGCAAGGAACGAGAGCACGTCCGAGGTGTTGTTCGCCGTCAGGTCGAAGGTCTGATATTGCCAGCCGGAAAAGCCGTTGCTGGGAAGTGTATAAACGGCAGTTGAGCCGCTAGAGCCATCGCAGTTGAGGTTGCTGGAAGCATTGGCGCCACCTGAGAGGGGTTGGGTACCAGGATCTACATAGGATTCCACGTTATTTCCGAGGCATACATTCATTGCCTGCAAGGTCGTTCCGTAAAAGCCATATTGCTGCGAGGCCGCCCACCAGAAGCCGACAGTGTATGAGTCGCCCGGGGTCAGGCCATTGATCGTCTGTGAGAGCGCCGAAATCTGGAAGTCGCCATCGAGGGCGACATAATACCCGCCGTCGGGGCTCATTGCAGACAGCCCATTATTCGAGCCATCATTCGGACCCCAAAGCGCATTTTCGCCATAATTACTCAACACAGCGCCGGGCACATCCGCGCTTCCGGGGGCATAAACAAAGGCATAGCTGCCGTTTGGCGTCGGCACCGACCAGTCCGCCAGCGTGGTGTTGTAGCCGATCTGGCCACTGCCGCCATTGATTTCAAGGCTGCCGTTGACGACCAGATTATCCGCTTGTGCCGGGAGGGCATTCATCACAAGCACCGTGGATACAAAACCCATTGCGACGAGATTACGCAGGCGCAGTCCTTGCACTGGCTCCGCTAGCTTCTTGATCGTACCGTTCATTCAATCTCCCTTAAGTTCAATGATTCTTTCATTTAACGAGCCGGCGAACCTGTGATTCACCGGTACTCTTCGATCATGTGTTAAATCTGTCAAAGGCGTAGGTGAAAGGGGAAGCCTACATTCATTGTAGCACTTTGTGGACCAAATATATCCAATTCTGAATATCGCTGTAAATAGAACATATCTTATTGATTTCACAATGCATATCCGACGAGATTCCCATCAGTACTCAGCGTGGTATAAACGCGAATATGCAAGAGTATGCACAGTAAAAGGAAAATTCTTTTCTAATACATTCACTCCAATTCTGGACCGCGCGTCTCCAACAACAATTGCCGTAAGTACCCTCTGACGGTGCGCTCTGGCAGAATCGAAAACAAGGACACCCCCCAGCAACCGGAGAAGGCATGTGCATCAACCCACCCCTGTACCGTACAAGAAAACGCAAACTGTGATCCCGCGAATATGCGGCGCGGCAAAACCGCCGTCTGCTGGTAACCTATCAGCAGGCATGAGCGAGAATCTACATCAGTTGCGTTGTTTTGGTTGCGGGGCACGAATCTCTGGCGTAGACGCCAGGCCGGACTTTCGCTGCGCCGATTGCGGCGACCTGTTTGAAGTGGAATACCCCGGCTGGGGCCACCGCAAGGGGCCGGACCGTCCCAATCCCGGCGCGCTCAAGTGGCTGTGGCGGGAGCGGCGCTGCTCGTCGGAGGGGCTGGACCACTCTGGCGTATGGCGCTTCCGCGAGCTGCTGCCGATTCTGGAGAGCTTTGGCAATGCGGTGACGCTGCGCGAAGGCAATACGCCGCTCTACCATCTGCCGCGCGCCGCCAGGAGGCTGGGGATCGACCAGCTCTTCGCCAAACACCAGGGAATGAATCCGACCGGCTCGTTCAAGGACACGGGCATGACCGCGGCGATGAGCGTAGCCAAGGAGCGCGGCTTCGAGTGGGTGGCCTGCGCCTCGACCGGAAATACCTCGGCCTCGATGGCCGCTTATGCCGCGCGCGCCGGGTTGAAGAGCCTGGTGCTGATTCCCGACGGCAAGATCGCCTGGGGCAAGCTCTCGCAGGCGATGGACTACGGCGCGGTGACCTGCCAGTTGAAGGCCGACTTCGACGGCTGCCTGACGCTGCTGACCGAGATTGTGAACGAAGCGCCGATCTACCTGCTCAACTCGGTGAATCCTTACCGGCTGGAGGGGCAGAAGACGCCGGCCTTCGAGATTGCCGAGGCCTTCGACTGGAATGTGCCGGATCACCTGATTGTGCCGGGCGGCAATCTGGGCAACTCGTCGGCGCTGGGCAAGGGCTTCCGCGAGATGCACGAACTGGGCCTCACGGCGCGGATGCCGAAGATTTCCGTGATTCAGGCGGTGGGGGCCAATCCGCTGGTGCGCAGCCTGGCCGAGAACGGCGGCACGTCGCTGGAGCCGGTGGAGGCGCACACACGGGCCACGGCGATTCGCATCGGCAACCCGGCCTCGTGGCGCAAGGCCGCGCGGGCGATTCAGGAGACGGGCGGCTGGTGCCTGGATGTGACCGAGGCGGAGATCGCCATTGCCAAGGCAGAGATCGGCGGCGAGGGACTGGGCTGCGAGCCGGCCTCCGCGGTGACGCTGGCGGGGTTGAAGAAGCTGCGCGCCGAGGGCAAGATTTCCGCGAGCGAGACGGTGGTTCTGGTGCTGACCGGGCACACGCTCAAGGATGCCGACTATACCATCGACTTCCATCGCGGAACGCTGTTGACCGCGGACGAGAGCGCGGGCCGGGAGACGGAGATTGCCAGCTTGCAACGCAATGCGCAAGTCGTTGAAGCCACGCCGGCCGCGGTGCTGGCCGCGCTGAAGGGCAGAGCGGGATGAGCGAGGGATTGCAAGAGAACCCTATCCGGCTGCGTTTGCCAGCCTCCTCGGCCAATCTTGGCTCCGGCTTTGACGCCGCAGCTGTGGCTCTTGATTTTTATCTCGACATCGAGGCCTCGCCAGCCAAGGAGTTTTCGATTGAGGCTGTGGGCCGCGACAGGGAACGCTGTTCCCGGCTTGAGAATAATCTCATTCTGGAGATTTACAAGGGGCTGCTGGAGACGAACGGGCGGCCAGCGGTTCCTCTGGCGATTCGCATGAACAACGAGATTCCGCTGGGGATGGGCTGCGGCTCGTCGGCGGCGGGACGGCTGGCGGCGATTGCTTTGGCGGTGCATTTTGGCCGGCTGGGCTGGAGTTCTGAGCGGATTCTCGAAGAGGCTTCGGCGCTGGAAGGGCATCCGGACAACGCCTCGGCCTGCTGGCTGGGCGGATTTGTGGCCGCGGCTTGCGAGGGCAATTGCGAGCAGAGGCGCATCCAAGTGGCTCACGTCGCGCCGCCGGCCGAGTGGCGGGCGATCGTGGTACTGCCCAACGAGCCGTTGGCGACCAGCCAGGCGCGCGCCATGCTGCCCGACTGCTACCCACGCGCAGACGTGGTGGCCAACATTCAGTCGGCGGCGCTGCTGGGACTGGCCTTTGCTCAGGCGCGCGGCGACCTGCTGCGCATCGCCATGCAGGACCGCATTCACCAGCCCTACCGCGCGCCCTTCTGCCCATTACTGCCCCGGCTACTGCCGCTGGCCGCAGAACACGGCATTCTGGGAGCGGCTCTGAGCGGCGCCGGACCTTCGGTCCTAGTGATCGTAGGCAGCGCGGAGAGCGTGCCCGAAGCGTTGGCTGCCATCCGGGCGGCGCTGGAAGGCGTAACGGAGCCGGAACTCAAGCTCTGCCGGTTTGAGCCGGCGGGAGCAAACCAATCCTTTGAGGCGACACGCCCGGTCTAAGCCTTGACCGGGGAGCCTCCCTTACGTCGGTTACAGTACTTTTTGTGCAATTTTATACGTAGATGTTACTTTTTTGCAGCACAATCCACGATAGGCATATTACTTTATTTATTACTCAAGATTGCTTGCTATTCGGCCGGGAAAC
>CAZQRX010000055.1:0-17220 GCA_964595845.1 uncultured Occallatibacter sp. | reverse complement strand
GCAAGTGCGTGCAGGCCTGCCCCACCGGAGCCATCGCGGAAAAGGGCTTCTCGGTGATGGAGATGGTCAAGCAAAGCGACAGCATCAGCCGCCTTGCCCGGCAAAAGGCGCACGTAGGCTAGGAATCTCTGAACAGGCCGATTCTGCGTCAGCGCGTCATGCGTAGATGCCGCGCTGCCGGATGGTGATGGCAACGCGGTCGATGGCCAGCATATAAGCGGCGATGCGGTTGTTCACGTTGTGCGCTTCGGCGTAGCGGATCACATCTTCGAAGCTGTCGCGTAGGATGGTTTCCATCTGCTCGTTGACGACGGCTTCCTTCCAGAAGTACCCCTGACGGTCCTGCACCCACTCAAAATAACTCGCCGTCACGCCGCCGGCGTTGGCCAGAATATCGGGCATGATGAAGATGCGCTTCTCGGCCAGAATATCGTCGGCCACGGCGGTGGTGGGCCCGTTCGCGCCTTCGACAATGATGCGCGCCTTGATCTGATCGGCATTGCGGCTGGTGATCACATTCTCGCTGGCCGCGGGGATGAGAATCTCGCATTCGGAGACCAGCAGTTCGTCGCTGGGCACGGCCTCAGCGTTGCGAAAGCCCAGGATGGTGTTGTTGCACCGCTTGTACTCCAGCAACTGGTGAATCTCGATGCCGTTGGGATTCAGCAGGCCGCCATCCTTCTCGGCGATGCCAATAATCTTGTAGCCGCGCTCCATCAGCAGGCGGGCGGCATTCGAGCCCACGTTGCCGAAGCCCTGGATGATCACCCGGCAGCCGTCGACCGGCATTTCCAGGTAGCGCATGCTCTCGTCGCAGATCACCTGCACGCCGCGCCCGGTAGCTTCGATGCGGCCGCGCGAGCCGCCCACGTTCAGCGGCTTGCCGGTCACTACGCTGGTGACCGTGTGCCCCATGTGCATCGAGTAGGTGTCCATGATCCAGGCCATGGTCTGGTCGTTGGTGTTCATGTCGGGCGCGAGAATGTCCTTCTCCGGCCCGATGGAGTCGATCAGCTCCGAGGTGTAGCGGCGGGTAATGCGCTCCAGCTCGCCCTGGCTCAGCTTCTTGGGGTCGCAGATCACACCGCCCTTGGCGCCGCCGAAGGGAATGTTGACCACCGCGCACTTCCAGGTCATCCAGCTGGCCAGCGCGCGCACCTCGTCCAGCGTTACGTCAGGCGCGTAGCGAAGACCGCCCTTGCCGGGTCCGCGGGCAATCGAGTGCTGCACCCGGAAGCCGGTGAAGATCTCCATGTGCCCGTCGTCCATGGCCACCGGAAAGTGCACGATGATCTCGCGCGTCGGCATGCGCAGCATCTTCCACAAACCCTCTTCCAGGTTCAGCTTGCGCGCCGCAAAGTCGAATCGTGCCTCCTGCGCTTCCCAGGGATTGATCTCCTGCTCCAGCGATATCGTTGTCATACCTCTCTCCAATTCTGCGGGCCAGCCCTCCCGGCGATGGTTCGCGGAAACGCACCCCTTCACAGATAATAGCCGAGACGGTGGTTTCTCCGTTGGCGGGCCGCTGAGAGCAGGCCATGCGAACCTGCTAGCTTAGTAGTTGGCAATACACAGGCAGACCATGAGCGGCAAAGCTTTACTGCGAAACTGGTGTCTAACATTCGCGGCCACGGCGATCATGGTTGGCGTGTGCATCGCATACGTAGATCGCCCGGCGGCAGAATTCTTCGATGCGCATCTGCGACCTACCACGGCATGGGTATGGATGGCACGCGCGCTGGCTCCCCTTGATCTGACCGTCGCGATTGCCTTGCTCTTCGTCCTCGCATGCGTGATCTGGACTCGCTCCGGCCGCTTGCTTCCTTTGTGGGCGCGAAAGCCGCTGCTCTGTAGTTGGGCCGCGGTGGGTGCAGCTGTAGCCACCTTCGTCTTCAAACGCATCTTTGGCCGCGCCCGGCCCGATCCGGAGTTTGTTCAGAACCACCTCTACGGATTCCGCCTTCTGCACAGCGCTCCGCACTGGCATTCCTTCCCCTCGGGAACGGCGATGATCTCCGTCGCCATCGTATCGGTGCTTTGGATTCTTCAGCCGCGCTGGCGGGCGCCTGGCGCGCTGATCGCCGCTCTGCTGAGCGTTGCGGTCGTCCTGACCAACTATCACTGGGTTGGGGATGTGATCGCCGGAACGTTTCTGGGCGCGTTCATCGGCTGGATGACGGTTCGGGGATCAATAACCGGCGAGCGCCGCAAGTCTACCTGAAATCCGGATGAATTCATTCCCTTCGTAGCGGTCTACTGCCCCGGGTGTCCGAAGTCCGGATTCTCGGACCTGGGATACCACGAACCTCAGCCAGCGTTTTTCTGACCACTGTCCACTGATCTTCTACTTCGACCCCGCAGCCCCCGCTGCCGGCGCCGCCGCCTTCTGGATCGATAACAGTTCCACTTCGAAAATCAGCGTCGCATTCGGCCCGATGTCGCCCGGTCCCCGCGCCCCATAGGCCAGATTGGACGGCACAAAGAGCTGCCACTTCGATCCCACCGGCATCAACTGCAGCGCCTCCGTCCAGCCCGCAATCACGCCCTTTACCGGGAAGGTCGCCGGCCCGCCGTGCTTTTCCGACGCGTCGAACTCCGTTCCATTGATGAACGTGCCCTTGTAGTTGCACACCACCGTGTCGTCCAGCGTTGCCTTCTCGCCCGTGCCCGCCTTGAGAATCTTGTACTGCAGGCCGCTGGGCAAGGTTACCACGCCTTCCTTCGTCTTGTTCGCGGCCAGGAACGCTTCGCCTTCCTTTTGCGACGCTTCGCCCTTCTCCGCCTGCTTCGCAGCCTGTTTCTTCCGGATCTCCTGCCCTGCGGCCTGCAACAGGGTTTGCATCTCCTGATCCGTCATCGCGGTCTTGCCGCCGTTGAACGACTCTGCGAATGCCTTCGCAAACACGGCGGAATCTATCTCCAGCCCCTGCTTGCGGAAATTCTCCCCAAAGTTCATTCCCAGCGCGTAGCTGAACTTGTCCTTGTCCGTCTTGAGCTCGGGAGCGTCCTGCGCCACAGCTGCAAACGAGGGCAGAAGCACGATTGCCACTGCCAATATCCATCTGAAATGTGTCATTTTTCTATCCTTTTCCAATTAAAGTTTACAGTAGCGGCGCCGTTCCTCTTTGTCCCGCAGCAATCGGCGTGGCAGAGGGTGGCCACATTTCGACTTCTAGATGTGGGAGACTGCCTCTCGCCGCGCACCCACCAGTTACACTGATTCTGTGAAAACCTCAGCCCATTCCGTCCAGCCCAGCCGCAAAGACTTTCTCGCGCTCGCCAAAGAGCACACGCTTGTTCCCGTCTGCCGCACGCTCGCGGCGGACCTGGAGACGCCCGTCTCGGCCTTTCTGCGCGCCGCCTGGCCGGAGCGGGAGTGCTTCCTGCTCGAATCTGTCGAGAACGGTGAGCGCGTGGGCCGCTACACCTTCATCGGCCTCCAGCCCTTCAAGCGCATCGTGGCGTGGGGGCGTGAGATCACCATCACCGAGGGCAAAAAAATCGTCCAGATCGACGGCGACATCTTCGCCGTGCTGCGCCGCGCGCTCAGCGGCCACAAGCCCGCGCGCATTGAGGGGCTGCCGCCTTTTACCGCCGGCGCGGTGGGCTTCTTTTCTTACGACGCCGTCCGCCAGATTGAGCGCCTGCCCGCGCTAGCCGCCGACGAACTGGGCGTTCCCGACGCCTGCCTGCTCTTCTTTGACGAGGTGCTGGCCTTCGACCATGTGCGCAAGGAGATCCGGCTGGTGGTCACCGCCGATGTAACCCGCGGCAAGGCTGCCGTCGCATACGACAAAGCCGTTGCGCGCCTCGACCGCTTCGAAAAGCGCCTGGCCCAGCCGTTGCCCAAGCTGGCCTCAAAAAAGAGCAAGGGGCCGCTCAAGGTGAAGCACCGCACGGCCAAGAAGGATTACCTTGCCGCCGTCAAGCGCACCAAGGAGTACATCGTCGCGGGCGACGTTTTTCAGGCAGTCCTCTCGCAGCGCTTCGATGTGGAGCCGGAGGCCGACAGCTTCCAGGTCTATCGCGCGCTGCGCACCGTCAACCCCAGCCCCTATATGTTCTTCCTGCGCTTTGCGCCGGAGGGTCCGCTGGGCGGCGTGTTGGAGAAGCCAAAGCACTCGTCCAAAAAGGGAAAAGCGCCCACGGCGCAAACCCTGGAACTCGCGGGCTCATCGCCGGAGCTGCTGGTGCGCGTGCATCAGGGCAAGGTCGAGTACCGGCCCATCGCCGGAACCCGGCCGCGCGGCGCAACCGAGGCCGAGGATCAGGCGTTGGCCGACGAGATGCTGGCCGACGAGAAGGAGCGCGCCGAGCACGTGATGCTGGTGGACCTGGGCCGCAACGACGTGGGCCGGGTGAGCGAGTTCGGCTCGGTCAAGGTAGACCGGCTGATGTTCGTCGAGCGCTACTCGCACGTGATGCACATCGTCAGCACCATCGAAGGCCGTCTCAAGCCGGAACTCACGGCCGTCGACGCGCTGCGCGCCTGCTTCCCCGCCGGCACGCTCAGTGGCGCGCCCAAGGTGCGGGCGATGGAGATCATCGAAGAGCTGGAGCCGGCGCGGCGCGGAACCTACGGCGGCGCGGTGCTCTACGCCGATTACAGCGGCAATCTCGACTCCTGCATCGCGATCCGCTCCATGCTGGCCATCGGCGGCAAGGGCTACGTGCAGGCCGGCGCGGGCATCGTGGCCGACTCCGTGCCGGAGCTGGAGTACGCCGAGTCGATCAACAAGGCGTCGGCGGTGATTCGGGCCATCGAGCGCGCAAGAGAGATGTAAGCCGGTGAATTTACTCCGCGCCGAATACACGGCGAAAGAACCTTCCGACTTTCGTAAAGAAACCGGGCTTTTTCTTCGTCGCGGGTGGAGGCTGGGGCGCGGCGGGCGTTGCCTCCACAGCGGGCTGCGCGGCGTGGTCAGTGGCTTTGTAGACGAACGATTCTACAGGCTGCGATGAGCCGGAGTTTGGGCTGGCGACAATCGGCGCGGGCTTGGGCAGCGGCGCTAGACCCTCGCTCTGGGCTACCGGAAACTCATTCGTGCCCGGATGCAGCGGAGGCGGGCAGCCGCAAGGCTCTTTTTCCTGGTCCACCATCTCATGCAGGCTGCCGTGCTCGAACATCACCCGCTGGCCGGGCTGCACGCGGTAATCGCCGCCCTCGAAGATGCTGGTCACCAGCACATAAGGCGCGTTCACCCCTGCGTTATCCACGCAAGTGTCGCCATGCTGGCCGATGCGGACCTTGACCTCGGCCGCGCCGGGAGCGCCGATGAGGATGCGGAAGTCGGGCGTGAGCAGAATGTCGGAGTTGCGCCCCGTGGCGAAGCTGGCCTCGATTGCGCCGTGATCCATCGCCATCATCAGGCCGGGCGTCTCGCCGGCGGGAACGCTGGAGTCGGCGGCCAGCTTGACGGTGGTGGAGGCACAGACGCGCAGCACACCGCGATGGGGCAGGATGACCTCGGTGGGCTCAGCGCCGGAAGTGATGGCGCCGCTGGCCGCGATGATGGCCTTGCCTTGCGAGACTTCCAGCGCGCCGGTCACCAAGGCCGTGGCGTCGGGATTCTTGCTGTCCAGCGTAACGATGGCGATGGGAGCGGCGTCGATTGCGGGAGGCGTAGGCGCGGGAGCTGTTTGGGCTTGGAGCAGCGGAGCGGAGAGCAGAAGGGAGAATAGGACGGAACTCGTGATGAAAAAAGAAATAAAGCCCGAAAAACTTCCCTCATGGGCTAAAAAGGCTGCAGAAAAACTCGATAGCAGGCCTGTTTTGTAAAAGGGCACGACTTGAGTCGTGCCGCAAGTGTCACAAAAAAAATGTTGGGCTTTAGCCCCTGCGGTTTGCCATTCAGGCTTCCTGTCCGTTGATTTGCGTTTCTTCTTCGCGGTTCCCATTGCGGCTACATCTCCAAAAAGTTGCGGATCATCTGGTGGCCGCCCTCGGTCAGAACGCTCTCGGGATGGAACTGCACGCCCTCGATGGGCAGCGTGCGATGGCGCAGGCCCATGATGACCGAAGTTTTTCCGTCGGCGCTTGGCGTGCGGGCAGTGACGATGAGTTCCTCCGGCAACGACTCCTCGGCGACGATCAGCGAGTGGTAGCGTGTGCAGGTGAGCGGCGATGCGAGTCCACTGAAGACGCCCTTGCCGTCGTGCGCGATCGAACTGGTCTTACCGTGCATCAGGTGGCTGGCGCGGACGACTTGGCCGCCGAAGGCCTCGCCGATGGCCTGATGGCCCAGGCAGACGCCGAGAATCGGCGCTTTGCCGGCCATCTGGCGGATCAGCGGAACCAGGATGCCGGCTTCGCCCGGCGTGCAGGGTCCCGGCGAGAGCAGAATGCGCTCAGGGTGCATCTCCTCGACCTCGTCGACGGTCAGTTCGTCGTTGCGATAGACCTCGACCTTGGCGCCCAGCTCTCCCAGGTACTGGACAAGGTTGTAGGTAAAAGAATCGTAGTTGTCGAGAACGAAAACCATGGTGAATTCCAGTGTAGCGCCTGATCCCGGGAAGAGCCGCGGACCCGTGCCAATGGGCTTTACGGATGAGCTTGACAAAGTGCGAAGGCTCTGGAATTATGAGTCGTATACGACGTATCGTATGCGACGGAGGTTGAAGCGATGACAAACTTTTACGTGTATGCCGTAATCAGATATGCATGGTTGAGCCTGGGGCTGATCTGGCTCATTGCGTTGGCCTTTACAAAGAGGGTGGTGCGTTCACAGCCGGGGGGCGCGCGGCTCTTTCAGTTGGCTGTCCTTTTTCTGGGATACTGCTTGCTGAGCGGCCGATGGTTTAACGACGGCTGGCTGGGAGTTTCCTTCATTCCGGAGAATGATGTCGTGCGGATCGCCGGAATGGCGATGACGGTCCTCGGCTGCCTCTTCGCCATCTGGGCGCGGTTGACGCTGGGGGGCAACTGGAGCGGACGGGTGACGGTCAAAGAGGACCACGAACTGATCGTCAAAGGGCCTTACGCGGTGACCCGGCATCCCATCTACTCGGGCATCCTGATTGCCTATGCGGGTACGGCGCTGGCTGTGGGGAAATGGCACGGTTTCGTGGGGCTGTGTGTCATTCTGATTGGATTGATAATCAAGATGAGTTGGGAAGAGCGGCTGATGATGGAGACCTTTCCAGGTGCTTATCCGCAGTATCGTCAGCGAGTGAAGGCACTGATTCCGGGGATATTCTAAGAGCGCGGCAATTGCCGGAACGATGCAGCGAGCAGGCGAACAATTGGCAGGAAAGAACAGAGAACGGCAAGAGATTGCGGCGCAGGCGGAGGAGATTGGCCGCCATCTGGCGCGAATCCGGCGGGTGCTGCGCAAGCCGCTGGATGCGGAAGTCTCAAAAGGCGGTCTGACAGTGCCGCAAAAGGCGGCGATGCTTGTGGTGGTGCGCAATCCGGGGATCTGTATAAAGGCATTGAGCCGCGAGATGAGCCTGGCGCATTCTACTGTGAGCGGCATTGCGGAACGGCTGGAAAGGCGCGGGTTGATCGAATGCCGACTCGATACAGAGGATCGGCGCATTGTCCGCATTCATCCCTCGGAGGAGGTGGCGGCCTTTGTCCGCAACCGTATCCCGTACCTGCAGCAGGGGCCGCTTGAAGGGGCTCTCAGGAAGGCTTCGGCAGTGGAGCGTGCTGAGATTGGGCGGGCGCTCAAACGGCTGGACGAATTGCTGGAGGCGGTGTGATGCGAGAACTTCGGCAGCCTGTTGCGTTTGGGCGGCGCATCTGTAAAACTCACTAACGATGGTGATTCATTTTCTGATTCAGGGCCGTGTGCAGGGAGTGGGCTTCCGCTGGTATGTGCAGCGCGAGGCCGGCCTGCGCGACCTGCGCGGCTGGGTGCGCAACACCGAAGAGGGCGAGGTGGAGGTGATGGCCTCGGGCTCTCCGGTAACACTGGCCGAGCTGCGGGCCAGTTTGCGCCGCGGTCCGCGCGGAAGCCGCGTCGACCGCCTCGTCGAGCATCAACTCGCCGAGAGCGAAGCCGAGGATCTGGATTCCTTCCGCATCGATGGCGCCTGGTAGCCTCGCTAACTCCGCTAACCCCGCCAACTCCGCTAGCCCCGCTATAATTGAAGCGAAGCCAATCACCAATCCAGATCAAGGAGTCTCCCTTCCCATGCCCAACGAGATCAAGCCCGCCGACGTGGAAGCCCTGAAGGCGCTGGTGCGCACCGTGCCCGATTTTCCCAAGCCGGGGATTCTCTTTTATGACATCACCACGCTGCTCAAAGACAGGACCGGCTTCGCCAAGATGATCGACGCCATGGCGGCTCACTATCTGGAGCAGAAGATCGACCTGGTGCTGGGCATCGAGGCGCGGGGATTCATCTTCGGCCCTGCCTTGGCCTACCGGCTCAACGCCGGCTTTGTGCCGGTGCGCAAGTCGCGCAAGCTGCCCGCGCCTGTCGCGCGCGTCACCTACGACCTGGAGTACGGCTCGGACACGCTGGAGATTCACATGGACGCAATCCAGCCCGGCCAGCGCGTGGTGCTCGTCGATGACCTGCTGGCCACCGGCGGCACCATGGAGGCCACGATTAAGCTGGTCAAGGAACTGGGCGGCGAGATCGCCGGGCTGGCCTTCGCCGTCGAGCTCGACTTCCTCAAGGGCCGCGCGCGCTTCCCGGAGTACGACGTCTTCAGCCTGCTGCATTACGACGAGTAGAGGGTTGAATCCGCCAAATCACAAAGCGATACAATGGAAACATGGATGCGATCCTGCGCAAGTACACGAGCTTCGAGGAGATGAAGGCCGACGAGTATCGCTACTGGCAGAGCCGGCCCGTGCATGAGCGGATGGACGCGGTCGAGGAGATGATCCAGGCCGCCTACGCGCTGAAAGGTTGGGAGATCGAGCCGGATGGTCCAAGATTACAAAGACCTTTTGTCCGCATTCCATGTCCATGGCGTTAGATATTTCGTTGTAGAAGCATAGGCGGTCATCCACCACCCTCAACCACTTTTCCGGTGATACCCGCGCCTCAACCGATGACCGGAAACTACATTTCGAAATACCTCAAGAGATTCCATCAGGCGTCACCTCCGGCGCGTTGCCCTCCTCCGTCCCCTCCGCCTCCTCGCCAAGAAAGCTCTGCGCGTCGGCGAAGCGGTAGCCCACGTACACATCCGTCAGCAAATAGACGGGATTGGCGGGGTCGTCTTCGATCTTCTTGCGCAACTGGCGGACGAAGGTACGCAGGTACTCGACCTCTTCGCGAGCGTCGGCGCCCCAGACGGCGGTCAGCAGACGGGCGTAGGTGATCACGCGGCCGGCGCGGCTCATCAGGCAGTGCAGAATGTCGAACTCCTTGCGGGTCAGATGCACCAGCTCGCCGCGCTTGGCGACTTTGCGCTTGACCGGATCGAGGCGCAGCTCGCCGATCTCGATGGGCGCGTCCTCGGCGCGGGCGGCGGCGCGGACGCGGCGAACCGCACTGCGGATGCGGGCGATCAGCTCGCGCGTGCTGAAGGGCTTGGTGACATAGTCGTCCGCGCCCAGTTCCAGCGCCTCCACCTTATCCTCTTCCTGATCGCGCACCGTCAGCATCAAAATCGGCAGCCGGGGGGCAAAGGCGCGAATGCGGCGCAGCGTTTCAATGCCGCCGATGCCGGGCATATTCACGTCGAGCAGCACCGCGTCGAAGACCCCGCCGCGCAGCGTTTGCAGCGCCTCTTCGCCGCGCGAAGCCTCCATCACCTGAAAGCCGAGTTCCACCAGCGGCGGGCGCAGCGCCCGGCGGATGGCCGATTCATCATCGACGACAAGAATGCGAATGGGGGGCTGATTCATCAAGAACACTCCTTCCGCGCCGAGGCCGGGATCGCCGCAAAAAACGTTGTTCCCTTGACCTCGTCGCTGGTAACCCAAACATAACCGCCATGAATCTGAGCCACGCGCTTGGCCACCGAGAGGCCGATTCCGGTGCCGCTGGCCCGGTTGGCGCGCGTGGAAGAACGATAGTAGCGGTTGAAGATCCTCTCCCGGTCGTTGATGGGAATCACCGGGCCGAAGCTGTGCACCGAGAAGATCGCCTCGGCGTTGACCTGCGCCACGCGAATGGTGATGGCGGTGCCGTAGAGCGAATACTTGCAGGCGTTGTCGATGTACTGCGTCAGCAGCATCACCATCAACTGGCGGTCGCAGCAGACCACCTGGCCGTCGTCCTCGAGTTCGATGGCCACCTTCATGCTCGCCAGCCGGTCGCGCAGGCTGGCCACAACCTCTTCAATCAGCGACGCAACGGCGATCGGTGTGGCGTGAATCTTGACCTCACCGGCATCCAGGCGCGCGGTGGTCAGCAGCCGCGTCGTCAGGTTGCCAAGCAGGCCGGTCTGCTCATCGATGAGGGCAACCAGCTCCGCCTGTCCGGGCGAGAGATGGCCCATTTCGCCTAGGCCCGTCGAGGCCGCGCGAATGGCGGTCAGCGGCGTTTTGTAGGCGTGGGCGAGCGAATCCAGAACCGTCGAGCGCAACTGCTCGGTGCGCCGTTCGGTCTCGATGCGGCTCTCGTTGGCAAAGGCGCGGTAGCGGTCAAAGGTGATGGCAATCAGCGAGGCGATGGCGTTGTTGGTCAACGGGCTGGTATCGCCGCGCACCACCAGGCTGCCCACCGGCACCGTCCCCAGGCGGACGACACGCCGCCCCAGGCCGGAGACCGAATCGTCGTCCGAACTGCCGAAGTAGTAGACGTTCTGCGCCAGCTCGCGTGGGTCCACGTTCCAATTGCCGGCCTGATAAACCTGGTGCAGGTCGGCGTCGAAGACCGCGACCGCCTCCAGCGAAAAGATTTCATGCACCAGCTCGGCCAACTGCGGCCCCGGCTCGACGTGCAGATTCAATTCCAGTGTGCGCCGGGTGAATTCATAGAGGTCGTGCATCTGCCCGCCCCAGGACTCAGCCTCTTGTGCGTGGTCCTTGACGCGCGAAGAGAGCCGGCTGACCACCAGCGCGACGATCACAAAGGCCAGCAAGGCAACCGAGTTGGCCGGGTCTGCGGCCAAACTGGCCTGCGCATGGCGCGTGATGAAGATGCTGTGCAGGAAGACGGCCGAGAGCGAGACGATCACCGCCTGCCAGAATCCGCAGAGCAGGGCGATGGGCACCACAATCAGCAGGTACAGCAGAGCGGCCACCGGCAGCAGCCACCCCGCCCAATGCGCCAGAGCCGAAACCAGCACCACGGCCACCACTCCCAGCGCGCACTCCAGAATGAAGAGCAGCGCCCGCAATCCGGAGCCGCGCGTGCGCAGCGCGCCGAAAGGGGAAGTGATCGGGATGGAGATCAAGGACAATGGTTTATCCAATACTACGATACAGAATGGCATAAAAAATCCCGGGCCGACCAGAGGCATCGGCCCAGGAACTGAATAAAGAGAAGGTACTCAGACTCACAGATTCCAGCGGTCTACAGGTCAAAGTACAGGAAGAACTCGTAGGGCACGGGGCGCAGGTTGACCGGGGCCAGCTCGCGTTCCCGCTTGTACGAGATCCAGGTATCGATCAGGTCCTTGGTGAAGACATCGCCCTTGAGCAGGAAGTCGTGATCCTGTTCCAGCGCGATCAGCACCTCGGCCAGCGAGCCCGGCGTGCTCTTGATCTTGGCGGCCTCCTCCGGCTCCAGTTCGTAGAGATCCTTTTCCAGCGGCTCGCCCGGGTCGATTTTGTTCTGGACACCGTCCAGGCCGGCCATCAGCAGCGCCGCGAAGCACAGGTAGGGGTTGGCCGACGGATCGGGGCAGCGGAATTCCAGGCGCTTGGACTTGGGACTCTTGGAGTAGACCGGAATGCGCACCGCAGCCGAGCGATTGCGCTGTGAAAACGCCAGGTTGACCGGCGCTTCGTAGCCCGGCACCAGGCGGCGATAGGAGTTGGTCGTCGGTGCGCAAAGCGCCAGTAGCGCGGGAGCGTGCTTGAGCAGGCCGCCGATGTACCACAGAGCGGTCTGGCTGAGCAGGCTGTAGCCGTTCTTATCGAAGAAGAGGTTGGTGTCGCCCTTCCACAGGCTCTGATGCACGTGCATGCCGGAGCCGTTGTCGCCGAAGAGCGGCTTGGGCATGAAGGTGGCCACCTTGCCATGCTTCCGTACCGTGTTGCGCAGGATGTACTTGTAATACATCACGTTGTCGGCCATCTTCTTGAGAGGCGAGAAGCGCATGTCGATCTCACCCTGGCCGGCGGTGCCCACTTCGTGATGGTGGACTTCAATGGGAATGCCGACCTTCATCATATTCATGATGATCTCGGAGCGCAGATCCTGCTGCTGATCGGAGGGCGGCACCGGGAAGTAGCCCTCTTTATGGCGCAACTTGTAGCCGAGATTGGGCTTTTCATCCCGGCCGGTGTTCCAGATGCCCTCATCGGAGTCGATGCGGTAGTAGCCGGTAAAGGCGTTCTGGTCGTACTGAACGTTGTCAAAGATGTAAAACTCCAGTTCCGGACCCCAATAGCTGGTATCCGCGATGCCGGTGCTCTTCAGGTAGGCTTCCGCCTTGGCGACAATGTAGCGCGGATCGCGGCTATATGGCTTGCCCGAGACCGGATCCTTCACGTCGCAGATGATGCTGAGCGTGGGAATCCCCAGGCAGGGGTCCAGATAGGCCGTCTCCGGGTCCGGGAAGAGCAGCATATCGCTTTCGTTGATCTGTTGAAAGCCTCGGATGCTGGAACCGTCGAAGCCGATGCCTTCGTCGAACAGATCTTCGTTCAACTCTTCGACCGGGATCGAGAAATGCTGCCACATGCCGGGAAGATCGATGAACCTCAGGTCGACAATCTTCGCTCCGGTCTCTTTGGCCAGCTTGATGACGTCAGTTGCACTCTTGGGCATGGTCCAATCTCCTAGATGATTTGCCTCCCGGTTGGCTGCTTCGGGCTAGGGGCGATGCAGGAACAACGCGGTATGATCGAGAGGATGGCTAGATTATAGTCGACGACTCTTCCACGGTATAAGGAACCCATAAAGATTTTTCGCTGTGCCGGAAATAACAGGCGTCTTTCTGTGGAAAACACAGTAAATACGGGCTCATTCGCATTGTGGTAAGGATTCCAAGCCGATTCTCACATGCTCCCGCCGCAGACTTTATAATTAAAATGAAGCAAAAGTTAAAATGAAGCAAACCCCTTTACCTGAATCCAAATCCACAAGGAGATCCATGCCCACTGACTACCGCAACTTTCTAGCTCTGTCCTATGAGCAGCTGGAAGAGCTCAACCTGGAAGCCAAAGCCGAACGCGCCAATCGCGTGGCGGCCCATGAGATTCGCGAGAAGCGGCTGAAGTATCTGACCGATGAGAAGCGGATCAAGGCCGTAACCGTACTCTTCACCGACCTGGAAGGCCGCCTCCACCTGCTCGACTACGACAAGAAGTTCATCCTCGGCTCGCACGAGAACCTGACCTTCGACGGCTCCTCCATCCGCGGCTTCACGGCCCAGAAGGAGAGCGACCTGAGACTTGGAATTGACTGGAGCGCCTTCTACTGGGTGCCCGCCGACGTCTTCGGCACCGGCAAGATACTGGTCTTCGGCAACGTCATCGACAAGGACGGGACCCCCTACTCCGGCGACCTGCGCGGCGTGCTCAAGGGCTACGCCGACCAGCAGCACAAGCTCCACGGTTATACACTCAATTCGGCCAGCGAGATCGAGGGCTTCGTCTTTGCCGGCAAGGACGCCGAGCGCACCTATCACCAGACGGGCAAGTTCGAGTTCATCTCCACCGGCGGCTACTATCATTCGCTGCCGCTCGATCCGCTGCGCCAGTTCATCGACACCTCCGCCGAGGTGCAGCGCGCCATGGGCTTCCAAAACGAAAAGGATCACCCGGAAGTCGCCCCCAGCCAGTTCGAGATCAACTACAGCTACGCTGAAGCGGTGGGCGCGGCCGACCAGATTCAGCTCTACAAGCTGCTCACCCGCCAGATCGCCAACAACATGGGCTTCACGGCCTGTTACCTGCCCAAGCCGGTGGTCGGCATCAACGGCAGCGGCATGCACACCAACGTCTCGGTCTCCAAGGGCAAGACCAACCTCTTCTGGAACGAGAAAGGCGAAGAGCAGTTGGATACCTTCGGCTGGAACTTCCTGGATCGCATCCTGACCAGCGCGCTGGACCTGTGCCTGATCTTCAACTCCAGCGTGAACGCCTATCGCCGTCTTGATCCACACTTCGAGGCTCCCAACCAGATTCGCGCCTCGGCCGTGGATCGCGGCGCCATGATTCGCGTTCCCATCGGCAACCACCGCTCCATGCGCACCGAAGTTCGCGCCGTGGCCCCGGACGCCAACCCCTACCTCGCGCTCTACGGCATCTTCAAGACCGGCCTCGACGGCGAGATCTCCAAGGCAGAGAATCTGCGCGCCGGCGGACGCTATCTGCCCGACAACATCCAGAAGGCCATCGCGGACTTCGAGTCATCGGCCTGGATCAAAACGATTCTGGGCGAAGACGTGCAGGGCCGCTACGCCGAGCTGAAGCTGGCCGCGGCCAACCGCTGCCCGCGCGAGCTGGGCACCGTCGTCAAGGGCTGCGAAGTGCAGTTCCACCACGAGGTTTACAACCAGTCGCTCTGGAATATGTTCTAGGCGAAGGCAAGAGACAATTCCGGGTACCCACCCTCGCCGCGTTTTCGGGATCCCCACGGACAGGTCTTCGTCCGTGGGGTGGTATTTTGCGGCTAGGGTGGTATACCTCAGACTCCAGGCAAGACAACAAGGGCAGGCAGACGCGGTCAAAACCCACGTCGACACCGACGCTGGACAGGTCGGCATGCAGCCGCCCAACAAACGCCCACCGGCCTCCCGTGCGTAGAAGAAAGATGGAAGTCATCACGCTCACCTTCGCAAGCAAAGAGGTTTGCACTTACTCGGCCGGAATGGAGTCGCGGATGCGCTGGATTCCGGTTATGAGTTGCTGGTAGCCGTGGCGGGTGGCGATGCGGAGAGCCTCCTCCGCGAGGCGTCGCGCCTCGCCTCGCCGGCCGGGGAGACGTTTCAGCAGGTTTGCCTGATTCGCCAAGGAGATCGACAAACCTTTCGGATTGCCCAGCTCCCGGCAGATGCGCTCCTGCTCTTTATAAAGCGCCATCGCGCCGTCCAGGTCGCCGCGAGCCTTGAGGATCAACGCCTGGTTGCCCATTGAGATCTGAAGCGAATCCTTTTTGCCCAGCTCCCGGCAGATGCGCTCCTGTTCCTTGAGCAATGCCATGGCGCCGTCCAGCTCGCCACGATCCTGGAGGATCAACGCCTGGTTGCCCAGCGAGATCTGAAGCCCATCCTTGTTGCCCAGTTCCCGGCAGATGCGCTCCTGTTCCTTCATCAGCGCCATGGCGCCGTCCAGGTCGCCGCAATCCTTGAGGATCGCCGCCTGGTTGCACAGCGAGACTTGCAGCCCATCCTTGTTGCCCAGTTCCCGGCAGATGCGCTCCTTTCCCTTGTGCAGCGCCATGGCGCCGTCCAGGTCGTCGCGAGCATAGAGGATCAATGCCTGGTTGCCCAGCGACTCTTGCAGCCCATCCTTGTTGCCCAGTTCCCGGCAGATGCGCTCCTGGTCCTTGTAAAGCGCCATCGCGCCATCCAGGTCGCCGCGAGCGTAGAGTATCCCCGCCTGGCTGCCCAGCGTGCGTTGCAGCACATCCTTGTTGCCCAGTTCCCGGCAGATGCGCTCCACTTCCTTGTTCAGCGCCATCGCGCCATCCAGGTCGCCGCGAACGTAGAGGATCGCAGCCTGGTTGCCAAGCGAAAATTGCAGCCCATCCTTGTTGCCCAGTTCCCGACAGATGCGCTCCTCTTCCTTGTGCAGTGCCATCGCGCCGTCCAGATCGCCGCGAGCCTTGAGGATCAACGCCTGGTTGCCAAGCGCGCCCTGGAGGCTCGCACGGTCGCCCCGCGCCCTGTAGTGATCCACAAGGCCCGCGCGAAGGCGCAGCGCGGCCTCAGGTTTGCCGGTGTCTGCGAGCAGCATGCCGATGCGCCAGGCGTGATACGCATCGCGCGTGGGGTTTTGCATCACGGACTCGTAGACCCGCTCCATGCGCAGGCTCGAGTGACTCTGAATCTGCGTCCAGTAGGTCTTGACTTCAAACTGGTTCTTCCCCCACAGCGCTTCGAAGACGGCGGCAGCAGCCAGCAGATCGGCGAGCTTTTGCCATTCACCGGCCTCCTGCCACTGCCAGGGGAGTTCATCCAGTGGACGCGGGCCTTGCTGCTGCGCCTCAAAGTATGTGGCCAATGTGTGGTGTGCGGCCTGCTCGTGGGCTTTGCTGGGCAGGTACGCTTCGCGGACAGCCTCGCGCAGGAAGTCGTGCGCGAAGGTCAACAGACCGCCCCGATTCACTAAAGCGTCACCGGCTGCGAGGTACAGCGGACTCCAAAGCGCGCGGGGCAGCGGCGAGCCTGCCATGCCCAGCGATTCAAGCAACTCCGACTCGGAAAGTCCCCGCCGCGCCGCCCACAGGCGCTCAAGGCTTTTCTGGACGACACTTGTGTGCGCCGGTTTGGACTTGGCGTGCAAAGCACCCCAAATCCGTTGAGCCAGACTCCCTCTGACTGCGTCTGCATCTGCCTGTTCAGGCTGGCCGTAATCCTGCTCCCAGCGTTGAACTACCTTGCGATAGAGTTCAACCGGATTCGCCGCTTGCAGATACCAGTCGATGCGCTGATCAAGTTGCTCATAGCTGCCGAATTGGCGCAGTTCGTTCAGCAATGTGCTGAGAAAAAGGCTATTGCCCGTTTGCGGCGCGGCGGTGATGCGGTGCGCAGGTCCTGGACTCAACGTCTTGGCGTAACGTTTCAAGTACTTGTCAATCAGCTCTTCGCGTTCGGGAACGGTGAGCGGCTCCACGGCCATCACCGGCCATTCGCGCTTCTTCAGTTCCTCCCTGGAGCGGCCGGGGAGCGTGGAGACAATCAACCGTACGTTGTCCGGAATCATCGGCGGCAGCCAGACCAAATCCGGCGCGCCGTCGCGGTCTTCAATCTGGTTGAGCGCGTCGAGCGCCAGCACCAGCCGCCCGCGCGCTGCCACCAAGCTGAGCGCGTTGGCAAAGGTCATGCGCAACGCATCGGGCTGGTCGGGAATCTCGATCTGGATGCCGAATTTGCGCTGAAACTCGCTCAGCAACCGCCGCAGCATCGCCATCCAGTTGGCGCTGTCGGGCGCGGCGCCGATGAAGTGAACCAGCACCGGCGTCTCCGGGTGC
>CAZQRX010000054.1:0-17706 GCA_964595845.1 uncultured Occallatibacter sp. | reverse complement strand
CCCTGAAGAGCCGCTTCGCCACGTGTATCATTCTCGCCGATGCGGCTGCTTGTGGGCAGTGATACTGCACCCGGTTTGTCGGTGATTCTGCCGCAAGATCGCTCCCAGGCCACTTCCTGAGCGGGAAGGCAATTCGGCGTAAAGCGAGAATCCATTCTGGCGCAATCGGCGTTTATGGAGACTGATGCGGACTACGACCGAAAAGTGTCATCCAGGGTCGTTCAGGAGAGCAAGTGCCTGGTAGCGGATGACGCGCCTCGCGCCCAACCATATCAGCCACACCGCGGCGGCGAGAAAAACCGTGTTGCTGATACGCATCCATAACAGTCCGCCGACCAGCGGCCTTGCAGTATAAGCGCGAATGCCGTAAACCAGCGCGCCGCCCGCCGCCAGGCTCAGGGCATGCAGCGCGCTCCATCCGCTTTGTCGCGAAAACAGCGTGACCAGGACGAGAAAGACCGCATCGATTGCCAGCAACGCGCCCACCGCGGCCCAGCCCCACTTCGGCGGCGTATTCATCACGCCCATGCCCAGCACGAACGCAACGGCTCCTGTAATCCATGGGCTCGGCGCCAAACCGCCGGCCATGCGCGATCTCCGCGCCGGAATCAGAAATGCAGACACGATCAGCAAAAAGCTCAGCGCTGCCGCGCCAAGAAGCTGCGCATGAGAGGCCACGAACTGGTTTTGCTTGAACCCGATGCCGAAGCTCACGACTGAACCAAGCACGAACACCAGAGCGACGACCGAATCGCCAACCCGCCCCAGCCACGGCGCTTCAGCCTCGGCAGGAAATAGCGCCTCAACCAGCGCAATCGAAACGCCCATGCTCCAGAACGTGTGAAGGTTGAACATGAACAACGTCCACCACCCTCCGATGCCCAACGCCGGAATATAGGCAGGGTAAAGCAGGTGCCAGTGCTTGTTCATATAGTCGGGATTGAAGAGCGACTGCGACACCAAGCCTTCGCCGATCAACGCGTAGGCCGCGCCCAGCATCAGCATCGTTGGCCAGCCACGACCCGTTCGCCGCGCTGTCTCGCGAATCAATACCGCCCCGCCGCCGTATGCCGGCGCCAATACGATCAGTGCCGTCAGTAGCTTGAGCGGCAGATCTCCCAGCAGATACTCCGCCACCAGCGGAGCCACAAAGAACAGCGTAATTACCGCGAAGATATTTCTCTTGGGCGCGACCATCGTCCTCTCCTTCCTCTAATTGGAATGCCCTCCACGTGGATTGCACCGCTCCATGGAATGGAGCGACCGCCGTGATCAACCGTGCCGCAGGCAAGCTTGAATCGCCTTTTGAAAAAAGGACCGATACTCAGGTTTGGGCCGGATCGCCCTGAGAGTGGCAGTCTTCACATCCTCCAGCCAGTGGCTCTCGTCGTCATGTATCCGTCGGTAGCCCTCCGCAATTGCCGGAGTTCCGAACGTGAACTCGTCGCCCAGGCGGCCGAGATCCTCGTGGCAGTAGATCCGAGAGCCTCGCTCCGACCGATGCCCGGGCGATAGCAGCTTGAGCCGGTCGTAGTGATGCAATGCCCGTACTATAACGCCGGCAAGTTTTGCGAACTCTTGGATGCGGAAGGCGCTCATAGGTCTCACCTTGGACATTGTTGACCCTGACGTAAGGGGAGGGTCAAGCGCTTTTCGAAGAAAGGAACGAAAAGTCGGCCAGTATTCAGAAATTCGGCTGTCAACTGTCGCGGACAGTCCAATGCGCTCAATGAAGAGTCCTTGCGATCCTTCTTCGCGAATTCCGGCCCGTTGGCAGACTGCTCGGAAACTGCGTCAGACCCGGTTTTTGGCAGTGAGAGGCGTGCCCCTGTTGCACACGCGCTATCGAATCAGAGGCAGCGCGGTCGAATACTTCACCTGCTTCATGCAGATATTCGATTTCACGTTGCCCACACCCGCGATCCTGGCCAGCCGGTTCACGCAAAACTCGCGGAAATCCTCCAGGTCGCGAGCGGTCACGCGCAACATATAGTCCCAGTCTCCGGCCATCAAATCGCATTCCAGGACCTGCGGGTATTTCAGGATTTCCTTTTCGAAGGCCGCCACCGCGGCGCTGGTCTGGCGATCCAGCCGGACTTCGACAATGGCCTGCAATCCCAGCCCCGCCGCCGCCGGATCGAGCAGGGCAACATAGCTGCGGATGACGCCTGTGCTTTCAAGCTGTCTCATCCTGCGCAGACAGGGCGAGGGCGACAGGCCAACCTGATCGGCAAGCTCCTGATTGGAGATCCGCCCCTCCCGCTGCAGCACTTCCAAAATCCGCAGATCAATCTCATCGAAGACCATATTGAGCAATATACAGTAAGTATTCTCGGCATTGATAGCAATTCATGCCATTCTTTGATAAATTGTTGCATGGATTCGCAATCCACTGCCGCGAAAAGTGCGCTAAACTGCCGTCATGACTCAAGAGTATGCCAACCACACCGCGCCCCGCCGCCATGATATGAGTACTGAGGACTTCCGCCTGCATGGCAAATTTCTGCTGGAATGGATCGCAAATTATCTCGAAGATCCGCGGCAGTATCCGGTGCTGGCCCGCTGCCGGCCCGGTGAGTTGCAGCGCCTGCTTCCAGCTGCCGGGCCGGCGCGCGGCGAATCGATGGAAGCAATTCTGGATGATTTTCAGGAGCTGATCCTTCCCCGGCTGACCCTTTGGAACCATCCGCACTTCCACGCCTATTTTTCCATCTCCGCGTCGGCTCCGGGAATCCTGGCGGAGCTGCTGACCGCGGCGCTGGACGTGAATGCGATGCTCTGGAAGAGCTCTCCGGCCGCCACCGAGCTGGAGCAGATCACGGTTTCGTGGGTGCTGGAATGGCTTGGCCTGCCCTCCGCGTGGTTTGGCATGATCGTGGATTCGGCGTCGAACGCCGTGCTGCAAGCGATTGTTGCGGCGCGGCAGCGCGCGGAGCCGGAGAGCCGCGCGGCGGGCTCGTCGGGCCGCCTGATCGCCTACGTCTCGGAACACACGCACTCGTCGGTGGAGAAGGCGGCGATTGCCGCGGGCATCGGCCAGCGCAATGTGCGCCACATCGCTGCCGACGCCGGATTCAGAATGAAGCCGGAGGCCTTGGCGCAGGCGATTCGCGCCGATCTTGCCAATAACCTGAAGCCATTTTTTGTTGCTGCGACGGTCGGCACAACCTCCAGCACGGCGGTCGATCCCGTCGCCGAAATTGCCGCTCTTTGCCGCGAGAATGGTCTCTGGCTGCATGTCGATGGCGCGTACGGGGGCTCGTTTGCCATCCTGCCCGAGTGCCGGCATTTATTGGATGGAGTGGACGGCGCGGACTCCTTCGTCGTCAATCCGCACAAGATGATGATGGTTCCGCTGGATTGCAGTTTGTTTTATACCGCGCACCCCGCGTTGCTGCGGAGCGCGTTTTCTCTGGAGGCCGAGTACCTGAAGACCGACGCCGCCGGCGCGGTTGATTTCATGGACTACGGCCTGGCCCTGGGAAGGCGCTTTCGCGCGCTGAAGCTGTGGTTTGTGCTGCGCTACTTTGGCCGCGACGGGCTGGCTGCGATTCTTCGCGAAAATCTGCGCATGGCCGCCTGGTTGGGCGAGCGGATTGCCGCCGATGCGCGCTTCGAACTCGCCGCTCCAGCGACCATGGGGTTGGTCTGCTTCCGGCTGCGTCAGGGTGACGATGCGACCCGGGAGCTGATGCGCCGCATCAATGCTTCTGGCCGCTTCTTCGTCTCCCACACTGTGCTGGACGGCCGTTTCACGATTCGCGCGGCGATAGGCAACATCCGCACCGAGCAGCGCGACGTTGAAGAACTGTGGATGGCGATTGCCGAGGCGTTGGACTCTCCGCGTGACTGCCCCGCCCAGCGCCCGTGTGCGACAGTAAAAGAGGAATGAAAACAAATCTGAAAACCTCTCCGCGCCTCACGTTTCTCGGCTACGGCGCTTGCTTCATCGCCGGCTGCCTGTGGGGCACGGGCTTTTACTTCAGCCGCCTGGCGCTCAACGAGATGAGCGTCGAGTACATGGTGCTCTATCGCATCCTCTTTGCCTGCCTGGGGATGCTGCCGGTGGCGCTGCTGAGCCGCTGGCGCTTCAGCGGCGCGGAGTTCAGGCTGCTGCTCGTCTCCGCTGCCCTGGGCATTCCTATCACTTGCCTCCTCCAGTTCCAGGGCCTGGCGCGCACCACGGTCAGCCACGCCTCGCTGATGGTGGGCGCCATGCCGGTGATGCTGGGCGTTGCCGCCACGCTCTTTGCCGGCGAACGGCTGGACCGCATCGGTTGGTTGGCTCTCTGCGGCTCCACGCTCGGCGCGGCGTTGCTGACCCAGGGCGGCAGCCACGGCGCGGCCGGCCGCGACCTGCCCTCGCTGACGGGCGACCTGCTGGTGCTCCTCTCGCTGCTCTTCGCGCTGGCCTGGATTCTGCTCAGCAAGAAGCTGATGCTCACGCACAGTCCCTCGGTCGTATCGGCCTACACCATCCTTATCGGCGGCGCAATGCTGCTTCCCTGGGTGCTTGGCCCCTGGCTGCTGACTCCGCTGACCCACGCACGGGTTGCGCCGCCGCCCTTCGCCGCCATCAGCTGGACGGCCTGGGGCGCGCTGGCCTTCGCCGGCCTGCTCTGCACGGCCACCACCACGCTGCTCTGGAACTGGGGCATCCATCACGTGCCCGCCTCGCGCGCCGGAGTCTTTCTGAACATCGAGCCGGCCCTCGGCTCCTGGCTGGGCGTCCAACTGCTTGGCGAGCACTTGGGCGCCTTCGCATGGGTCGGCGGAGGCCTCATCCTGGCGGCGGCCATAACCCTCACCACGCGCGGCCACGAGCCTGAACCTGCCATCCTGCTGGAATAAAGGCCCTTGCCACAGCGCCCAAAGCATCTCTCTGTTACCAGATTCCTGGAATCAGACGGTAGCGCGTGTGCGCGGCAAACTCGGGGTAGCCCTGAAGATTCTGAATGAGAAAGCGGTCCTCCTGGGACGTTCGCCAAATTATCAGAACCAGAATCAGAGCCGCCACGGCCATAGCCCACCCTGATCCCAGCATCAGCGCTGTCGCCGGATACATCAGAATCATGCCCACATACATCGGATGGCGCACGATGCGATAGAGGCCGGAAGAAACAACGGCATGATTGCGTTCAGACTGGATGCGAACCGTCGATTCGGCAAAGCGATTCATCGCCATGACACAGCCAATCAATCCCATCGCCGATACAAAAAGAAGGACACCCGGCAGCGCACACCAAAGCGGCAGCGGCAGCCAACGGAAGCGCACAGCGTCCAAACCGGCCACGGCAACCTGAAGATAAGTCAGCGGCAGGAAGATCCTGTAAAACAGCCGGTCGAAGCTTTGCGTCTGCTTGAAATTCGGCTTGGCGCGCACGCTCATCAATCCCGGATTGACGCGGTGCATCAGCACGCCGATGGCCATTATGGTGAGCACATAGACCGCGGTAGCCGCCCAGCCCCGCTTCCAATCCAGGCGTCCCGCGCAGGCGAAGAGAATGAATATCCAGAGAAGGATCGGCAACAGCCCTTGAGCGCCCGTCCCGATTCGTATAAGGAAACCCGTTGCTGCCTTGGTTTCCGGCAAGGATGCGTTGGAATCTTGCATTATCATCCTCTGTCTTTGGCCGTTCAGGCCTCGAACAATAACTGCGCTTCGGGCCACAGCGGCGCGACCGGCTTGGGCTCTGAGGCCAGATCGTAGACCAGCCGCTCCAACACCAGCCGCTTGTCGGGCGGCGAGGAGCGCAGCTCCAGATCCGCGCGGGCAATCAACCGCAGCGCCCGCATCAGCCCGCGGCGGCTCTTGAAGCGCCTAGCCTGGCGAATCAGATCGTCGGCGGCAAAGGGCGGCATTCTGAAGCCCTGCCACAGCGCCTGCCAGATGGCGCGCGTGTCGCGCACATTCTTTTCCAAAATCACCAGCATCTGCCGGAAGGTCTTGGCCAGCATATACAGATGGCCGATGGCCGCGTCCTCGCCGGCGTCGGAGCTGTTCAGCAGCCCTTGCAGCAGCGTCAGCGCCTTGGCCCGGTCGCGCGCGCTGATGGCGTCGGTGAGCTCATACAGCGAGCGCTGCTTGGCGGAGAGCACCATCGTTTCCACATCGCCCAGCGTGATACGCCCGCGCCCCGATGTGTACAGCAGCAGCTTTTCCAGCTCGGTGGAGATCATCATCATATCCGCGCCCAGCGCGTCCACCAGCTCGCGCGCCGCATCGGGGTCCACGCGCGTCCCGGCCTCCTGCGCGGTGGCCGCAACCCAGCGCATCGCGTCGTCCTCGCTCACCCGCGCCAGCTCCACTATGCCGCAGTACTGGCCCAGCGTCTCGGTCAGCCGCTCGAAGCGGTTCTTGTCGTCCATCTCCATGCGTCGCAGGTCGGAGGGAATGCGCACGAAGTCGGCGACAAAAACAACCAGGGCCTGCGGATTCGGCGAGCGAAAGTAGCGCTCCAGCGCGGCAAACTCATCCTTCTTGGCCCCGCGCGTGTAAAGCTGCTTCACGTTGCGAACAAAAACCGCCTGGAAGGGCGCCATCAGCGAGGGAGATTGTGCGCGGTCCAGCACCTCGAAGATGGAGGCGCCGCTCAGATCCATATCGGAGAGGCAGAAATCCCGCAGCTCCTCCGGCACAAAAGCCTTCAGCACCGCGGCGCGACAGCGATCCAGCAAAAAGGTCTCATCGCCCACCAGCACGTAGCCGGGCTTCAACTCGCCCTTGCCGGCAGCCGCGGCCTCAATCTCCGCCACAAAGCGACCCGTCGCGGTAAATCCCGCCCCCCAGCGCGCCCCGCTCATCGTTGCGACCTCCGGCAATGATTTGCCTCGATCATGCGCCTCCAGAATACCCTTTTTGACCACGCCAGTCCCTAGTCCCTTAGTCCCTCAGTCCCTTAGTCCCTAGTCCCTTAGTCACTGCCTCTAAAACCCTTCCAGCACATCGGCCACAAGCTGCCGCGCCAGCTCCCGCGAGAGCCGCTCGACGGCCGCCGGGCTCTCCTCGAAGAAGCTGGACAGGTTGGTGGTGGACTGGTACTGCTGGCGGTAGACGTAGTTCTTGTTCTCGTAAAGCACTTTGCCGTCCCGGCCGTTGAGCGTGACGGAGACCACTACTGTGATCAGAAAGCTGGACGATTGCAGCGTCGAGGAGTTGTAGGTGAGCGGCTCAACCGTCTCTTTGAGAATCGTGCCATGCAGCACGGCGTCGGCGTCCTCATCCGGGGTCACCCGCAGCCGGGTGCGCGTGGCGAACTCGCGGATCACCGCCTGCGTCATCACCATCTCGGTGTGGTAGGCCTCGGTGCGCGTGGCAAAGACCGGCACGGCCAGCGTCTTCACATACGGCGGCAGATGGGTGGCCGCGCCCAGCGCGTGGTAGCCGCAGCCGGAGAGCGCGAACAGAGCAAAAACGATCGGGAAAAACGCGAACTGGCGCATGTCTTATCTTATCGCGCGACTACACCCACGCGGTCGCCAGCATCCCCAGCCCCACGGCCGACAGCTTCAGCCCGTCGGCGCGATCCCGGAAGTAGCGTTCGTTGAGCTCCCGGTAATCCAACTGCTCGAAGCGCTGAAATCCCGCGCGGCGCAGCTCTGCCTCTATCTCCTCCGGCGTAAAGAAAAGCTGGAATGGCTCACCGGCAGCAGCCACGCGTTCTGCCAGCGCGTCGAAGGCCGTGCGGCCCACCGCGCTCAGCGTCTCCGGCGCAATCGCGTAATCAAAGCCTACCCCGCTGCCGGCAGGCAGCCTGGCGATCGTGCCCAGCGTGGCGCGAAAGGTCTCCCGCGGCAGGTAGGGAATCACCCCCAGCCAGCCGAAGAACGCAGGCCAGCCGGCATCAAAGCCCGCCGCGGCCAGGTCCTCGGCCAGCGTGTGATGCTCCAGGTCCAGCGGCACAAAGGTCAGATTGCCGGGCACGGCGATTGCGGCCTCAGCCAGCATCGCTCGCTTGTCCTGCTGCGTGGCGGGAAAGTCCACCTCGAAGATGCGCAGCCCAGGGTACGGATTGCGATAGGCAAAGGTGTCCAGCCCCGCGCCCAGAACCACGTACTGCGACCCGCCCCGCGCCACGAACTCGGCCAGCTGGTCTTCCACATAGCGGCTGCGCACCGCCATAAAGGCGCGCAAGTCACGTCCCACCGGGTGCGAGGCGCGCCCGATCTTCCCTCGATAGCCAGGTCCCACCAGCCGCAACGCGATGGGATCGTCCAGCACCGGGGGCCGGTCCATCAGTTGGTGCGCGGCGCGCCGTATCGCCACGCCCAGCGCCGTCTTGCTCGCCTTGCCAGTCTCCATGAAGTAAAGTGTAGAGCCTGCCGGCGTCTCCGGCCCGCGGGAAAGATTCCGGAGGGAGCAGGGGGTTTCAACCCCCTGAATAAGAACGACCCTAGGCACCGCCGCTTTATCGCGTGATGCAGCTACGTGCCTGTTCCGGACGTAACCGCTTTA
Source organism: uncultured Occallatibacter sp. (assembly GCA_964595845.1). GTDB lineage: Bacteria > Acidobacteriota > Terriglobia > Terriglobales > Acidobacteriaceae > Telmatobacter. The sequence continues at coordinate 9,251 of CAZQRX010000054.1, read as the reverse complement.
CACGCGGCCTCTCGAGAGACTATGTCCGGAAGCTTATTAGCTCTGGCCAGGACTGCGTCGCTTCCATATCGCTCCACTAATCGCTTGATGGATTTATTAAAAGAACATTCATTGAAACGCTTTCTACTATATGCAGCACCAAGTCTTGTCAAGTCGTCGAGATTTCCGTGGTTTCCTAGGGTTTCTGCGACAGCGTTCAACAGCTCATCATTCGATATTTCTTGAGAGAGCGCATTTCGAGCGAAATCTACAGCATATTGTTTGTCAAGATCGACCGCGGCGCAAAGCGCTTTGGCTCGGACGAATTCACTACGATCGGATAAACCGCTCTCCACCGCCGGAACAATATGCTCTGGGCAATCGGTTCCAGCAACTTTGAGTAATTTTTTAAGAGCGGCGGCGCGAGGCATGTCTCCGTCATCCGCCTGTGCGATCTCTGACAGAAGGGCTAAACCTTTCTCCTTTGGAAGCTGTTCTGATGCCTCCAAAACAATTTCACGGAGAGTCCAATCTGGTTCAAGCATCCAATATCGCCGCACCAGATCAGCATCATCCGTGCCTAGGTACAAGAGGAGACGCATAGCCTTCCACCGAGTCATCGGCTCTTGATCAACTACAAGAGTTTTCAGAACCTCGCGCAGCACGGGTTCAGCGGCTGGTCCAAGGGTGGATCGAAGAGTCGTGAACACCCGTCTTGAATTGGTGTCGCACAGGTACCACTCCCACATACGCTGGACCCTGGTGACGGTCATCTGTTCAAGTGCGCCCGCTACGGCTTTCTCAACTTCTCCTCGAGAAGGCGCATTAATCGGGATCATTTCAGAAAATGCTTGGCCCAGCCGACGTCCCAATCGCACGATCGTCCCTGGCACAGCCGCGTTGGAGTATGCAGCTGGGCCGGCGGCTTCATGCATTTTGCTGATGAAAGTGCTTTGGTCGCGGCCTCCAAACACAGATTGTGTTAAAACTGGCGGTGGAGGTTGGCCGGTCTCCGGAGTTGCGATCTCTGTTAACTGGTCCTGTTCCGGTCGTGGCAACATTGGATTTGGTTCAATTGGTGAATCTATGATCGCTCTCGGTGGTCGGGACTGCTCAGAGTATGAAACTAGCTCGTCATGCTCAACGAGCCGGTAAGTTTCCGCTTGCTGATTGGGTCTATTGGGTTCGACCCGGAGAAGTTGCCCTATTGCACCGGCCAGCCGGTCGAGTGCAGGTTCCATTGGTGGCACCCAGAGGTCGACCCAATGCCGGGTAGAAATGTGAAGAGCCAACTTCTTTGAGGGCAACACGTCAGCGATTCGCACAGGGAACACAGCATTTCCCTTGCTGACGGCCCGTTCAACCTCGTGCTTGACGTGAACCGATTCGTTGGAGCTTCCCGAAAGTACCAAGACCATCGCTACTGACTCGTCGATTGCGTCGACGATCGCCTCGTCCCAGTCTGAGCCGGGTGTCACGTCGCGTGGAGCCATCCAGCACGGGATTCCCCTTTCTTCGAGTGCATTGCAGAGTTTCTCGGCAGCCTCACGGTCCCGCGAGGAGTAGCTGACGAAGACCTTGGCGCAGCTCGTCGACACTTCCGGGTTATAGTTGCCCTTTCGATCTATATTCTCGCTCATAAGCAATACTCCTGAACCGGATTACCACCCTTGGACTAGAATACGCTTGCGACTTTCAGCGATGATCTGAAGCGAAAGTACACCTGTCACCTCAGAGCTGAGTGACAGGATTGTGTTCTTTACTCGTTAGGACAACAGGCTCTTGTTGGCCCCAGAGCAACGCCTTCCATTCGACCGGCATATCGGTAGTGCACTGTCTTTGCCGGGTACTCCATCCTTCGTCTTGTTTCAAATGAAGAGTGGGTGACTAATACCTTTTGATCGCCCGCCGAAACCTGCTCTGAGCATAGTCGAAGGGGCAAGTCCCCCCACCGCAGGTGGCCGTGCGCGTACCATATTCCTCATGAGCTGGATTGGATGGGCATTGCTCTCCGCGGCCTTTGCCGCCGCCACCGCCCTGCTGGCCAAGGTGGGCGTGGCGCACGTGGACTCGAACCTGGCCATGGCCTTGCGCACCACCGTGGTGCTGTTCTTTGCCTGGGGTATCGTTTTCGCGCTCGCCAAGCCGGGCGGAGGCGGCTTGGCTGAAATCCGCGCCCTCGACCGCCGCACACTACTTTTTCTCGTGCTCAGCGGCCTGGCCACCGGCCTCTCCTGGCTCTGTTATTTCCGTGCCCTGCAACTCGGCCCGGCCTCGCGTGTAGCCCCGCTGGACAAGCTCAGCGTCCCCCTGGTCATCCTCTTCGCATGGCTGCTGCTGGGCGAAAAACTCACCGTCCCAACCCTCATCGGCGGCCTGCTCATCACCGCCGGCGCAGTCGTGATCGCGCTCGGCTGAGACCGAAATGATGGGGTGCCAGCATTCCGGTAAACCCTGGCCGGCTTATCGCTCCTGATCGAACGAGGCTGAAATCATCAGGGAACTCTTTGCCCGGAACTCGCGTACAACAAGACAATCATGTTCAGCGATCTGAAACTCGCACTCCGCAAGTTAGGCAAATCCCCGGGTTTTGCCCTGACGGCGATTGCCACGCTGGCGCTGGGAATTGGCGCGAATGCCGTGGTATTCAGCGTTCTGAACGCCCTTGTGCTGCGGCCGGTCAACGTGCCCCAGGCGCAGAACCTCTACACCGTGCAGCGCTTCCAGTATCCATCGCAGTCGTATCTGGACTACGTGGATCTGCGCGACCGGAACCGGAGCTTCGAGAGCCTCGTGACCTACATGCTCATTGGTCCGGTGGGAGTGGATACCGGCGGGAATCCCTCCTCGGCGTGGCCCTATCTGGCCAGCGGGAACTACTTCGATGCGCTGGGAATTCAGCCGTATCTAGGGCGTTTTTTCCATGCTTCGGACGAAAAGGGCATCAACAGCGCTCCCTACGTGGTGCTGAGCTATGCCTACTGGCATAGCTATTTTCATGGTGACGCGGGCATCGTGGGGCGGATGGTGGAGATCAACAAGCACCCCTTCACCGTTCTGGGCGTGGCCCCGCCAGCGTTTCGCGGCACTGAGCTCTTCATTGCACCGGCGCTTTGGATTCCTATCGTCGAGCAGCCCATCATAGAGGGCCATAACTCGCTTCAATATCGCGGCGATCACTCTCCGATGGTAGTGGGGCGGCTGAAGCCGGGAGTCACGCCGGCGGAAGCGGCGGCGGACCTGAATACTCTCGCGGCATGGCTGGCGAAAACCTATCCGTCGGACGACGAGGGCATCAAATTTTCCCTGGCTCGTCCGGGGCTGATCGGCGACATGCTGGGCGGGCCGGCGCGGGCGTTCATGGCCGGCCTGATGCTGCTCGCCGGGCTGATTCTGCTGGCGGCCTGCGCCAATCTGGGCAGCCTGTTTGCGGCGCGCGCGGCCGACCGGGCCAAAGAGATCGCCCTGCGGCTGGCGCTGGGCTCGCGGCGCGGGCTGATCCTGCGGCAACTGCTGACCGAGGCAGTCTTGGTTTCGCTGGCCGGAGGCGTCATCGGCCTGGCAGGCGGCGTGGCCATCCTGCATGGCCTGAGCGCGTGGCAGCCGTTTACGAATATCCCCATCAATGTGCCGGTGAATCCCGACCTGCGCACTTATCTGGTGGCGCTGGCGCTGGCCCTGGTCAGCGGATTGCTCTTCGGAATCGTCCCGGTTCGGCAGGTTCTGCGCGCCGATCCCTGGCAGGTAATCCGCACCGGCGGCAGCGGCCTGGCGGGCATGAGGCGCTTCACGATGCGCGATGTGCTGCTGGTCGCGCAGATTGCCATCTGCGCGGTGCTTGTAACCTCTTCGCTGGTAGCGGTGCGCGGCCTCGCGCGTTCGCTGCAAAGCAATTTTGGATTCCAGCCGCAAAACGCCATGATCGTTTACTGCGATCTGCACATGTCGGGCTACTCCGGCGACGGCGAGTTGCAGATGCAGCAGCGCATGATCAAAGCGGCAGCCGCTATTCCCGGCGTGGAGAGCGTGGGCTATGTCAACCAGCTTCCCTTGAGCCTCTCCGGAAGCGACTCCGACGTTTATACCGACAACACAACCGATTTTCGGCCGACCACTTCCATCGCGGACGCGATGAACTACAACATCTCGCCGGGCTACCTTGAAGCTGCGGGTACCAAGCTGCTTGCGGGCCGGGATCTCTCCATCCACGACGATGCCAAGGCGCCGGTGGTGGCTCTGGTGAATCGGCGCTTTGCGCTCAAGGTCTTTGGTTCAGTGGACAAAGCGATCGGCGGGCATTTCAAGTACTGGGGCGGAATGCGGGCGGAAATCGTGGGCGTAGTGGAAGACGGAAAATACCGCACCATGACGGAGGATCAGCAGCCCGCCATGTTCTTTTCCTTCCAGCAGCACAAGGCGAGCAGCACCTGGCTGGTCGTGCGCTCCAGGCGCGCTCCGCAGGAGATTGCCGTTGCGCTGGACAGAACGGTGCATGGGCTCGATTCCAGTCTGCCTGTCGTGATAAGAACGTGGACGGCGGAGATGGATTCCGCCTTATTCGCCGCGCGCGTGGCTACCGTGGCGCTGGGTATCCTGGGATTGCTGGGCGCCATGCTGGCGGTAACGGGCGTCTTTGGCATGGCCTCTTATGTAGTGAGCAAGCGGCTGCGCGAGCTGGGCATCCGCATGGCGCTGGGCGCGGGCAAGGGGCAAGTCCTGCGTGCTTCGCTGGGACGCGCCTTTCGCCTGCTGGCCATCGGCTCGGTGGCGGGCCTGGCGCTGGGAGTGCTGGCGACGCGCGTGCTCTCGTTCATCGTCTACCAGGCCACGCCCAGGGATCCGCTGGTGCTGGGCGGAGTGAGCGTGACCATGCTGCTGCTGGGCCTGATCGCGGCGTGGATTCCGGCGCGCCGCGCCCTGGCCGTCGATCCCCTGGTCCTGCTGCGCGAAGAATAGCCGGGTGTCTGGAAAGTTCACCATCGGCGTTGCCGACCCACGGGACATGAAACTGTAGCGCCGGCCTCCCGGCCGGCTGGAGTGTGGACCTCCCGGTCCACGCTTGTTTCTTCCTGGTATTCTTCGGCAAAGCCGGAGGCTTTCTGGATGGTGGCCCCTCAAAGGGGTCTGTGCCGAAATGTTCCATGCCGGCAGCCGCCAGTAGCCCGCGCCGTAGAAAATGATAGCCGCCAGTCGCCCGCGCCGTAGACAATGATAGCCGCCAGTCGTCCGCGCCGTAGACAATGATAGCCGCCAGTCGCCCGCGCCGTAGAAAATGATAGCCGCCAGTAGCCCGCGCCGTAGAAAATGATAGCCGCCAGTCGTCCGCGCCGTAGGCGCAGTGGTTATTAGCCCCGCGCTTCAGCGTGGGGTAGGCGTAACCAGCAATTCATACGGAGTCCCGTAGGGACGGCGCCGGGTGCCCAAATCCCGCCTATGGGACCTGGGAATCCATGAACCCCATGGCGCGCAAGCGCCGCCCGCCCCACCGCAGGTGGCCGCGCCCCGCAACTCGGCCCAGCCTCGCGCGTAGTCCCGTTGGACAAGCTCAGCGCCCTCTGGTCATTATCTTCGCCTGGCTGCTGCTGGGCGAAAAACTTACCGCCCCAGCCCTCATCGGCGGCCTGCTCATCACCGCCGGAGCCGTGGTAATCGCGCTCGGCTGAGACCGATAATGATGGTGTGCCGGCATTCCGGTAATCCCTAGGCAAATTCGGGGGACTGATCCATCATCCACGAGTGACTCGACGATTTGGCGTAAAGTGAGCCGAGAGTCAGCCAAATCCCAGTTGGCTGGCCAATCGGAAGTCGGGCCAAACGAGACCTTTTGTCGCTATTTTCAGAAGATTTTTCTTTTATTAATTCGGGTTTATATGCTAGACTTCCTTCGAGGTGTATCATGGATAAGACCAGTCTAGTCAAGGCCGTAGCTAATCTTTTTGAGTTGACAGGACACCGTGTTCAAACAAGCGTTAAGGTCAATCACCGCGAAATTGATGTTGTGGCTGAAGAGCTAAACACTCTTCTTCGTAAAACTGTCCTGATTGAATGCGCAGACTACATTACACCTGTCGGAGTAGATAAACTGCAAACAGATCTTCTAAAATTGCGTGCGGCGCAAGAAACTATGCGTGACCATGCTATAGTTATGCATGTTTCAGCGATAGGATACACCCCGGAAGCGTCCGGATATGCGCTTGACCAGGGCATCTCCATTTCAACATTAGGCTCACTTACTTCCCGACTGATAAACTTCGATCAATACGTTGAATCCGTGCAGCGTGAACCAATACGATCAGTCATTCAGGCCGAATATCAACCTACAAAAATACATTTTGATGGTCATCCTAAAGAACTCACACCTGCACCCGAGTTCCTGGATTCTTGGCTCTTTGGAGATCGCTCGTGGCTCACATTAATTGGAGATTACGGCGTCGGTAAATCTTGGGCGCTCAGGATGTTCCTTTATCGATTGATCGAACGATATAAGCAGGATCCTACAACTTCACCCCTCCCACTGTTTGTCCCCTTACAACGGTTCACGAAGGCATTCGATTTTCAAAACCTCATCCTCAGAACCTTTCAACTTCATAACTTGAGTGGAATCCACTACGGCGCATTCGAATATTTGGCGCGTCACGGGCGTATTGTGTTCCTTTTTGATTCCTTTGACGAAATGGCGCAGTCTCTGAGCAGAGAAACCCTACGAGAGAACTTCCGAGAGCTCCTTAATGGAGCACGAGGATGCCGCGCAATCATGACTTCTAGGCCAACTTATTTTGAGAGCCGTGCAGAGCGCCTAACGCTCGTCGAGAGGGATGGCATTTCCGAATGGCATCCCCTTGACATGAAGGATCTTGAAAGGCGTACCGCAACATCACGAGTTCTTACGCAGTCCCTGACGAATGCGCAATTCGCAAGATTGAACGATCTCACTACCGCACAGCGCAAGAAACTATTCGCAATTGTATTAAGCAGTAACCCAGCTGCACATAAGCAATTGGACGATTTGTATGTTCGATTCCAGGAACTTGAGACAATTTCACAGCGAGCAGTGATAGCCCGACTACTTACTACTGTCGCTGAGACGCTCGCAATGGGAACGGAAGTCAAGACCGTCGAAGGATATCCTCTCATTCCAGACGAACTCAAGCATTTAAATCAGGCAAAGATCTTTGAGATAGTCGTGTACAATCTACTCCAACGCGATTCTAACGTTGGGTTCCTTTCCAGCAGCGAGAGGCTTACATTTCTTCGTCATTTTGCGGTATTTCTGCAGCGTCCCGACCAAGAGTTCTTTGCGGAACCGGACACCCTTAGAGAGCTTGTGGCGAGGGTCTTTTCACGACAGCTACGCCGCACAGATGCCCCTCAGCAGCAGCTTGAGAACTACAGCCGCACTTGTCGCCGACACTCGGGCCTAACAACTGAAGCGCAGTTCCTTGACACATCCGGGAATATTGATAGTCCCGTAGACGAGCAGGATACTGATTCGCGCGTAGGATTTTCGCACAATAGCCTTCGAGAATACCTGGTAGCGGACGCTATTGCCGATTTTGTCAGGAACAAAACAGAGTATCCCGACCTCGATAATATGATCGCCACAGATCTAATTGGTGATTTCTTTGTTGACATCGCAGAGTACCAACCGGATTTGGTTGATCTGCTTTCCAAAGCGTACATGAAGAACAATCAGCTTAGGATTAGACAATGTCTATTTAAGATAATATCTAGATTTATCGCGCGTGATCGCAGCATGATGACGCGATTGCTCGGCGATCCACCGGTATTTCGTACGGTCGACCTAAGTAATTATGATTTGTCCGGCCTCGACATGCGGCGCGCTCAATTCCTCTCTTGTGAGATGTTTGAGACTGACTTAAGAAAGTCGGACCTGAGGCAAGCGAGATTCGATGAATCGCTTATCTACAGGGTTCAACTCGACGACGCGATAATACAGGGCGCTAGTTTCGAACATTCAGAATTGGAATCTATCTATGTTATGGATCGGTTTGACAAGAGGACATCCGGCGTCTTCTCTGGGAAGGAAGCCCGCCAGTGGTTGTTTTCCAATGGTGCCCTAGTTTCCCCATCCGACGACCTGAACCCGTTGCTTGGTAGACCATGGTATGAGGCGGCGCGAGAAGTCATGCGCACGCTTGAGAGGCGCATGGCCGGAACACACCAAGACGTCTCGCTCGTGAAGGGAACGCAAGCGGAACAGCGGGATTTTGCAAGAGACTTTGTAGATTTTCTTATATCGAAGAAGATACTTACCAAGGTCAGAAAATCGAGCACTGGACCTGGTTGGGTTCTCAAGGTATCACATGCATATAGAAATGTAGTGTCAGAGTTTAGTCAGCATGGGAAAATTGCTCCTGAAATCAAGCCATTTTTTGACCGTTATCTGGAGAAAAGCTCCTAGGCGGATAACCCAGGTCTCGATTTTAGACTAGGAAGTCCATTGACTCTAGTCGGTCAAGATATCAGGAAAGGTCAATTGCTGCCAACAAGCCAAAGTACTTATTCAGCGTGCTTTAATTAAGTAGCAGTCTGATTGGTCCTAGAAAACACCGATGCCGCCGGGCATACAACACTTGATCTGATCCCATAAGATTGGTTACCCACCCTTCGCCGTTTTTCTGGCGAAGGGTGGGTAACCAACACCCCACGCTCTGCCCGCCGAAGGCTTCTACCCGGATAGCCTGCCCTGAGCTTGTCGAAGGGGCCAGTCCTTGCAGATAATATCCCTCGCTCGGCGCACAATCAAAGTATGAACACTGGCCACAGCCACGCCTTTTCTGATCCCTGTTCCCTGATCCCTGTTTTTCAGGCCCCCCCACCCCCCTCCCCCTGTGGAAAACCCATTTTCGGCCCTTCCATTGTTCATAAGATAAACGGAATCAATAGCTTGAAATTTTACTCTGTTGGCGAATCAGTAACGGAAAACCCCTGATTTTGCCCATTTTTCAGCCCCAAAAGCCGCTTTTTTCGAGCCGTTTTCAGCATAATCAAGCGGTTTCGCAATTGTTCATGAGGATCAGCCCGACTTGCTGTTGCAAGTTACGCCAGGAATGAACGAGCCGCGTCAAAATTCACCCCGGAGGGGTGGTTGAAAATAGCCCCGGGTGGAACCCGGGGAATGCCCGCCCATCGATGGATTGCGCCCCGTAGGGGCGCTGCGAAATGTTTTGTACATAGGGAGCGGAATTGGAGGATCACCCGCGAGCCGGCCAACCGTTACACTAAGGCTGTGGAAGCCTCAACCAATTCCG
>CAZQRX010000053.1:0-17891 GCA_964595845.1 uncultured Occallatibacter sp. | reverse complement strand
AGATTACCGGCGAGATCGTCGATGTGCACTCGCTGGGCGTGGAAATCGGCGTGGTGGTAGGCGGAGGCAACATCTTCCGCGGCGTGGCTGAGCAGGCCGAGGAGATGGACCGCGTGAGCGCCGACAACATGGGTATGCTCGCCACGGTCATCAACGCCATCGCCTTGCAGGACGCCCTGGAACAGCGCGGCGTTCCCTGCCGGGTGATGAGCGCCGTCTTCATGGACCAGGTGGCCGAGCCGTACATTCGCCGCCGCGCCGTGCGCCACCTGGAAAAGGGCCGCGTGGTGATCTTCGCCGCGGGCATCGGCAATCCCTTCTTCTCCACCGATACAGCGGCCAGCCTGCGCGCCATGGAGATCAAGGCCGAGGTGCTGCTGAAGGGCACCAAGGTGGAAGGCGTCTATAGCGCCGACCCGGTGCTGGTGAAGGACGCGGTCAAGTACGACGAGATCACCTACATGGAGATTCTGCGCCAGGGGCTGAAGGTGATGGACCTGACCGCCGTGAGCCTCTGCAAGGACAACAACCTGCCCATGATCATCTTCAACATGAATCAGCCGGGGAATATCCGCCGGGTAGTGCTGGGCGAAAAGGTGGGATCGCTGGTGACGGCGTAAAAATAGAGGTCAGATATCAGGGGTCAGGGATCAGTCACCGACCGGAGTATTGAAAGGCCCGTGGAGACGCGCAAGCCAGAGCGGCTGAATGCATTGACGGGGTTGCGCTGTCTTGCGGCCGTCAATATTGTCTTATTTCACTTTTCCAATCCACAATCGTTTGGCTTTTTGGGCCCGGTGGTCAACGCCGGCTACATCGCGCTGGGCCTCTTCTTTCTGCTCTCGGGCTTCGTGCTGGGCTATAACTACGCCGGACAGGCCCGCGCCGGCTCGCTGGACCGCGTGCGCTTCTGGAAGGCCCGCTTCACGCGCCTTTATCCCGTCTACCTGCTGAGTCTGCTGATGAGCTGGCGGATGGTGGCCCCGGAGTACGGCGCCCATGCGCAACCGGTCTACTGGAACAACACAGCGCTGACGCCACAGCACGGAATGTTCTGGGTGGGCATGGCGCTCACACCGCTGCTGCTCCAGGGCTGGGTTCCGTCGCTGGCCACCTTCCTGAACACACCCGCCTGGGCGATGCCCGCCGAAGCCTTTATGTACGCTCTCTTCCCTTGGCTGGCCAAGGTGAAGCGGCCGGCGCGGGTAGGCCATTCTCTGCTTCAGTTGGCCGGGGTGTGGGCTCTGGGCATGACGCCCGGCCTGCTCTATCTCTTCCTCCAACCGGACGGCATTGCCCATCCCGACCGCTATAGTTGGGGGCCGTGGTTGTGGGCGTACAAATACACGCCTCTGCCGCATCTGGCCAGCTTTTTCTTCGGAATCCTGCTGGCCGGGCTGGATGCGCTGGTGCCGCGCGCCGGCCGCCTGCGCCTGCTGCTCGGAGTGGCTGGCTTAGCCGGGGTCTTCACCCTTCTGGAGTTAGGGCCGCTGGTTCCCTACGTGATGCTGCACGACGGTCTGCTGATGCCCCTCTTCGGCTGCATTGTTCTGGGCCTGGCTGGGGAGAATTGGCTGGCGTCCGCGTTCAGTGTGCGCCCGCTGGTCGTTATGGGCGAGGCCAGTTACTGCCTCTACCTGCTGCACTTCAACCTGTGGAACTGGATTCACGACACCCATCTGCCGGAACGGCTGGGAGTGGCGCGCTTCGATCCATGGCTCAGCTACGCGGTGCTGCTGGCAGTGGCTCTGGCGGCGCTGTATCTGGTAGAAAAGCCAGCGCAGCGCCAACTGCGCAAGTGGATGGGCGCGTAGTTTTCGTGGCAAGATTGGGGTTCATCGTCTCCCACCCATGCGCCAGAAACAAAGCGCATGGATGGGGCCCGAACGTTCTTGACCTCAGGAGCAACTCCCGTCATCCACTATTCCTCGGCAAAGGCTGCGAAGCTGTGCGGCGCAACCTCGATGTGGAACTCGGTCTTGGGGGGCTGCGGCGGCTCTCTCCGCCAGCGTCGTGGGCTGACGGGCGTCTTGCCTTCCACTGTCTCGCCGCTGGCCAGATTGCGCGCCTTGGCAAAGCTCCCCAGGGCGGTGACAGTCACTTGCACGGGCTGATCCAGAAACGACTCCACGACGAAGGTGTGGTTGTCGTAGGCGAAGAGGCTCACCTTGCTGGGCGCGTCGATCTGCACCGGGAAGCCTTGCATCAGGTACTGCTTGATGGCGGTCAGCACCGGCTGGGGCAGCGCATACAGATCGTCTATATTCTCCGGGATGGTGAGCACGAAGAGCATTCCCTTCGAGTAACGATCCATCAATAGCAGCGGCGCGCCGTGTCCGTTGGCGGTGCCGCGCACCACCGGCCAGGCGTCGTTGGTCATAAAGGTGATCTCCGGCACCAGCAGGCCGGTGGGCGTCGTGCCCATATTCGCGCCGCTTCCGGGGCCAAACGCGCCCCAGTAGTCATGCACGTTGAGCACGTTGCCGGTGTTGACCAGTTCGACGATCTGATCCAGTTGGTTGGGGCCCTTGCCCTGTAGGGCCTTCAGCAGGCCGGAGGTGATGATCACGTTTCCGCCCTTCTGCAGATGCGCCTTGATCTTGCTCACGATCGCCGGATCGAACTTGGCGTCCTCGGTGAGCAGGATCGTATTTGCGCTGGCCGGAAACGCCGGATGCATTTCGATGGGAATGCCGATCATTCCCAGATAGTTGTGCAGAAAGTCCTCGCCGGTGGATTGGTACGGCTTATAACTTGCAATGCCGATGGGATTGCCCAGCTTGCCTAGCACGGCATTCACTTTGGAGAGCGAATAACCGGCCACGGCGGCATAGTCGATCGGCTCCTTCGAGCCGGAGGCGGCGTGCCACTTTTCCAGCTCGGCGGAGTCGAAGCTGGTGTGCAGGCCGCTCCAGGCGTTGCGGTCGCCAGCCTCCGCCGGTCTGAGCAGATTGCTGTACTCAAAGAGGGTGATCTCCGGCGTCCTGGCCAGCATCGTATCCCACAACTGCTCGGAGTAGCGATCCAGGTAGCGGATCGTGAAGGTGTCTACCCAGCCGCCGCCGTTGCGCCCCGGAGCGATGTTGTCGAAGTAGCGGATGATCTCGTAGCTTTCGTACTGCTGCAGGTGCTGATCGGCAATGACCGGATCGCGGGTCTCGGTGCCGGTGTAGATGCCGGCGAAGATCTTCGGCTCCTGGTCCAGATCGTAGCCGTTGGCCTGGAAGTGCTCGTACCAGTTGGGGAACTTGACGACCATCTTCACCTTGGGATTGACGGCCCGCGCCGCGCCCACCACCAGGTTGCGCGCCACCTCGTCCATCAGCCGCAGCCGGAAGGCGGTCCAACTGGCATTGCCCTTGGCGGCGATGTCGGAGTCAGACTTGGTGTCGTTAAAGAAGAAATCGTCGAGGATGATCTCGTCGAAGTGCCGCGCCGTCACTTCGGAGATGTGCCTCACATAGGCGCGATCCTTGGGGTTGGTATAGGAAAACGAGGAGTACTGGCCCGATCCTATGCTCGTAAAGGCAATGCCGCCGGCGGTCTGCACGCTGCGTGCGGCAAAATAAGCCTTCACGTTCTCCAGCAGCGCATCGTCGGCAAGCACTCCGCTGCGGTAGCTCTCGATGTAGACCTTGTCCACTTTGACCTGGCTGCCGATCTCACTCCATGAGCTTGCGAGCCATGCCGGGTCCTTCATCTGCTCCACAACGCTAACGGGAATGTAGACGGCAACCTTGAAGTTTTCGTGGGCCGGCGGCAAAGCCTGGGCTGGAGCCATACCGGGGAGAAGGCAGGTGAAGGCAAGAAGGAACAGAAGCAGCAAGCGGGTGCGGAATGTCATGTGTGGATCTCCTTGATTACGGGTTCGGGTAAATGCCCGTACCGTCGGGTCGCGAAAAATCGCCCTGCCGGGCGCAAAGCCAGTATATGTTCTTGAGGCCTTGAGGCATGTTGTTCAGAAATTGTTCATGCTCCCAGGATTGATTTAGGCCGCCGCACAACAATGCGAATTAAAAAGCCCAGCCGCCAGGGCTGGGCTTCTTGCTGAGCGTGGTTGCTTCCCTTGCTAGTCGACCGCCTGGATGGCGTGGTTGCCGTGAGGAATGGCGACGATGGCGGTGGGCATTGTGCCCGTGATGGGGTACGGCGAGGCCTGCGTGGCCTTTAGCGCGCCCGATGTCGGGTCCAGCACGAAGCCGGTGACGGAGTTGCCCAGGTGGTTGGCAGTGTATACAAACCGGCCCAGCGCCGGGTCAACAACAATGGCGACCGGCTGGGTGTCGGTGGAGTTGAGCGGGCTTCCGATCACGTTTACCGTCGCTGTGGGAGTGCCGGTGGGCAGGTCGATGGAGTAGGCCCCGACCGTGTTATCCAGCTGGTTGGTGAGATAGATAAACTTGCCGCGCGGATCAATGACGATCGCGGAGGGTTCGTTCCCGGTCTTGTAGGGACCGTTGGTCAGGAAGCTCAAGGTGCTGCTGTCCAGAATCGAGTAGCCGATCATCTGGCTGGAAGCGTAGTCTGTGACATAGACGAAGCGGCTGGTGGGGTCGGCGACCAGGGCGCTGGGCTTGACGCCGGCCTGGTAGGGACTGTTCTTGGCCGCGGTCAGAGCGCCGCCGCTGCCGACGGCATAGCCGAAGACCCAGCCGGGATTGGCGGTGCTGGAGGTGCTTCCGCCGGGATTGTAAGCTGACTGATCGTAGGCTGTCGCGTAGACAGCAGAATTGTCGGCCAGCACGGTGACGCCGGTGGGAATGATCGTGTCGCCCGCGAAACCGGGCACGGTGAGGAGCTCAGAGGCGGTGGCCGCGGTTCCGATTGTGCCGGAGGAGAGAGCATATTCTGTCAGTGTGGCGGAGGTGGTTCCACAGACCACATAGAGGTAGGTGTCAGCGGCGTTCACCGCGATGGCAACGGGCGTGGCGCTCAGCGTGACCGAATCCTGCTTCGTCAATCCGCCGTCCAGTCCGATGGTGAAGTGGACGATGGATTTGCTTCCCGCATTGGCGACGTACAGATTTGCATAGTCGGAGGTGACGGCCATGGAGACCGGGGCCACTCCGCCGGTAGAGACGGACGCCACGTCCGTGCGCATTGCGCCGGAGCCGGAATCCACCGCGTAGATATCGATCACTCCGTTGCCTGATGTCTCGGTGATGCCGGAACTGGCTACGTAAACAAAATCAACGGTTACGATATCGCAGGCAGTCAAAAGTGTGACCACGAAAAGGCCGAGGAAAGAGACCAGAAAAAGCTGGCTCAATTTGCTGAACTTCATGCGCTTCCTTCGTCGTGGGCTTGTCACGTGCCAGCCCAGAAAAAACTGGTTAGGTTGCCCCGTAGGTATTGTAAAAGCCCGGTACGGGGTGTTGCCAGAGTCGGGCCGCGCTGGCGATGACTACGGCGTAACGTTATGCGGAACCGCGGCCACGGCCGTCGGCAGGGCGTTGGAGGTGTAGGGCGAGTGTTGCGTATTGATGAGCGTGCCGGCGGTGATGCTCATCTCAAAGTCGGAGACGGTGCCGTTGGCGCCATTGCCAAGAAAGTTGACGGTAAAAACAAAATGATAGGTTCCCGGATCAATGCCTATGGCCACCGGCTGAATGCCGGCGGCATATGTGCCGACGCTGGTCAGCGCTCCACTGCTGCCGATTGAATATGCGCTCACGTTGCCATCGAGTGAATTGGCGGCGTAGACAAAAGGATACTTGGGATCGACGACGATCGCCGAGGGTTGATTGCCGGCAGGGTACGGGCTGCCGCTCAGTGGACTCAGAACTCCCGATGCAACTGAGTAGCCGCGCACATTGCCGCTCGCGGAATCCGTCACGTACACGTAGCTGCTGGAGGAATCGCTGGCGATGGCCGAGGGATGGACGCCCACGGAAATAGGTGAACCGCTGACGGCAGAGAGTACGCCGCCAGTTCCGATCGTGAATCCGAAAACATAGCCGGCATTGGCCGTTGTGTCGTAGGCGGTCACATAGAGGTAGGCGCCTGAGGCCAGCACATTGACACCGGTCGGCAGAAGGATGTCGGAAGAGTTTTTTCCGGAGAGCGTCAGCGGCCAATAGTCCGCGCCATTGCCTGGATTGGCGACCGGTGATCCAGGCGCGCCGCCGGGCGTTGCGCTGGAGCCGGTTCCGGAGGCGGCTGCAAGAGGAAAGACTCCCACCGACCCTGAGCAAGGCGACGCGTTGGAGCAGGCGGGCAGCGGCTGATAGGTGTCCACGACAAAGAGGTTCGACCCATTGACGGCAGCGGCGAGCGGGAAGATTCCGGGTGTATTCACGGTGTTCTGCGGATAGAGCTTGCCGTCGCTGCCGATCATGAATTGAACGATGGTGTTGTCGTCCTTATTGACCACATACAAATTCGAGTAGTCGCTGGAGACGGCTTCGGCCACCGGGTTGCGTCCGCCCGAAGGAAAGGGCGAGGTGGGAATCTGGCGCATGAAGCCGGAGACCGAGTTGATCTCGAAGATGTCGATCTCGCCGTAGTTGTTGGTTCCCGCTGCCTGGGAACTGGCCACGTATACAAAATCCACAGTGTCGGTGCCGCAGGCGGTCATCAGACCGGCTGCCAGGAGGCTAGCCGCGGAAACCAGCAGCAGTTGACTCATTTTGTTGAACTTCATGCGCATCTTTCGTCAGCGGGCCAGTATCGTTGGCGCGCATTCAATCAGATTTTGAACCGAACCCCAGGGCACGCAAGGGATAGATCGTGCTCTGGCATTCAGCGGCGTTCTTGAAGACTGCGGAGCAATCTTGTTTGGCCTTGCCTGGAGCGGGGGGGCAGCCACGCTCCAGGCAACGGCTCAGAGTGACAGTTAGCCAATGCGGCCATCCACCAGGCACCAGGTGGGTGGGCCGGTAAGAGAATACTGGTCGGGCGCCTTCGATGTCTGGGAAAGCGGCGTGAGGTTGCCCCCCTGTTCGTTGATCTGCTGCGCGGATACGCTTGAATCGTAGGCGTTGGCCGAATAGAAAAACTGATTCGATGGATCTTCAACCAGGCACTGAGGGCCGCCTCCGGTGCCGAAATTGATGGGCGTGCCGGCGATCTCGGCGGGCTGGAACGGAGAGTTGATGACGTAGCCGGAAATGCCGCTCAACGGAAGCGTCGGAGTGCTGGGGTTCCCCTGGTTGGCCACGTAGAACCACTTGCCCTTGTTCTCCACCGTCAGAATAATAGGGTTGGACTGGTTGGCGTCATCGGGAATGGGTCCGCTCACCGCCGCCTGCAGCCCGCCGTTGGCGATGGTGTTGTAAGGCAGAATCTGGCTCTGCGATGCGACCACCCCATTCACTGTAATAGGCTCGTTGTCCAGTACATAGATGTAACCTGAGCCGTACACGATAGCCGTGCCCTGTGTGATGTTCAGCGGCTGGGAGCTATTCTGGCTCACCGTCAACTGCCCGTTGGTGGGGCTGTAGGCGTACGGGAAGACCGAATCGCCAGTCGCCGGTGTGCCGCTCAATACGTAAACGGAATTGCCGGTCATCATAAAGTCAATCGGATTGGCGGGAACCGGGAAGTAAGTCAGCGAGGAAGAACCTCCGCCGAGGGTCGATGTCACCTGATTATTCACAACCAGACTCAGGCGTCCCGTGGTCTGGTTGACCTGGAAGGCGGTAATGTCGCCGCAGGTCTGCACAACTCCGCCCAGGGCCAGTGCGCAACCGTCCTTGCTCGACTGGTTATAGTTGTCCGGGGAATCATGATCCAGCACGTAGATATAATTTCCCGAAACGTCGGGGATGATGCGGAAAGGGTTGACTCCCTGGGTGGAGAAGGTCTCCTGCGCCGTGAGGATGCCGTTGGCGCCGACTTCAAACTGAGTAATGTTGGAGTTCTGGCAAGGGTCCGCCGTGGTGCAGTTGCCGTTACCCTCTTTGTTGACGCCGCGGTTCAGAACATAAAGAAAACGGCTGCCGTCGATCAGGATGGCGCGCACCGGGTTGGCGCCGGCCGAAGAGACGGGCAATCCATTAATGGGGGTCAGAAAGCCCGTATTGTGGTCGATCTTGAAGCCGCTGATAATGCCATTGCCGCTTGTCCCGGCGGTCACTGTTCCGGTTACGTACAAGTAGCCAACTGAATAATTCTGGATGCAAGACGTAACGCCGAGGACAATGCCAGCCGAGAGGGCACTCATCAGAAGGGCCTTGCCGAATTTCGTAAACTTCATGCGATTCCTTCATCCTGGCCGGGCCTGCGCCGGCAGGTTTGCAAGTTCCACAGCAGAGCTGGGTTGGGACGGGTCCCTGTTGCATTGTAAAAGCCCAGGGCGGGTTGTGCCTAGTTTTGGCTGAGAACACAGCAAAACAGCGTATTATTCCCGGCCTTCCCGCCTCCGGCAAGGCAGAAACCAAGGCCTGTCGGGCGGACTACTCCAGGATTGGCCAAGGCTGAGGATTGGACGCTCGCAGGAAGGGAAACGTCAACACTGCCGCGCCAAACCCGGTTGATGAGTCTGGCAGGCAAGCCATGAGCTGTGACCCGGAGCCGTGACTTACAACACCACGGCTCTAAACCACGGCTTCAAGACCGTTGCCGATCTACCACACCCGGCAGGAATTCACCGGGGCCATGGGCCGGCCCTGGGCGCAGCCAAAGGCCTTTCCGAACTGGTCAAAGTTCTGCACTGTGCCGTTGACACGCCAGCGGCCGGGCGAGTGCGGGTCCGTCAGCGCCGCCTGCCGGGCAGACTGCTCGGTCTGGTTCTGGCACCACACCTGGGCGAACCCCAGAAAGTAGCGCTGCGCTTCGGTGTAGCCGTCGATCCTTTCGTCGATGGATTTGCCTTGCGCCGCCAGTGTATCCAGCAGAGCCATGTAGGCGAGGCGCAAACCGCCGTTATCAGCCGTGTTTTCGCCCAGTGTCAGTTTGCCGTTCAACTTCTGCGCCGGGGTTTCACCCTTGGCGGGGGCAGCTTCAAAGCCGCTGTACTCGCTGGCCACGCAGTCGGTCCGCTCAGTGAAGGCTTTGCGGTCTTCCGCCGTCTGCCACTCGCGCAGGTTGCCATGGCCATCGTACTTCGAACCCTCGTCGTCGAAGCCGTGGGTCATCTCATGCCCGATCACCACGCCGATGCCGCCGAAGTTCACCGCAGGGTCAACGGTAAAATCGAAAAACGGCGGCTGCAGGATGCCGGCCGGGAAGTTGATGTCGTTCATCGACTGATTGTAGTAAGCGTTGACTGTGGGCGGCGTCATCCCCCACTCCTTCTCGTCCACCGGCTTGCCCAGCTTGTTCAGGTTGTAGTTGCGCCCGAAGACCGCACTGCGATCCAGGTTGCCAATCAGATCGTCGCGCTTCACCTTCAGCGCCGAATAATCGCGCCACTTCTCCGGGTAGCCTATCTTGTTGCGGATCATGCCCAGCTTCTCTTCCGCCGCCTTCTTCGTTGCGTCGCTCATCCACGGCAGGGTCTTGATGTCGTCGCTCAGGCTCTTCTCCAGAGCGGCCACCAACTGGTCCATGCTGGCCTTGGCAGCGGGCGGAAAGTTCTTCTTCACCCAATCCTGGCCCACCGCCTCGCCCAGCGCGCGGTCGGTCATGCTGGTGCACTGCTTCCAGCGCGGCGTCGGTTCCTTCTGTCCCGCCAGTGTCTTTCCAAAGAAAGCAAAATTCTCGTTGAAGTAGGCCTTGGGCAGGTTCGAAGCCGCGCTATGCAGCGTGTGCCAGCGGAAGTACGACTTCCAGGCCTCGATGGGCTCTTTGGCGATCAGTTCATTCAGGCCCTTGAAAAAAACCGGCGTTGTCACTTTCAGCGTCGCGAAGGGGCGCACCTTCACATCCTTGAAGTAAACCGAATAATCGAACTCCGGAGTCAGTTCCTGCAACTCGGCCATCGTATAGATGTGGTAAGTCTTTTCCGGGTCGCGCATGTCGGTGCGGCTGGTCGAGGCCTGGGCCATCGCCGTCTCAATCTCCATCACCGCCGCGGCTTCTATGGCCGCCTGATCCGGAGTGTCGCCGGCCAGCGTGAACATTTTCGTTACGTGCTCGACGTACTGCTTGCGAATCTCCTGGAAGCGCTTGCTGTCCACGATGTAATAGTCGCGGTCGGGCAGCGAGAGACCGCTTTGCCCAATGACGGCAATCTGCTTGGAAGAGTCCTTGTTGTCCTGCTCGACGCCAAAACGGAAGAGCGGCGCCGCACTACCCTCGGCCTCCAGTTCGCCCATCAGAGTGGCCAACTTGTGGGCGTTTTTAAGGCGCGCGATGCGCTTGAAGGCCGGCTCCAGCGGCTGGAGAGCCTTCTGCTCAATCAGATCGGTGTTCATGCAGGCCGCAAAAAAGTCGCCATACTGCTTTTCCAGCGGGCTCCTGGGAGTGCTGGCCGCCGCATCCAGTTCCTCCCACAACAGATAGCGGTTGCGCTCTTGCAGCAGCGAGAACGACCGCGCCCAGCGCACCTGATCGGCCGGAATGGGATTGCTCTTGACCCAGTTGCCGCAGGCGTACTGGTAAAAATCCGTGCAGGGATCGGCAGTCTTGTCGATGGCAGATAAATCGAAGCTCTTGATGGCCGCGGGCGGCGCGGGCTTCGAGGCATCAGGCGCCTGCGCCATCACCGAAGCAGCAGCCAAAATCAAAATTGGTGTGAAACGAAGATCATTCATCGAATCTCCTCTTAAAAAAAGCGCAATTCGTCCAGCGTTTTCACACATCGAGCGCCAGCGGGTCATGCCAGGATCAAATGAGCGGCAGCCAGCTGAGTGCAGGCTGCATCGCTTAGGATCTGCCCGGCTTGCCGCGTCATGTTATGTCAGCAATGAACCCGCTAACTTGCTAACCTGCTATCACCGCGAAGCGGTGGCTAACTTGCTAAATGGTAAGCCAGTTCTCGCGAGTCCTGGCGAAAAGATGGAGAATGCCCGGCTCTCAACCAGCTTTGTTCATGAGGAGACTATCACGGAGGGCGAGGTGGCTGTCGAAAGTAGCCGGAATATATCGCACTCGATGTCCACAAAATTGCAATGACGTGCGTTTCCCATATGAGAGCAACATGGTTCTGTCACGTTTCCATTCAAGCTCTCAGGAAGAAAGGACTTCATGAACGATCCGCAATCGGAGTACAAACGGCTGATTGCCCCTGTCGAGGATCGAATGATTCGCGGGATATGGCGCATTGTTCGAGATTCCAACGACGCGGACGATGCCCTCCAGGAGGCTCTGCTTATCGTCTGGAAGCGATGGAGCCAGGTCCAAAAGCACCCAAACCCGCATGCTCTGGTTTTACGCATCTGCATTCATTCGGCTTATGACCTGCTTCGGCAGAAAACCCGTCGCCTGAAATGGCAGGATACGAGCGCCATCCCGGAGGCAATTCCAGACACAGCGGGCTCTCTCGCCCAAAGGGCTTCCGGCCATGAACAGAATGAGCAGGTGCTTCAGGCAATCGGAAAATTGTCAAAGAACCAGGCTCAAGCGATCCTGATGCGCACGGTCGAGGAGATTCCCTATGCCGATATTGCATTGGCCATGAGTTGCCGCGAAGCGACCGTGCGCAAACACGTAGCGCGTGCGCGGACCAAGTTGCGCGCACTACTCTCCCACCTGATTCCTGCTGTCCAAAAGGAGAATGTCCATGCCTGATACCAATGACGAACTGAATGAATTCGTAAAAAGGAGCACTCAAGTGGAAGTTCCAACTGTTGTAGCAGAGCGTTTGCATCGCAGGCTTACGGAGTTCCGGGCACGGGTCGAGCAACGGCCGCCGAGCCGGCTGCTAGCGCTGGCGTATTCATTGATTCATCCCGCTTCATTTCGTGTGCCCTTGATGACAGCGGCCCTTCTTGTTGTTGTCATCACGCTGGCGTTCATTCCAAGAGGATCGAACGCCGGCCGTGTTTACGCGGCTGCGGCCACACAACTCAGGTCCGCCCACTCGCTTCAGTACACGGTCGAAATCGCGCCTGGCGCGGAGGTTGATTTCGCGTATCTAGCTCCGGGCTTTCGCCAGATCAAACTCTCCTGGGGCATGGAAATACGCTCCGACGGCAGCGGCAGGCAGATGATCCTGATGCATCTCACAAAAAACTACATTGTGGACAAGGAAGAGCAGAACGAGGTTCCCGACCTCGTACAGCAGCTTAAATTGCTTCCCAAAACGCCGGATCAGTCCATCGGCGAACAATGGCTGGGTAGCAGAAAGCTGATGGGCTACCGTGTGCGTCCGTCAAAAAGTGATATGCCTGGCGCGATCCTGGGACTCAGTGCGCTCGACTTATGGGTGGATGCGGCCACGGGAAACCCCGATCACGTCGATCTTTCGATTCAGGAACCCAACAAGCCGCTCTACCAGATGCACATCAAGAACATTCGCATTGATGCGGAGATTGATCGCTCGCTCTTTGATATGAATCCACCGGCTGGGTACACGAAGTTTGGTGCAGAAACAGCTCAGCAGCAAGCCGATCCGCACAGTCTTCATGTAAGCACTCTGAGACCGGAGATTAAGCAAGCTGGTGCGCTGACAGCAGTGGTTCTGCCCATGCAAGGATCGTTCACTCAAACTCGGACAGCGGATCATGCCGTCCAGGAGCAACTGGAGAAAATCGGTAAGCAACTGGAGAAGAACGGTATCACTCCGGATGGACCGGCTTTTGGACGATATGACCCTCAGCGTAACTGGGTGGCAGGTTATCCGGTGCCGCCCGGAACCCGCATCGAGGCGCCATTTGAGATCATCACCTTGCCTGAAACTTCTGTGGCTTCGGTTGTCGTGACCGGACCATGGGGTCAGGAGTTCGACAGCCCCTGGGGTCATGACCCCGGCAGCCGTTGGGCAACTTTCGTGATGTGGATTGGGAGGCAAGGTTATGCGCTCGCCGGACCGCCCATGGAGTTCTGGTCAGGCGACAATGCACACCCGCAGGCTCAAACCACCGAGATGCGAATCGCCGTAACCAGGGCCAAGTAAATTGCCCTGAAAAAACAGCAAGCCTGACCTTCAGTGCGCTTTCAGCACGCGAAGGCAGGGGTTTTCTGACAGAGAGCACATTTCATATCTGGGCGGGTCATTTCCGTCTCAGATGGCGGCTTGCAAGGCCGCATGGCAAACTTCCGCCAGCCGCCCCACGCCCTCCCGTATCTGTTCCGGCGTTGCATTGGAGAAGTTCAGCCGCATGAAGCGCTGGCCGCTCGAATCGGGGAAGAAATCCCGCCCCGGCACAAAGAGAACCTTGCGCTTGAGCGCCTCCAGCATCAACTCGCACGTGTCCACACCCTCTGGACAGGTGACCCAGAGAAACATACCTCCCTCGGGATGTGTCCACGTAAATCCCGGCGGCATCGTCTCCCGCAGCGCCGCGTCCATGATCGAGAAGCGTTGCCCATACGCCCGCCGGATGCGCTCGACGTGGACCTCACTGTCGAAGTCGGTCAGATAGCGATGAGCAATCCGCTGGTCCAGGTTTGACGTGTGCAGATCGGCCGCCTGCTTGACGATGGTCAGCTTGCGGCGAATCTCCTCAGAAGCAACCACCCAGCCAATCCGCAATCCCGGCGCGATGGTCTTCGAGACAGTGCTGAGGTAAATCACAAGTTCTTCCGAGTCCAGCGACTTGATCGGTGAAACCGGCTTGCCTGCGTAGCGCAAAGCGCCGTAGGGATCGTCCTCCAGCACAATCAGCCCGTAACGCACGGCGATTTCGTAGAGCTTGATCCGGCGCTCCGCGGTCAGAGTCACGCCCGTAGGGTTCTGGAAACTGGGAATCGTATAGAGGAACTTGGGCCGCTCACGCTCGATCAGCTCCGGCAACGCCTCTGGAATCAGGCCTTCCGCGTCGGTGGGCACAGCGGCAAAGCGAACCTCATACGTTTGAAAGGCCTGCAAGGCCGCCATGTACGTCGGGCTTTCGGTCAGCACACAGTCGCCCGCATCGAGAAAGATCTTGCTGACCAGGTCCAGCGGCTGCTGGGAGCCGGTCGTGATGAGAATGTCGTCTGCCGTACATCGGATGCCGCGTCGGCGCGATTCCGCCGCAAAACACTCGCGCAACGGGGCAAAACCCTCGCTGGGTCCATACTGCAGAGCGCCTGGGCCGCCGGTGCGCAGCACGCGCTCGCAGGCAGTGCAGATTTCTTCTACAGGAAAAAGTTCCGGCGCGGGAAGGCCGCCCGCGAAGGAGATGATATCGGCCTGCTCGGTGACCTTGAGAATTTCACGAATCGTTGATGGGCGCATGGCGCCCATCCGGCGCGCAAACCGTATCTTCATGCTACTTTCCTGCTTCTCATTCTGAATTGCACGCAATTATGATACCGCTTCTGCTTGTCGAATCAGTCTATCAGGAAAACTCATTTGGCGGCGCCGGCCTATGAACGGGCTTCCGCTATCCCGGACGGCTTTAATCCCTTAAACAGAAGCCAGAAACTCAGCGCTATATCGAAGAGGCCCATCGGCGAATCGAACCACCCCAGGCCCACAATCTTGTCGAAGCCGGGATTGATGAAGAGTGCGAAGCAACACGCCACGGCAAATGCCGACGAGACGACGCCGAAGGCCGCCAGCGATCGAGGAATATAACGCGACTTGAACCACAGGCAGGCGCAGGCTGTGGATGCCAATCCCCAAAACAGCAAGCCAACATAATAGCCGTCAAAGCCCTTGTGGAGATAGAAACTCGCCAGGGCCTGCAATTGGTCTGCGCTAAAAGCTTGCAAGGGATCGCCGCCATGCAAGAGGCGCAGGGCGTCAAAGAGGTTGAGCGTCATCACCAGCCACATGAAGTCCCAAACCAGCCACCAGAAGGCTCCAAGCAAAGCGAGGCCCTTGTTGACCGGCTTTAGAACCACGTAGAGCGCCGTGAGAAGTACGCTAACGCCCACGCAGAAAAAGAGATTGCCGGCGATGCATATACGATAGGGTAGTTCGTGCGCCATGATATTCCGAGCGGTTTCCGCGGCATTGCCGGTGGTTAGACGCCAGAGAATGCCGTAATGGATGTAAACAACGGTCGCGAAGGTGAGCAGATAGGCAATGGCCGTCACCTTTGCAGCCGTTCGTTGTGATTTGTCGATAGAGCTGGTGGTCATTTCTTGCCTCCGGAGTCATTGGGTAGGATGAGAAGGCGATTAGCGCTGGAATAATCGCCCCAATCATAGTAAACGGCTGGCAGGAAAGAATATTGTATTGGCCTGCATTTGACCGGGAAGCAGCCTCCTCGGGACCATCCAGCTCGCATCCGCGTGAACGTGTCGATGGGCG
Source organism: uncultured Occallatibacter sp. (assembly GCA_964595845.1). Taxonomy (GTDB): domain Bacteria; phylum Acidobacteriota; class Terriglobia; order Terriglobales; family Acidobacteriaceae; genus Telmatobacter. Next base: position 2,662 of record CAZQRX010000053.1, on the reverse strand, counting down.
AGGCATCCGCAGCCTGGTTCGATGTCCGTCGCAGTCTCGCAAAATATTTTGCGAAATCCACAATTCTGTCTTGACAGGCATCATCCACAGCACTATACATAGTTATACGAGGTATAAAGCTATGGCAATTCAAAGAGCGCTACCCGCCGAAGGCGACCAGCCGGATCGCTGGGAGGCGCAACTGCGCAAGGGCGCCGTGGAGATGGCGGCTCTGGCCAGTCTTTGGCAGGGTCGCCTCTACGGCCTTGAAATCATTCGCTTTCTGGAGAGCCAATCGCAACTGGCGCTGGCGGAAGGCACCATCTACCCCATCCTCAACCGGCTCAAAGCCGAAGGCTTGCTCACCTCCGAGTGGGTGGAGGCCGAGGCCGGACATCCGCGCAAGTACTATTCGCTGACCGACGCCGGACGCCAGCGCCTTCGCCAAATGGCCGAGGCCTGGACCGGCTTTTCCGCTGGCCTGAGCCGATTGCTCGAACCCGTACTCCACCCCACAGACAAAGACCTGTCTGCGGGGACCCCGGTAGTGCAAAAAAAGGAGTTTTTCCCATGACCGCCGAACAGCAGATCGACAACTATTTGACCGCTCTTCGCACCCATCTAGCCTCTCTCACCATCGCTCAGCGTGAGGAGATTGTCCGTGAAATCCACGCCCACATTCGCGACTCCGCCGAGCAAACCGGCGCTTCCGTTGAAACGGTCCTTGCCCGCCTTGGGCCGGCTGAGGAATTGGCCGCGCAGTACCGCGATGGGCTGCTGATCCGCCAGGCGAGCCACAGCAACTCGCCCATCGTGCTGTTGCGCGCGACGCTCCGGTTGGCAACTAAAGGCGTCTTTGGCATTCTGGTCTTTTTTCTGGGATTGTTCGGCTACATGATAGGATGCGGGTTATTTCTGACCGCCGTGATCAAAGCGATCTTCCCTGCGAATGCCGGTATGTGGTTCAAGAACGGTTATTTCTTGTTCTGGGGAGCGAGTAATGTGCCGCCGGGGCCTCCCGCATACGAAGTTCTTGGGTGGTGGTGTATTCCACTGGCGCTCTTTACAGGTAGTCTTATCCTGGTGTTCACCACCGCGGCGATTCGCGCATTTCTGCGCGTTTCTCAGAGCTGGCAATCGAAGCTGTAACGCCAGGGCCGCGGAATGCCGCGAGAACGGGAATAGGGCTGATTGATTTCGCTGGGAGTCCCAGCCTGCAATCAGCCCCCGCCGCCCCGGTGCTACAGTGGTTTTGTTCCCACTTTTGTTGCCGGAGTCTCTCTTCTTGCTGAGTTGTCGCTCACTGCTCGTGGCCGTACTCGCGTTTCCCGTCGTCGCTCAGGCCGCTGCGCGCGTGCAGGCCGCGCCGGTACCGCCGGAGATGCGCTCGACCGCCTTCACCGTCACCGTGAATGGCCAGACGGTGGAGGTGGCCCACGCCGCGGCAAGTTATGAGTATGTCAGCTTCGACGGGAGCGGCCCGTTTGATGTTGCCATCACCGCCGCCGAGCCGGGCTTCTGGGATCGCGGCGTGGACATTCAGCCCTGGCGGCTGGGTCTGCGGCCTCTGCGCGATGGCCAGACCATCCGCTTCCGGCTCGCGAGTCCGGCCAAGCTCTCCATCTCCCGGCCCGGCGACTTTCTGAACTACGGCAAAATGCTCTTTCTCTTTGCCGGCGCGCCGCCGCCGCCCATGCCGCGCAAGCAGGCAATCCACGCCTACGAACCGGGCGTCTACCACGGAAGCCTCAATCCCAAAAGCGGCGAGACCCTTTATCTTGCGCCCGGCTCGTACTTCTACGGCAGCTTGAATCTGTGGAAGGTGCATGATGTGCGCATTCTTGGCCGGGGGACGATTGTCTACGAAGGTACGCAGGATCCCACCAGCGATGAAGGCTGGATGCAGAAGCCCGACTGGCACTGCATCGGCGCTCTGGAAGCCCGCAACATCGAGATCGACGGCCTGACCTGCATCGTGCGCGCCCGGACGTGGTCGATCCAGATGAAAGATTCCACCAAATTTGTCTACAACGACCTGCGCGTGATCGGCGGCAACCCCGGCAACGCCAACCAGGACGGCATGGACTGGCTGGGCGGCGGCGACGCCATCGTGCGCGACTCCTTCCTGCGCGCGTCGGATGACGTCTTTGCCCTGCAAGGCAACTGGGACGGCTACACCGACGAGCAAATTCTGCGCCCCGGCCACGATGTGCAGAACATTCTCATCGAGAAGAGCGAGCTATCCACCAGCATCTCGAACGTCGTTCGCTCCGGCTGGCCGCGCAAGACCTTCAACTCGCACAACTTCACCTTGCGCGACTCCGACATTCTGCACGCTGGCATCGGGGCCTGCGGGCAAACCTTCGGCCTTTTCGGCTTCTGGGGAGCAAACGGCGCCAAGGGCATCCACGACAACTACACTTTTGAGAATCTTTTTTTGGATAACTGGTACTCGCTGGCGCAGATGGAGCAGGAATACCCCGGTTTGCATGGCTTCACCTTCCGCAATATCTGGGCGCTCGACCAGCCGCCACTGGCTGATTCCACCATGACCGGCGACGTGGCGGGCGTGATCTTCGACAATGTGAAGCTCGGCCAGAGGCGCGTGGAGAGCGATGCGGAGCTGCCGCTGGCGGTCTCCGGCGGCGCGGCTCAGGCTCAGTTTGTTGCTCCGCACGGGCCG
>CAZQRX010000052.1:0-18039 GCA_964595845.1 uncultured Occallatibacter sp. | reverse complement strand
GATCGCCGACTCGGTCGAGTACATGGTCAATGCCCATTGCGCCGATGCGCTGGTGTGCATCTCCAACTGCGACAAGATCACGCCGGGAATGCTGATGGCCTCGATGCGCCTGAACATCCCCGTGGTCTTCGTCTCCGGCGGGCCGATGGAGGCAGGCAAGGTCAAGTTGAGCGGCAATATCGTCAAGGCCGTGGACCTGATCGACGCGATGATCGTGGCCGGCGATCCCAAGGTGAGCGACGCGGATGTGGAGGAGTACGAGCGCTCGGCCTGCCCCACCTGCGGCTCCTGCTCGGGAATGTTTACCGCCAACTCGATGAACTGCCTGGTCGAGGCTTTGGGGCTGGGGCTGCCGGGCAACGGCTCCGTGCTGGCTACGCACAGCGACCGCAAGGAAATCTTCCTGCGGGCGGGGCGGACGATCGTCGATCTGGCCAAGCGCTACTACGAGCAGGGCGACAAAAGCGTGCTGCCGCGTTCGATTGCGAGCTTCGAAGCCTTTGAGAATGCCATGACGCTGGACATCGCGATGGGCGGCTCGACGAACACCGTTCTGCATCTGCTGGCGGTGGCGCAGGAGGCTAAGGCGGCCTTCACGATGGCCGACATCGACCGCCTCTCGCGCCGCGTTCCCAATCTTTGCAAGGTGGCTCCATCCGCGCCCAGCGTGCATCTGGAAGATGTGCATCGCGCCGGCGGAATCTTCGCCATTCTTGCCGAGCTGGATCGCGCCGGCCTGCTGCATCGCTCGGCGCACACCGTTCATGCGGCGACCATCGGCGAAGCCATCGACAAGCTGGATGTGAAAGGCGCGCCAACGGCCGCGATTGCCGAGTTCTATCGCGCCGCTCCGGGCGGCGTGCGCACCACAGAGGCCTTCAGTCAAAGTAATCGTTATGATGAGCTGGACCTGGATCGCGCCAGCGGCGTGATCCGCGATCTGGAGCACGCCTTCAGCAAGGATGGCGGGCTGGCCGTTCTCTTCGGCAATATCGCCGAGGAGGGCTGCATTGTGAAGACGGCGGGCGTCGATCCGGCGCACCTGACCTTCACGGGGCCGGCGCGCATCTTCGAGAGTCAGGACTCGGCGGTGGAGGCAATTCTGGGCGACAAGGTCATTCCCGGCGATGTGGTGCTGATCCGCTACGAAGGGCCTAGGGGCGGGCCGGGAATGCAGGAGATGCTCTATCCGACCAGCTATCTGAAATCGAAGGGGTTGGGGAAGGTCTGCGCGCTGATCACCGACGGGCGTTTCTCCGGCGGCTCCTCCGGACTTTGTGTTGGGCATATCTCGCCGGAAGCTGCCGATGGCGGCTCGCTGGCGCTGGTTGAAGAGGGCGACACCATCGAGATCGACATTCCCCGGCGCATTCTGCGCGTAGCTCTTTCAGATGAGGAATTGCACGCCCGGCGCAAGGCCGTGGAGGCCAAGGGCGCTGCCGCATGGAAGCCCGCCACGCGCAACCGCAAGGTTTCGCAGGCGTTGCAAGCCTATGCCGCGATGACCACCAGCGCATCACGCGGCGCGGTGCGCGACGTGAGCCGAATCCAGAAGTAAACAGTGTCCGTGACCGGACGAAGATGTTTTGTCGAATGAGCGAACGTGGGCCAAGAGGCCAACGTTACAGCCGGCCGGGAGGCCGGCGCTACACTTCCAAATGCTGCGCGATGTTCTATAGTGGCGATCTCGCGAAACTATAAAAATCGTCCGTCCGTCTTCTCACTGGAGATCTTTCGCCGCCGTGCGAAGTCGCTCCCGGATATGCGCTTGCAAATGCAACCACAAGTTCGCCACACAACAAAGATCGGATACCCACCGCTATGTCCTTTCGTTCAATCGCTGCATTGCCACAGACTATCCTGCTTTCCGCCTTGTTCGCTGCCCTGCCCGCGTCCTTTGCCGGGGCACAGATGAAGGTGACCGATAGCGGCTATCTGGATACGCAGGGCTTCAGCGTGATGCTCTACCAGAACACCTATCACCCGGTCTTCGTCGATGAGAAGAACGCTGCGATGCAGATGATCCTCCACGGCCAGCGCATCGCCACCAACGGCGACGTGCGCCTGATGCCCACGCCGGAGCAGTGGGATCTGGTGGCCAAGCTCAAGGGCCACAGCGCCGACAAGGAACACAATCGCCTCACGGCCGATCTCACATTCCCGGCCTACCAGATGGACTACACCCTGGAGGTGACTGCCGAACCGGGCGGCGTGCGGGTCAGCGTAAACCTGGACAAGCCTCTGCCGGAGAAGCTGGCCGGCCGCGCGGGCTTCAATCTGGAGTTTCTGCCGTCGATCTACACGGGAAAGAGCTATGCGGTGGACGGCAAGCAGTTCGGCGTGATTCCGCGCAGTCCGCAGGATCAGATGCAACAGGTGCTGCCGCCGGCCGACGATCCGAAGAAGCTGCCCTACCAGGATGCATGGGACCAGGCGAAGGGCTACACGCAGCCGCTTCCGCTGGTCACTGGAGGCAGCATTACGCTGGCGGCGGAAAACCCGCTCTACCGCATCAATGTCAGTTCGGAAACCGCTCCCGTCTCGCTCTATGACGGCCGCAATCGCGCGCAGAATGGCTGGTTCGTGCTGCGTTCGCTGATTCCATCGGGCAAAACCGTGGGCGCGGTAGTCTGGCATATTCACCCGGACCTGATCCCGAATTGGACGCGTCCGCCGATGGTCGCGCACAGCCAGGCCGGCTATCCACCCAACTTCCCCAAGGTCGCGGTGATCGAGCTCGATCCGAATTACGATGCGCCAAAAACAGCCAAGGTGCTTCGCCTGGGCGCGGACGGCTCTTATCGGCAGGTCTTCGAGGGGCCAATCAGCGCTCCCACACCGTGGCTGCGCTACCGCTATGCGCAGTTCGATTTCTCCACGGTGAATGAACCCGGCCTGTATGCGATCGAGTACGCGGGTCAGCGCACCGATCTCTTCCCCATCGCCAAAGACGTGTACAGCCGGACATGGCAATCCAGCCTGGATGGTTTTCTGGCCGTTGAGATGGACCACGTATCGGTGCGCGAGGGCTACCGGCTGTGGCACGGCGTCTCGCACATGGACGATGCCCGCCAGGCGCCGCCGAATACCCAGCACTTCGACGGCTACTCGACGGGCCCGAATCTCGATTCGCCCTACAAGCCGGGCGAACACATCCCCGGATTGAATGTAGGCGGCTGGTTCGACGCCGGCGATTACGACAACCTTGCCCCTAGCCAATACGCGGTCATTGAGAATCTTTCCCTGGCCTACAAGGAGTTCGGGCTACAGTGGGACGAACTCTCGGTGGACGAGACTGCCCGAACAGTCGAGATGCACCGGCCGGACGGCGTTCCGGATGCCGTGCAGCAGGTCAAGCACGGCGTATTGCAGGTGCTGGCTCAGTACAAGGCTGTCGGACACCCGTTCATGGGGATGATTGAGCCTACTCTGCGCGAGTATACGCACCTGGGCGACGCCGCCTCCATTACCGACGAGCGCATCTATTCCGACAAGCTCGGTCCCAACGAGATCGACGGCAATTACTCCGGCAAGCCGGATGACCGCTGGGCCTTCACTACCAAAATGCCGTTTCTACAATATGGTGCGGCAGCGGCGCTGGCCTCCGCATCCACGGCGCTGAAGGTCTGGGACGACCCGCTCGCCAAGGAGTGCCTGGAGACTGCCGTCAAGCTGTGGGATGAGGAACACGCGCATCCGACGCCCGCCCAGGGTTCTTTCTACGGACCTCGCGGAATAGGCGCAATCGGCGAGTGGAGGGCCGCTATACAGCTATTGATCGCCACCGAGGGCGGCGAGCCGTATAAGACGCGGGTCCGGGAGCTCTTCCCCACCGTAAGCAAGAACTTCGCGTTCGGCGGCTGGATGGCCGTTCTGGCTCTTCCTTATATGGATGCGGATTTCAAGCAACAGGTGGAAGAGGCGGTCAAATCCTACAAGACTGAAGTGGATGCCGAAATGGCCAAGACTCCCTTCGGAGTTCCGCCCAGCCTTGGCACCTGGGGCGGATCCAGCCAGGTGGCCACATTTGGCTCGCGGATGTACTTCCTGCACAAGGCATTCCCGCAGATCGTGGGTCCGGAGTATACGCTGCGGGCGGCCAACTACCTGCTGGGCACGCATCCGGGGTCGAGCACCTCGTATATCTCTTCGGTCGGGACGGTTTCCAAGATGAAAGCCTACGGAAACAATCGTGCCGACGGAACCTTCATTCCCGGCGGCATGATTCCGGGCTATATCGTGATCAAGCCGGATTTTCCGGAGTGCATCGACGACTTCGGCTTCCTGTGGTTTGAGAACGAATACACAGTCAGCGTCACCAGCGACTGGATTCTGGCGGCGAATGCGGCTGATGCACTGACCAAGTGAGTGACCTCAAAAGCAAGTAAGAAGCGCTGGTTATTCCAGAGCTTGGATGGACAAAACGCATATCGCAGCGCCCCTACAGGGCGCAATCCATTGATGGGTGGATATCCCCGGGTTGCGCTGCGCTCCACCCGGGGCTATTATCCACTACCCCTACGGGGTGAATTTTTAATGCGGCTCCTTCATTCCGTTGTAACTCGTTGGCGCGAGTAGGTCTGCTCCCGATGATGTCCATCGAAGCGTAGCTGACTCAGCTCCGCTTCCCGTGGGCGCGCCGGGAATGGGGCGCCGCAGTCGACTCGCGAATCACCAATTCGGGCAGGATGGGCACCGTATCCGGGAAGATCTCCTGGCCGCGAATCCGCTGCAAGAGGATGCGCGCGGCCATGATTCCCATCTGGTTGAGAGGCTGGCGAATGGTGGTCAGGCTGGGATTGTAGAAGGCCGCGCTGCGGATATCGTCGAAGCCGACCACGGAGACATCCCCGGGCACCCGCAGGCCATGATCCTTGCAGGCGCGGATCGCTCCGATGGCGGTCTCATCGTTGTAGCAGACAATGGACGTGAATTCGCCGCCGCGGCTGAGGAGTTCCTGGGCCGGCCCATATCCCAGCTCCGGGGTGGAAACGCGCAACTGGATCTGCACGGACAACTCCGGCGGAACCGCGATCTTCAACTCCCGGGCCACGTTCATCAGGCATTGCCAGCGTTCTTCGGCGTCGGCGCTATGGCTGCCGCCGCGTATAAAGGCGATTTTGCGGTGCCCTAAATCGTAGAGGTGGCGCAGAACCAGATCCGCGGCGCGGGAGTGATCGAGGACCACGTTCGTCACACCCTTGATCTGGCGATGGCCCGCGACAGCTACGACCGGCAGCTTCATGCTGCGCTCCAGCACGGTGTCGATCAGGAGAAACCCTTCCACTGACCGGTCCATGAGCAGACTCGCGTACTCCTCCAGCAACTCTGGCTTGCCGCGATGGCTGGCCGTGAAATAGAAGTACCCTTCCTCGACCAGGAGCTCCTCGACACCCGCGATCACCTGGGCGGCATAGTGGTCGTTCAGGTCGGGCACGAGCACGCCGACGGTGAAGGTCTGGCGCTTGCGCAGCGAGCGCGCGTAGAAGCTGGGCCGATAGTCGAATTTCGCGGCCGCCTCGGTCACCCGGTCCCTGGTCTCCTGGGGAATCGAGCGCACACCGGGAGCGTTATTCAGCACCAGCGAAATGGTGGCTGGAGAGAGATTCAGATACTCGCCCAGAGAGCGCAGTCCGACGGGTCGCGCGGGTTGCGGACTGGCCGCTGATTTCGTACGCCTGGCCATACAATCCCCTTACATAGCACCAAAGAAACTACCCAATCTCCCGGCCACTGCATCTCAACTCTTCCATCGCCTACTTTTCCGGCGATTCCGGCGCCGGCGGCTGCGCCTGGGGCGGATGGGCGCGCGAGTTATTGATCTTGTCGAAGAGCGCTTGATCGGCCGCCTTGTTGACCTGGTTGGCTTTGTCGAACTCGGCTTTGGCCTCGTCTTTCCTGCCCATCGTCCGGTAGAGCCGTCCCAGCCGCCAGTGAACGTCCACTTCCTCCGGAGCCAGCCGCTCGGCTTCCTTCATCTCCCGCAGGGCCTCGTCCTGGCGGCCCGCGCCGGCATAGAGAATGCCCAGGTCAAGATGAGCCAGTTCCTGTTCAGAATCGAGTTTGATGGCCTTCTCCAGCAAGGGGAGTGCGGCATCGGCATGGCCCAGTTGTAAATCCACGTCGGCCAGATAGGTCATGGCCTGAGCGTGATCCGGGTTGTTGTCCAGCTCGGCCTGAAACTCGCTTGCCGCCTCGGGGTATTGCTTGAGAATCCACAGCACGTATCCCAGGCTGAAGTGCGCGTCGGGCATTTTGGGATTGACCTTGAGCGCGGCGCGAAACTGCTCGATCGCGCCGTTTCTGTCTTTCATCTCGTCCAGCGCCTCGCCGACCAGCATATCGGCCTCGGCGGACTCCGCATCCAGCGACAGAATCTCATGATTGGTATTCACAACGCATTGGAACTGCCTGGACCACAGGCAACTGTGCGCCAGGGCCAGCCGCAAGGGCAGATTCCGCGTGTCGCGCGCGGCAGCCTGCTGTAGATAAGGAACCGCCTCGGCGTATTCGGCCAGCCCATAGTGGGCCATCCCGATCAGGATCGTCAGGCGCTGGCTCTCGGCGGAAGCCGGCCCCTGGCTTTTAAGCAGCGATTGGAATTCCACAATGGCCTGCTTCAGTTCGCCGCCCTTGAAGAGCGCAAGGCCAAGATTCAACCGCAGGCCGGGAATCGCGGGATTCAGCGCCAACGCCTTGCGATAAAGCGGCACCGCATCCGCATAGTGTTCCTGGCGCGCTTCCAGAAGTCCCAGGTGAGCGTAAGGCTCCGGGTTCGAGGGATGAGCCTTGAGGTAAAGGCGCCATGCATCCTCCGCCTCGACATTCTTGCCTTGCTGCTCCAGGGCCAACGCAGTTTGCCGCTCTCTCGCAGCGTCGCCGTCGGCCTGCCCTATCAAGTGGGCCGCGGCCAAGGCCAGCGTTATCGCGAGTGGGAGGCAGATTATACGTCGTAGCGCGCGTCTCACTTGTGCACCTAGTTTAATCCAATTGAAAGTAGCAATTCATCGGCGCTTGAAGAAAAGGGGCGCGGCAGGGGTTGCCTGCCGCGCCCCGGTTGAGGGTTGAGCTTAGAAGACGAACTTGCCGCCAAGCTCGAGCGCGCGTGGATCCCACGTGCCCGTGACCTGACCGTAGTTGCCGTTGCCCATGGTTGTGTTGATGCCATTCCATTCAGTATGGTTGGCGGTGTTGAACGATTCAAAGCGAAGCTCGAAGCGAGCCGTATCGTAAATCTGGAACGATTTGTACAGTGAAGTGGTGAAGTTGACACGGCCGGGTCCGACGATCTCATCCTTGCCGGAGTTGCCGAAGCCCAGGCTGGTTCCACCTGCCCAGACAGGAGTCGGGGCGTAGTAATGGGTGGTGTCAAACCAATTCAGGCGCGTCTTGGGCATGCCAATGTGCCAGGGTTCGGCATTCGGACGGACGGTGTATCCGCCGCCCAAGCCGACTGGATCGTAAGCAATGCTCTCGCCCGGCGCATTCGGTGTGCCGGACTCATCGATGATGGTACCTGCAATCTCCCATCCGCCGGCGATGGAGTGGAGAACGCCGGTGCTCTTGTTGAAGATGGGGAGCTTGTAGATGTAGTTGGCGCTGAGGATGTTACGGCGATCGAGCTGGCCCGATCCCTTGTCATACTTGAAGTACCAGGGATTGCTTACAGTAGAGCGGTCGTACGTGGTGATATCGATTTCATGCGAGTACGTGTAATCGACTTCGCCACTCAGGCCCCACTTGTTCTGGGCGCGAATGCCGGTCTGGAAACCGTTGTAGGAGCCGTTGGTTTGGTTTTGATCCTGGCTGATGCCGGTGTAGCCCTGGAACTGACGGAAGGCGTTGAAGCCGCCAAGGTTGTTGAAGGCGGTCACGGGATCCGAACCGTATTTGCCACCGCTGTCACCAGAGACCATGCGAGGATCTAGCATAACCGGAGCCGCTGCCGTGCCTACGTTCGAGACAGGGATGTTGGGCGACATGTTGTTGATGTTGTTGACGATGTTCTGATGCCATGCGATGTTGCCGACATACTGGACAACCCAGATGAGCGAGGGAGCCAGTTCATGCTGCACACCGAGGCTGAACATGGCCACGCCGGGTGCTTTGTAGGTCTTGGCGAGGCTGTCGCCGCCGCCGGCAAAGATCAGAGCCGTCGGAGCGATGGATGCGCCGGTGTTCCAGTTCTTTCCAGGGGTGCTGAAGTATGCGTTGTTGATGCCGAGCGAAGGATCGAAGGGGGCGCTGGTGGCGACACCGAAGATGTCGTTGCCCTGCATGCGCTCGTAGAAGGTTCCGAAGCCGCCGCGGAGAACGGTTTTGCCGTTGCCGGTCAAATCCTCGGAGAAGCCGACGCGGGGTTGCATTGTGTTGTAGTCGTTGTTGACCACACCCGGCTGGACATGCGCTACGCCTGCAAGCTCCATGCCGTTGATGTAGGAGGGAATGCCCAGGAAGGTATACAGAGTCGGGCTGGTTGGGTCAATGGCGCCGCTGGCATCCCAAACGGGTAGCGCATTGGACTGATAGTCGCTCTGAACAAAGTTGGCGAGGTAGTTCTGGCGCTCCCAGGCATGCGGCAGGGCGTCATAGCGGAGGCCGATCTGCAAGGTGAGGCGCGGGGTCACGTGCCAGTTGTCCATCGCATACGCCGAAGGAGTCTGGTTGACGTAGTGGCGGACGGGAGCGGACAGAGTCTGGCTGTAGCTGCCGGCCAGGCCCAACAGCATATCCATAATGCCATCGTTCGACAATTGGCCGAAGCCGTAGTCGCCCTGTTCGTCGCCATAGAGCATCTGGTTCTTGGTGTAGCGGTTGTAGCTGAACCCGAACTTGAAGGCATGCTGTCCCACCGTGTACGAGACGTCCAGCTTGGGCTCATAGTCCTGGGCCGCATTGTTATAAGGCTCGGTGGCCGTGTCTTCAGCCGTTCCATAAGGATTGCCGAAGCCGCTGATGCCGGGCCAGACCTTGCGGGTGATGGCATAGGCCGGAACAACCGGAGAGACGGACCAGCTGGACGGCAGGAAGGTGTTCGCGCTGGGCTGGATGAGGATCTCGTTGCCGTCATAGTTGATGCTGGCTTCCACCAGGAGGTTCGGCGTGATGGTGCCGCTCAACTTGATAGCCGCGCTGTGGGACGGAGAGTCAAGGATGCTAGTGAGGGTGTTGTAGCTGCACCAGCACCAGCCTAGTTCCGGTCCGCCTTCGTTCTGATTCTCCGTGTCGCCGATGTAGTGGCCGAGAATCGCCCACTTGTCGTTGATGTTGTGATCGACACGGACGATGTCATCGCGGACCACGAACGGCAGCGAGACGCTGGCGATGTTCTTGTCCTGGCCGGGTACGTTCGCCGGGGGAAGAATGCCCGCGTTGAGGTAGGTGATCGCGTTGGCGTCGAACAGTTTGCTGGGAATTACCTGTCCGGATGGGCACAAATCCACTTCTACACCTTTGTTGGCTGCGGTGGCAGTTGTATCCTTAGTCTTGGTTCCATTGAAGCAACCGCCGGGAGTCAGTGTCCCAAGGTGGTTCACCGCGTAATCCGAAGTAGCACTAACGCTGGGAACCTCCAACCATGAATGATCCGCATCGTGCCCTGGAGCAAACGATGGATCGACATAGGTGAGAGGCGTGCCCGACTTCGGGATATCCGCCGAATTGATGGTGGGGTTGTTGCTGGATGCGAGGTTGACGGTCTTGCGCCATTCTTCGTTCCAGAAGAAGAAGGTCTTCTGCTTGTTGGAGTTGTAGGTGTGAGGAATGTAGAGAGGGCCGCCGATGTTGAAGCCGTAGATGTTGTAATGCACCGTCGGCCTCGCGTTGCTGGCGAGATTGTTGAAGAAGGAGTTGGCGTCATAGTCGGTGTTGCGGTTTTCTTCCCATGCCGAGCCATGGAACCTCTTCGTGCCGGACTTCAGCGAAAGGCTGATAGTGGCGCCGGAGGAGATGCCGTAGTCGGGAGGATAGTTCGAGCTCATCACCTGGAACTCGGCAATGGCGTCCTGCGAAGGCTGAATCTGCATGCCGCCGGCACCGCCGCGGTCATCCGACTCGCCGCCGTCGATCAGCCAGATATTGTGGCTTTGGCGCAGGCCGTTGATGCTGATGGTGAAGTTGGAACCCACAGCGCCGGGCGTGTTGCTGTCTGGCAGAGCCGCGCTTACGCCCAGGCCCAAGGCAGCCAGAGCCGCGAAGTTGCGGTTCTCAGTGGCGATTTCGCTGATCTCTTCGGAGCTGATCAGGGTGCTGACCACGTTGGAGTCAGCCTGCACAGCCAGGGCGTCGGCCGAGACGGTGATCGTCTGGCTTTCGGCGCCGACGGTCAGCTTGACGTCAACACGGAAGGTCGCGGAAACGTTGATCACGATTCCGTTCTGCACGAAGGACTCGAAGTTCTTGGCTGAAACCTTCAGGTTGTAGGTGCCGGGGTTCAAACCGGCGATGTCATACAAGCCGGTGCTGCTGCTGGTGGTGGTGTGTTCAGTGCCGAGGGCCTGATCGGTGAGCGTGATCGACGCTCCCGCGACGACGGCTCCCGTCTGGTCCGTAACGATGCCGGTGAGATCGGAGTTGGCCTGCGCAAATGCTCCCACGCACGCCAGAACGAAAATCAGCGGCAACAGAAGGAACCTGTATCTCGCTTGTCTCATGTGACCTTCCTTTTCAAGTTTGGTTTCAGTTGGAATTGCGTACATCGTACAGTGCTCCATCTGCGATCTGGAATGAAGCCGTTAAAAAATGAATCACAAAACGCCGATTTACCACTTTCTGGCCCGCCTTGAAAGACTCCCGCAATGACGCCGGAAAGCCGCGATTTTCTCCGTTAAATGGAAGGGGAAAAATCGCCTTTCTCCGTATTTTGGAAATTTCCGCTTAAACGTTTGAATTACGGTAATCAAACGATTAAGCACACGTCGAGAAAAACCGCTACTCGCGAGCCGGGGCCATTACACGCCAATTAGCATCCTGTTGTCAAGTGCGATTTTACGTGCAAGTTAAAAAAACTTTATATGATTTCATAAAATCATATATATCAATAAGATAAGAAACTCCGTCCCGAGCGATTCAGGCGCGTTTTTCACAGAGAACTGAGAATTTTTCGCGCTTCGTCTTCCGGATCGGAAGTTGACCGAGGCCTCAGCGTGTACACCGTGGTCCGTTCGATCCGCTCGCCGGCGTTGAACGCCTGCAAAGGCCCCAAAGCCTCCAATTCGACGTACGGAAGAGGGTCGGGATTGGTGTAAACCTCGGTGACGCATCCGCCGTCAGGGTATTCTCCCGGCCCGGCTTCCGCGTCGATGCGCAACGCGCAGCGGGATCCCACCCAGACCATGCAGTTTCCATCCATTCCGATCTTGACCTGCTCGCTTGTGTGGCGTGTGAGCCACAGCAGCCGTCCGTCCAGCTTCAATTCTGCCGGCTGGACCGCGAGCAAACCAAGATAGCCGTTCGCAAACCGCGAATTGTCTTTGAGGAGGACGGCAACGCGCTCCGGCTCCCGCAATTGGGTGATGGTCCAGATGCCCACCCGGAGAGCGCCGCCAAGGAGCTTGCGGTACTCGGTGCGGATGCGCAGGACAGGCTGCCCGGCGTCCAACTCCACATAGCGCGCCACCTGTATGCCGAAACCCGGATCGACAAGCGAGGTCAGCGTCACGCCGAATTCGGTGGCCGCGGCCTGCGCGGGGCGCGAATCGAAGGCCACGGGCGGCGGCCACTCCCGGCCCTGCTGCCGGGGCCATGCGGATTGCGGAGCGGGCCAGCACTTGTCTCCGCCAAAGTTGATCCATTCGTCCGACGCCGTATCATGCAGTTGACCGTCCAAAGCCCGGTTCTCCCAGAAGGGGCCCTCCGCCTCACCCTTGAGGCGCAATTGCATCACGCGGCCGATGGCGGGCACAACAATGGCTTCCACGCATCCGTTCGAGAGGAGATAGCAATCGGGCCAGCCGTGATAGGTGATGCGCTCAACAGAGACCTCTGTCCGCATCTTGGCTGGCGAAGGCTGTGGAACCGGGGGGGGGGAGCCGTTTATCAAGAAATGAAGCCTTTCTGGCTAAATCAAGTTTGCTGACGTCAACATCTGAGAGAAAATGCGGGCGGCTGCCTTCCTGTGGAGAAAGCAGCCGCCCGGCGAGAGCTAGAGAGCCGCTTTGGCGGCTTCTTTGTTGGTCTCAACCTCGCGCTCATTCAGATGGTCGTACCAGGTGAACTTGAGAATCAGCGAAGTCACCAGGACCACGCCCAGGGCGATGGCGGCGCGATCAAATTCCTTGATCACAATGTACAAAGGCAGCGCCACCAGCGTAACCTGCCAGATGATTCCGATGGCGATATTGAACATATCGCGGGAGAAGTCCTTGTTGCGCTTGAAATCAGGATCCACGGCAAGCACCTTTTTCAGCACCGGTCCCCAGAAGCCCCATGGCCGCACACGGCGGTAGAAATCCATCAGCACCTCATCGGATTCCTGCTGGGTCAGCAGCGTGCCCAGCAAGCAGCCCAGCAGCGAAATGCACAGCACCAGCGGGAAGATGATAGTGACGTCCATGTTGATGGAATAGGTTGCCAGCAACCTCTTCACCCACGGCACATTGGCCATGATCGCCGGCATGGTCAGCGCGGCGGTGATGCCGCTGGCCATGCCCCAGAAGAACCCGTAGCCGTTGAAGCGCCACCAGTACCACTTCAGGACGTTGGCGGCGGTGTAGCCGCCCCACAGCCCGGAGACGATCCAGACTACCACCGAGTTGACCGAGGTGACGTTCCAACCGATGATGACGCCGATCACGATCACCGTGAAGGAGGAGAGATAGCTGAGGCGGACGTAGGTCTTGGGCGCCGCGTTGGGATTGATGTAGCGCTTGTAGATGTCGTTGACGAAGTACGGCGGCGCCGCGTTCACCGTGCCCGCGAAGTTCGACATGAAGGCGGCCAGCAGGCCGGCGATCAAAAAGCCCAGCAGGCCGGCTGGAACGAAGCGGCCCAGCGCCATGGGCAGCACCATCTCGAAGTCCAGATGAGGCATGGCTTTGATGTCATTACCGAAGGACGTAGCCGCCAGCACGGTAAGCCCGATGACCAGAAAGTAGCGCGGGAAGGTGAGCACGACATTGACCCAGCCGCTCAGCATCGAGGCCTCGCGGGGAGTTTTCGCGGAGAGCACGGCTTGCATGTCGTAATTCGGGGCCGGGCCCGCGGCGGAGATCAGGATGCCCTTGAAGAGCAGCATCATGACGAAGAAGCCGAAGAGGCCATAACCGTCGTGGGCGATCTGGGCATTGGCGGCCGGGAGCAGCGTTGACCAGTCCAGACCGAGATGCCAGCCGAAGAAGACGTTGTCCCAGCCGGCGGGCACCACCTTGCGCAGCGCCTCCGGAGCCACATTCATCATGGCGATGATGCCCACCGCGAACGAAGCGATGGCCAGAATGCAGAATTGCACCACCGCCGTAAAGACCACGCTGATCATGCCGCCCTTGATCACGTAAATCGACGTGAGGCAGATCAGGATCAGTGCATACATGTTCGGCGAATCCAGATGCACCAGCCAGGGTACGATATGCCCGCCCGAGAGAGCCCAGAGATGAACCGTGCAGGAGAGATCCCAGGGCAGAAACTCGGCGGCGAATTTGCCGATGCCCTTGAAGCCGTAAGTAAAGAATCCGATGATGCTGACAAAGGCGTAGATCACCACCACCAGGTGCGCCATCTGCGCGCCCCGCCCTACGCCGAAGCGGGTCCTCATCCAGGCCGCCCCGGTCATCACATTCGAGCGGCGCAGCCACGACGACAGATAGACCATCTGAAAAATCTGGTTGAAGGTGGGCCAGAGCCAGGGAATCCAGATGCTCTTCAGTCCGTAGACGTACATCCAGGAGACCAGCAGCATGGTGCCGCTGACATCGAACATCCCAGAGGCGTTGGAGATGCCCAGCACATACCAGGGTATTTTGTTCCCGCCCAGGAAGTAATTCTGTATGCTCAGCGATCCGCGTTTTGAAACCCAGTAGCCTACCAGCACCATGCTCAGCAGGTAGACCAGAATGATAACGATGTCAATGACGTGAAGGTGCAGCATTCCACTCCTCAATTTTCGTTTCACCGCTTTCCGCGGGAAATACTAACTCTTCTCATTTTCTCCGGCCGCTTTAATTGATCCGGCCCGTAAAAACTGACGCTCCGTGCCCCATACTTGCGGCGTTTTTCTGGCGCAAGGGTGGAAAACCTAAACGCTATTGATTGGCCGGATCAATAAACACTTATTTCATCTCGCCGGCCAGCAGGAATACCAGCGATGCCTGCCAATTGATGCAAATCTCGTTGCTTGCGTACGATGCCCATTCATCGGCATAGACCTTGGCCGGCGGCAAATCCTTCGGCAGCGCCGCCAGCACCCGGTCTTCGCGGTCCTTGTTCGGCCCTCCGGAGAGCAGCCCCGGCCAGGGGAGTGTTGCTGGACGCGCCGCGCTGGGCCGGTGATGCGGGTGCTGGTAGGGGTGTTCCCCGACCTGCGTTACCCACGACAGCGAAAACGCGTTGCGCCCCAGAAGATAATGCAGGTTATCCCGCGCCGCGTCCGCAAATTCCTTGTCCGACTTATCCTTGCGCATCAAATCGGCCATTAACAGAGTCATGCCATAACTCGCCGCGACGCCATTGGAACCCCAAACATAATCCGTGGCTTTCAGGCTGACATGATAGGGATTGCCGCGGGTGCGCTCGACAATCGCTCGCGCCGCCGCAAGGGTGCGCTCGCGGATCGCCGCGACCGCCTTGGCATCCGCGCCCTGGCGCGGAGAAAGCGCATAACTCCACAGCCCCATCTGCCCCACGTCGGCCCAGGTTGCCGTGGGCGGAGAATCCAGGCCTGGAAGAAAGGCGGCATAACTCGCCAGAAAGAAGTTATGATAGGCCGCCTCGCCGGTGGTGCGCCAAAGCTCCGCCGCCGCCCACAGGCGCTCGTCCCGGCAGTTAGCGTCGGCATAGGATCCGGAGTTGATGCCCGGCGGATTCTCAAAGGCAACATTGGGATACTTCTCGGTCCACGCCCAGGCGCGCCGCGCCGCTTGCAGAGCCTGCGCGGCAAACTGCGCATCATAGGGCTGGTAAACCCGCGCCGCGATGGCCGCCACAGCCGCCAGGTCCGCTGTCGCGCAGGTGCTCTTGTATGGCGCCGCGCCGGTGCCGATCACCTTGCTGGGCTCGGTATCCGCCTCCGGGGCGATAAAGTCGGGAAAGCCGGCGCTGGTCTGCTTCTGCCAGGCTCCGCCGTCGGTGTCCTGCATCTTCAGCATCCATTCCAGGCCCCAGCGCGCTTCATTCAAGATATCCGGCGTACCGTTGCCCGACTCGGGAATTCGCAGCGAAATGTTCTTGATCTTTTCGCCGTAGATCTCCCAGGTCCACATCAGCGTTCCCGCGCTGATGCCGGAGGTGACCATATAGCGCCCGTAATCGCCCGCGTCGTGCCAGCCGCCCACGTTGTCGCGTTCTCCCGTAGCGCCCGAGCTGGAGTGGAACTCGCCATGCAGGTGGCAGGCGGGGTGCGAGTACCCCGGAAACTCCGGGCCCATGTCCACCGCCGTCCCGCAGCGCTGCCCGTAAAAGCCGCGCATGGCCATGTAATACGCGTACTCAAAGACATTTGCGCCTATATCGAAGTTCCAACTGCGCCCCACGCCGGGAACCGCCAGGTAGTAGCGTCCCGGGCTGCGGAACTTGGAAAAATCCGCGGATTGCACTTGATCGCCGGAGTAGGGGTCGGCCTCGCCAGGCCCTAGCTTCCCCCGAAAAACTGCCTTATTGTCGCTGGAACGCCGCACTTCAAAGGTTGCCGCCGGAGAGCTGACCAGAGCGACCTTGGGGCCGTTCAGCGGATAGCCGACCTGGTCCACTTTGATCGCCAGTTGTGCAGTTTCGGCCCCATGCGCAAGAACGGCGGGACAAAAGAGAAGACCGGCCAAGGCGGCGGATTGAAGCAACTCTCGACGGGCCCGTATGCCTTTTGAGCATATAAACAAAGAATTTGCCATGCCTGCGACTTCGCTTCCCGGTGGCGCTCAGGGTATCTTCAGGAACATTTGATATTCTCACATTCGTCATCCTCTTGGCAACGATCCCGAAACACCGGCCGATTGCCTCTTTTCGTCCGGCAATGATTTTTCACACACGCATGGCGCCGCGCAAATCCACTGGACCGTTTCCGAAGGACGAAGGACTTTGAAGTGTTTTACAAAATCGTTTGATGAGGTTCTGTGCCGGGGGCTATACTGACGGCACGTTTCTTTGAAGGAGCATTCACCATGAAGTACGGCACTTTCGACGACCAGAACCGCGAATACGTGATCACGCAACCGGATACACCCCTGCCGTGGATCAACTACCTCGGTTGTCAGGCGTATTTTGGCATCATCTCCAACACCGCGGGAGGCTACTCGTTCTATCGCGACGCACGCCTGCGCCGCCTCACCCGCTATCGCTACAACAATGTGCCCTTCGACTTCGGCGGGCGCTACGTCTACCTGCGCGACGATGAATCCAGGGAGTTCTGGTCGCCCTCCTGGCAGCCCACGCGCCACGACCTCAAGGACTACTCCTGCCGCCACGGCATGGGCTACACCACTATCGGCTCGGAGTACGCCGGCATCGAGGCCCACACCCGGTACTTCGTGCCGCTGGACGAGAACCTGGAGATCTGGCAGCTCACGGTCACCAACAAGCGCGCCGTCAAGGCCTCCATCTCCGCCTTCTCCTCGATCGAGTTCTGCCTGTGGGATGCCCAGGACGACTCCACCAACTTCCAGCGCAACTTCTCCATCGGACAGGTGGAAGTGGAAGACGGCGTCATCTATCACAAGACCGAGTACCGCGAGCGCCGCGATCACTTCGCCTACTTCGCCTGTTCAGAGCCGCTCGCCGGCTTCGATACTCAGCGCGATGCCTTCCTGGGCCGCTATCGCGGCTGGGATTCACCGGCCGCCGTCGAGGCCGGACAGCTCACCAACTCGATCGCCCACGGCTGGGCGCCCATCGGCGCGCACCAGGTCAAGCTGGAACTCGAGCCCGGCGAGACAAAGCAGATCGTCTTCCTGCTCGGCTATCAGGAGAACCCGGTCGCCGATAAATTCGATCCGCCCGGTTCGCAGATCGTCAACAAGAAGCGGGTCAAGCCGACGATCGCCAAGTACATCGACGCCGCCAACGCCGACGCGGCCTTTGAGCAGCTCCGTCAGTACTGGGACAGCCTGCTGGGCATCTTCCAGGTCGCGACGCCCGACATCCATACCAACCGCATGGTCAATATCTGGAACGCCTATCAGTGCATGGCCACCTTCAATATGTCGCGCTCGGCGTCGTTCTATGAATCCGGCATAGGGCGCGGCCTGGGCTTCCGCGACTCCAACCAGGATTTGCTGGGTTTTGTGCACATGGCGCCGGCGCGCGCCCGCGAACGCATCATCGACCTGGCCGCCACACAACTGCCCACCGGCGGCGCGTACCACCAGTACCAGCCGCTCACCAAGCGTGGCAACAATGACGTAGGCAGCGGTTTTAACGACGATCCGCACTGGCTCATCATCGGCGTAGCGGCCTATATCAAGGAGACCGGCGACTGGAGCATTTTGGACGAACCCGTCCAGTACGACAACCAACCCGGCTCTGAACAGCCGCTCTACGAACACCTCCAGCGCAGCTTCCACTACACACTGGAGCGGCTTGGGCCGCATGGGCTGCCCCTGATCGGCCGCGCCGACTGGAACGACTGCCTCAACCTGAACTGCTTCTCCGACACTCCCGGCCAGAGCTTCCAAACCACCACCAACAAGGACGGCAAGGTGGCCGAGTCGGTTTTCATCGCCGGCTTGTTCGTCCATGCCGGTCAGGAGCTGGCGGCGATTGCCAAGCACCGCGGGCTGGATGCCGAGGCCGCAAAGTATCTGGCCGAGGTCGAGAAGATGGACCAGGTCGTCCGCAAGCACGGCTGGGACGGCGAGTGGTTCCTGCGCGCCTATGACGACTTCGGCGCCAAGATCG
>CAZQRX010000051.1:0-18652 GCA_964595845.1 uncultured Occallatibacter sp. | reverse complement strand
TCGTCGTGCCCACCTTCGAGTTTCCCGGCGGGCGGCGCTTCCACTTCGCCGATGGAGCGGGCAACCTGCTTGGTGTCTGGTCGGAGTAAGTGCTTCCGATAAATGAGGCTGGATAAGTTACAGGGTCTCCCACCCTTGCGACAAAAACAAGAACGTCGCGAGGGTGGAGTACCCAGCTATTGTTCGCTCAATCAGACGGCTGCGGGGTGGGATTCTAACTCGGCCAGTCGCTTGGCGAGCAGCGTTTCCAGCTTGACCAGCGCGGCCGAGAAGCCTTCAATGCCTTCCTTCAGCTTGTCGGTGGCCATGCGATCGGCGGCGTGCATCGCGTCAAATGCCGCTTTGTCCACGGCGATCTTCTCGATGTTCAGCGCCTTGGCGGCTTCCGGGTCAAGCTTGCGCGGCAGTTCGGCTTCCGTCGCTTCCAACTCGGCCAGCAGTTGCGGCGAAATCGTCAGCAGGTCGCATCCGGCTAACTCGCAAATCTCGCCGATGTTACGAAAACTAGCTCCCATTACCTGCGTCTTGTAATCAAACTTCTTGTAGTAGTTATAGACATGGGTTACGGAGATCACTCCAGGATCGTTGGCGCCATGGTAATCCTTGCCGGTATCTTTCTTGTACCAGTCGAGGATTCGGCCCACGAAGGGCGATACCAGCGTGACGCCGGCCTCGGCCGCGGCAATGGCCTGGTGCAGGCCGAAAAGCAAGGTCAGATTGCAGTGGATGCCTTCGCGCTCCAGCACTTCGGCGGCGCGAATGCCCTCCCAGGTGGAGGCAATTTTGATCAGCACGCGCTCGCGGCCGATGCCCTCGGCGTCGTACTGGGCGATGATGGCGCGGGCCTGCGCGATGGTGGCCGCTGTGTCATAGGAGAGACGCGCGTCCACTTCGGTCGAGACGCGGCCCGGAACGATGGCCAGAATCTTCTTGCCAAAGGCGATGGCCAGCCGCTGAAAGGCAAGGTCGGCGACAGTCTTCGAGTCGACCGACTTGCCTAACTCATAGCGTGCGGCAAGCAGTACGCTGTCCACGATGGGCTGGTACTGGGGCAACTGGGCGGCAGCGGTAATCAGCGAGGGATTGGTGGTTGCGTCCTGGGGGCGAAACTTCTCCATTGCTTCAATGTCGCCGGTGTCGGCAACGACCACGGTATACGTGCGCAACTGGTCCAGCAGATTCTGCGGCATGATTCCTCCCAGGGGAAACTCGCTATGGGCTTCATACGCCCTCGGCTCCAGTGTACCGCGCTCCGATACGTCCAGGCGGTCAAGTTTGCACAACGTATTGAGAGAACTCCGTTTTCAAGTCGCTGAATGGCACTGAACCGAAGGAGAAGAATCCTGCGCTGAAAACGCCGGGGTAGCATGAACTCGATCTTCGTGCTACTCTTAGACTTCCCGGGGAGAGTCGCTTACTGTTGCGGGGGTGCGTATGGGCGTTCTTAGCAGGATTGGCATTGCTCTCGATTCGGAGCTGATCAAGCGGTTTGACCGCTCGATTGCGCGGCGAGGCTATACAAACCGGTCAGAAGCGTTTCGGGATTTGATTCGCGACCGGCTGGTGACGGAGCAGACCGCCGCGCCGGATGCGATTGTGGTGGGCACGGTCACGCTGATCTACGACCACCACGCCAGCGGTATCACCGAAAAGTTGACCGAGATTCAGCACGAGCACCACGAACTGGTGGTCTCCACCAGTCATGCGCACCTGGACCACGACTCCTGCCTGGAGGTGCTGATCGTGCATGGCAAATCGACGAAGGTGGAGAAGTTTGCCGATCTGCTGATCGGCCTCAAAGGCGTGCAGCACGGGCGCCTGGTGATGACCGTTCCAGAGTCCGCGCTGGCGCCACCCTCCGAGTCGAAGCATAAGCATTCGCACAAGCATTGATCAGTGGTCAGTGGTCAGTGGTCAGAACTGTCTACTGTCTGTGGCATTTGTCAAAAGCTTCTTTCTAACGCGAATCGCGCCAGAAACGGTTCAGTAGGGTGGTTAACCCGTCCGAATGCCGGCGCGGTAGTTGGAGATACTTGGTAGATATAGGCGTAGTCAATGTCGGCATCTTTGCGGTTCAGCATATTCAGAAATTCGGCCGTGACGTGCCATTTCTTGAAAAATTGATAACCAACCTCCCCATTGAGCAACACCGTTTGACTTGACTGATAAATTCCGTCCGACGTCAAGTAGCGCGGGCCAAAGTAGCGCAGGCGCAAACTCGACGTGAAGCCCTTCAAATCGTGCAGCGTGGCGCCCGATGAAATCACCACCTTTACCGCTTCGGGCACAAGCTTGCCACCCGGACCGGCTTGCTGCCAATATACGTTTCCATAGTAGTTGCCATTTACTGTAGGGCATGAAGCAGCGCCTGTGGTGCAGACATACAATGGCGCATTTACGACCTGATAGGACGCATCGAATGGGTCTACAAAGGTGAACTGGGCACGGGAATCCGCAATATCGGCATCGAAAGCCAGATGTTCCGTTGGCGTGTAGTAGTTCGCCCATTCGATGCCATAGCGGTTGCTCGACTGTTCTGAAGCAAGCGTGCCTCCGGTGTCGCCATCCTGCGTCAGTTCGGAGTTGCTGTGGAGATACCAAAGCTCGAAGGTGCTTTGCAGATGAGGAACGGTCGTAGACCGCACACCGATTTCGCCGCCTTTTTGTTCGACCAAGGGAGAAATTTTCGGCTGGATCTGACCGGGGTAAGGATAGTCCGGCGAAACCGGTTCCACCACTTGCGTTGAGCCACGCCCATCGTTGCTGTGAAAGCTGAATCCGCCCTGTGCATAGAACTCTGTATTGGCCCACGGGCCGAAGATCAAACTTGCTTTTGGGCTGGGCAGGAACTTGACGGCCGAGCCGGAATTGAGTGCGTTCGGAATGGCGCTGGTGCCGTTGGACAAAGTAGTAAGGTTCGGGTAAGCCAGACTGGTGACGACAATTTTTTCTTCGTCGCCGCGCAGGGCCAGGACCGAGCGGAATTTGCTCGCCCACTGGATTTTATTTTCCACATACGCACTGCCGATCATGTCCGTAAAGTTATCCCGCGACGTGGTTGCGGGCAAAGTGGGGCAGGTTTGGGTGTCAAATGTGGAGCCGGTGGGAACAGAGAAAGAGGAGGTGGCGCCGGCGGGGGTGCCGCTGGCGGTGCCGTTGATGGTGCCAGCAGGCAATACCACCGTAAGGGTAAGAGGAGTATTGGGGGGCAAATCTATGCAGGCGGGACCATTGCCGGCATTGGGAAGGCCGGAGCCGGCGGCGGGGAAGAAACTGGCGCCGGTGGCGGAATAATCGGTTTTCGTCGTGCGCACGCGATTTTCCGTCCGGTAAAGGCCGTTGTTGATCCAATCGTTGCGAAGTTGCACGCCGAAGGTATTGGACATCTTGCGGCCATACCAAGTGCTGAAAACCGTGTGGTGTGCGTCCAGGTAACCCACCCAGCGCCTATCCTGCTGATTGAACTGGTCATCTTTGCTGTAGTCCACCAGGTAGTAAGTGAAATCGGAAAATAAATCGAGATCGTAATACCATACGGCGGCCATGATCTTCGACTCGGAATTTGCGCCTTGGCGATGCCACTCACCCTGCAGGCTATAACGCTGGCTGTGCCCGCCGTCAGACGGGTTCAGTGTGCCAAAGAAACCAACGTAGGGTTCGCCGGCAACGGGGGTTTGTTGGGCGGTAACGGGAATTTGGTCACTCGAGTTCCATTTTCCGTGGTAAGCGTGGGCCGTGATGCTGACGCCATCGGCGTCATCGCCCTGGCTGTAGGTTAGCAAGCCGTTGATTTTGTTAAAACCATCTGGATGCACCCATGGGCCGTCATAGTAATACTCTTCGCCGCCGTACAGCAAATTGCCGTTGCCGAGCTTTTGCGATGCGCCGAAAACGGCCCGCCCATAATTGTACGTGCCGCCTTCAACTTTGAAGAAGTTCTCTGGCAGCGTCTTGAAAAAATCCACATGGGCATTTGCAGCCGAGCTAAAGTCGCCGACATTCGCGTAATAAGGGCCTTTTTCGAAATCCACCCGCTGCACAAACTCCGGGATGACGGTGTTCATGTCCGAGTACCCTTCGCCGTGCGCGTGCGACGGCAGGTTCAGCGGCATATCGTCGAGGAAAATGGCGATATCCGTGCCGTGGTCGAGATTGAAGCCGCGAAGAAAATACTGGTTGGCCTTGCCGCCGCCGGCGTGTTGCGTGATGATGAGACCGGGAACCGTCTCCAATACTTCTCCCGAACGAAGAATCGGACGATCTTCGATTTCCGTTGCGCCCACCGTTCCCTGGGTGCCGGATTCGGCAATTCCGATGAGTTCATCCTCCCGGCCCTGCACGTGGATGGTGGAGCTCACTGCGCCCACGACCAAAGAGATGCGCAGCGGGGCCGGCGCCCCGGTGGTCCCCAGGGTGACAAGGATTTCTTTGGTTTCAAAACCGGAATTCGACACGACGAGTCGATAAAACCCTGCTGCGAGTCCAGAAATAATGAAGGAGCCGTTTCTGTCCGACTGTGTCGTTCTTTGTACAACACCGTTCGCGCTTCGAAGCTGCACTGCAGCCCCGGCAATCACCGCGCCAGACGTGTCAACGACAGTTCCTGATAGCCGAGACGGATAAGCCTTATCGCTTGGGTCTGCCGGGTGACCCTGAGGATCGACGGCGCGTCCGGCCAAGGGAATCTCCTGGGCGGGCAGGAGGCACGGCATCAGCAGAATAAACAGGGCAAACAGCCTCTTCAGAAACATACGCGGCGACCCCATAAGATACGAAATGAAGGCAGAATGGCTCAACAGAACCCGATCTCTCACACGCGATGAGGCTTGCAGGCGGCAGCAAAACCATCGCCTTGAAAATGATTATTTCATGCGTAGCACGAATACTGTACTAGTATGTGGCATAACTATTATAAATTCGTATGCAGCAGGGGACAAGAACCTGCTATTCTGCATCGGAGGACGCCATGCGCCCATTTTCGCCGCTTATGCAACGCCTTGTGGCGGCAGGCCTGTTTTTGGCTGCTTCGCCAATCTTCCCCCAGACGGCAAAACCGCGACCGCTGACCGTGCCACTGGCGGGCGCGTCGGCGGATCGCCCGTTGCTCGAAGGAGTTCCGCAGACTGCAGGAATGCGTAGCGGCTTTGTGCGCCTGAAGCCCGGCGCAACGGTCGGATGGCACACGACCGGTAAGAACGAGGAGGCTCTCGTTATTCTGCACGGCCAGGGCGTGGCGCTGATCGACGGCCAGGCAAAACAACCATTCGCGGCTCCGGCGTTAGTCTATATTCCGCCCGCGACTCGCCACAACGTCCTGAATACGAGAACAGAGCCGCTGGAGTATGTGTATGTGGTTGCACCGGCAAAGCTGGAGTAATTTCACGGTTTTGCGAGGGAAGGCATATCCGCTGCAATCGGTGAAGGGGCGGCAGACTTTAACAGGCTGAGGTTGGTCTGGAGCGCCTGCTGATAAGCCGGATCAATTCCGGTATCGACCGGCAGCGCGGGGCCGGCATAGAACTCTAATCACTAGTGTCCGGCTATTTTCCAAAGAAATTGTACAACCGACTTATCAACAGTAAGATGCGGACATCTCTGCCGGGAACGATTTGAAATCCGCTCACGCTTTGTTCGGCAGAACTCATACGGCATGGCGCGAAACAATGGAGTATGAATGCAGGTCGCACCATCTTTGCGCAACTGGCCGTGTTTTGCTCCACAAGAAATTTCAAAAGTGCGTGGCGCATTATCGCGGCGACTTGAACCTGCGAGGGTCGCTTGATGGGATCAGTAACTGGCCATGGCATTCGCGCAGTTGACATACCGCGAGAGCCTGCGCGACATCGAGGCCTGCCTCGGCGCCATGCAAGGCAAGCTCTATCACATAGGCTTTCGCGGCAAGGTAGCCCCATCGACTGCGGCGACGGTCACATCCCGTCGCGTGCGGGCGCACTATAATTGGAACGATTCGCAACATCTTTCCGGATGCAGGGGGGTCGGCCGGCAGGTTGGTCCGCGTCCTACTGCGCGATGGAAGTCAATGAAACGCAAGATCTTAACCCAACCAACATAGGAGCGAAACTCCCGATGAATACCCATGAAATCGAAGCGATGTGCGTAGTCGCCAAGGGCGCCAATCACGGCCCGGCGCCTATTCCGCAAGAAGGCCGATGGACGAAGGTCAAAGAAGTAACCGACGTCTTCGGACTGACCCACGGCGTGGGCTGGTGCGCTCCCCAGCAGGGAGCCTGCAAGCTGACGTTGAACGTGAAAAACGGCATCATCGAGGAAGCGCTGGTGGAAACGATCGGTTGCACCGGGATGACGCATTCCGCCGCCATGGCCGCGGAGATTCTTCCCGGCAAGACGATTCTGGAAGCGCTGAATACCGACCTGGTTTGCGACGCGATCAACGTGGCGATGCGCGAGCTGTTCCTGCAAATCGTTTATGGCCGCACGCAGACAGCGTTTTCCGAGGGCGGGCTGCCCATCGGCGCCGGCCTGGAAGATCTAGGCAAAGGCCTGCGCAGCGTGACCGCGACGATGTACGGCACGACCGAAAAGGGCGCGCGCTATCTCGAACTGGCCGAGGGCTATGTGACGGAACTCGCGCTGGACGCGGACAACGAGATCATCGGCTACAAGTTTGTGCGGCTTGGACCCATGATGGACTCCATTGCCAAGGGCGTGGATGCGCAGACCGCGCTGACTAAGGCAACCGGCACCTATGGCCGCTATGCCGACGCCGTGAAAACCATCAACCCCCGCAAGGAATAAGGAGAAGACCATGGCTTTATTTGAAGGATATGAGAGACGGATTGCGCAGATCGATTCCTTTCTTGCCGCCAACGGCATTGAATCGCTGGAAAAGGCCGAGCAGATCTGCCTGGACAAGAATGTGGATGTGCGCAAGATCGTGAAGTCCATCCAGAACATTTCTTTTGAGAACGCCGGCTGGGCCTATCTGATTGGCGCGGCCGCAGCTATCAACAAGAATCAGACCGTTGCCGCGGAGATTGCCGAAACACTGGGCGCCGGCCTGCAGGCCTTCTGTATTCCCGGCTCGGTTGCCGATGATCGCAAGGTGGGCATCGGCCACGGCAATCTGGCAGCGATGCTGCTGCGCGAAGAGACCGGATGCTTCGCCTTTTGCGCGGGGCACGAGTCCTTTGCCGCCGCCGAGGGCGCCATTGGGCTGGCCCGCTCCGCGAACAATGCACGCAAGACTCCCTTGCGTGTGGTTCTCAACGGCCTGGGCAAAGACGCGGCGCTGATCATCTCGCGCGTCAATGGATTCACCTATGTGCAGACCGAGTTCGACTATGCGACCGGCAAGTTGAACGTGGTGCGCGAGAAGGCCTATTCCATCGGCGAACGCGCGGCTGTACGCTGCTATGGCGCGGACGATGTGCGCGAGGGCGTGGCGATCATGCACCTGGAGGGGGTTGATGTGGCTATTACCGGCAACTCGACCAACCCCACGCGCTTCCAGCATCCGGTGATGGCGATCTACAAGAAGGAGCGGCTGCTGGATGGCAAGAAATTCTTCTCGGTCGCTTCCGGCGGAGGCACGGGAAGAACGCTGCATCCCGATAACATGGGAGCGGGACCGGCTTCCTACGGCATGACCGACACCATGGGCCGGATGCACTCGGATGCGCAGTTTGCCGGGTCGTCCTCGGTGCCCGCGCACGTGGAGATGATGGGCCTGATCGGCATGGGCAATAACCCCATGGTGGGCGCATCGGTCGCGGTCGCGGTTGCGGTGGAAGGCGCGATGAGGGCATAAGGTCCGCGGCGTGCCATCCTTTCCGGGTTTTTCAGCGAGGCAAGACAAAAGACCAGATCAAGGCGCATCTCCTTGATCTGGTCCTTTTTATTCAGTGTGAGTCAGGCGGAAGCCAGCTGCAGAAACAACGCACAGCGCACAGAGAAAAAGCAACGTACTCCAGCAAATGTCAGAAAGCGTTCACGGCCGCGAAGAACTCCGTTTCATCCATGTATCCGATGCCGCACCAGTAAACCGGCCAGTTCGTACTGGTGATCGGATTCCAGCTCATTTTGGTGCTAGGATTCACTGCGTTATTGCCGGAGAAGAATGCGCCCTGGTATTGCAACATTGCCGCGTTTGATTCGATCAGCGCGGGATACAGTTCCGCGAACGAAGTGGCGAGAGGGCCTTCGAGTTCATAGGCTTGTGAGAAGGTGTAATAGTTGCCGAACGCGGCAGACGTTGCCAGGTTGCAGTTCACAGCGGAATAGTCGGTCGGGGCGAGGCTCACGCCATCCAAAGTAAAGATTTTGTAGGCGGGGTAATTGCCAAAGTACGGACTGATGCCCGCGGTAATTGCCAGCGCAATGCCCGGCGACATCAGCCGGAATTCGTCCATGTGCGTATGACCGGCAAAAGACATCGCAATGACGCCGGGATACTGTTCAATGATGCCCATGAACTGTTCCTGATAGTTTTCAGCCCACATCATCGTGGCTGCCGCGATCTGGCCACTGTCATTGGGCTGCTGGCCGGTTGTGCTCTCAACCGCGCCAGGAGGCGCATGCATCAGCAGCCAAACCTTCTTGCCGGCGGTGCTGGCCTCTGCAAGTTGGGCGCCCAACCAGGAAAATTGATCTGGAATCATGGTCTGCTCGACAGTATTGCCTGGGGAAAGCGCGAACGTGTTCAGTGCGATGATCGTCAGATTCATTCCCGCGGGCTCAACCGAGTAGTATCCTCCATTTTTTATGGTGCTGATTACATCCGCCTGATTTCCTGACCCGTTCAAAGCGAGCGTGTATAACTGCTGCGCATTGCTGGCAAGAAAAGTGCTGTCCGGCCCAGAATTCGTATAGGAATCGCAGTTGCCCAGCGCGAAGTAGACGGGGATCGCGCCCACCGCCGCTCTGATCTGCTGCAAGACAAATGTGAGTGTTTTGTCGACAAATGCAGCGGCATCTGCGGCTGTTTTTTTCGGGAAATACACCATGTAAAGCAGATCCAGGCCGTGGCCAAGAAAGTCGCCTGTAAACAGGACCGCCGGACTGGTTCCCAGGTTCTGCTTGATGCTTGCGAGCGCCAGGGTGAACAGCGCATAGTTGGTGTCGGTGTTAAGGGCGGAAGGCGCACTATTCGTCATATTCAACGCGCCCTCAAAGATCGCCGGCCAATCGGAGGGATCCGCCGCATCAAGCTGCGCTACCAGCAATTGATTAGCCGGCACTGTATCCATATTCAACGTTGCATTTGGCAGAAGCGGATTGATGTATGGCTGGAAATGCACATCGGAGAAGACGGGGACCGAGAAGTTATCTGAACCGGCACTCCCGATGGCTCCTCCGCATCCGCTGAGGAAGCCGGCTCCTGCCAGGCTTGCTAACTCAAGAAATGAACGGCGCGATAGCTGTGGCATTCGAGTTTCTCCTTCTCTTGCAGACTGCTGTTGGGCCGTGTCTTATCGATACGGTCAGAATTGAGGTGCCGTGGCCGGAAGCGCGCGTGATCTGATGCCTTCGCATATCGCGTTATCTGCCGTCAAGTTACCGCTGCCGTCGAGTTTTTCCGTGATGCTGCCATTCTTGCTGCACCCGGAGAAACAAAAAGAACGGGATCATACTGAAAGCAAGTCCCGCAGAGTTCGCATCGCAACCTCATTTCGCACCTTCCGGCATGACCGCAGGCCACGGCTTGTGTCACTCGCTTGGAAGACGGATTTACTCTACCTGATCTCCTTATCGGCCGGCTGTACAGAAGTGGTCACATCGGAGAGATAACCTGCATATCGAAGGCCGCCGCGGCGGATTCTCCGCTGCTCTGTGCATCTGAGTCCAGAAACGATACAGTCGGACTGCTCGCACGCTTCGCCACTTCCGCTGAAGACTCAGCACACGCCGATATTCGAAACTCAGGAAAGTGATGCTCTCTCCCTTCTTCAGATCCACCATCCGGCTTGTGCATCAGTTGCCGCTCGCACGTTTTCAAGCATGAGACCTGAATCGGGTTCGAAGGACCGAAGAAAAATTTCACGCCCGGTTCGGATTCCCGGATTGGCACTTTGTCCCATCTCCTCGTCTCGCCGCAAGAAAGATAAGCGATTCTCCGGAGAATTCAGATCACCCGGAGGGATCCTGGCAAAGTGGTCGTTTTGGCTCAGTCGAAGACTGGGCGGTTCGGTATTATCGCAGCGATGAAAGGTGGGGCTCCATGCGGTCGACGCGTTGGCTTGGGTCATTTTTGGTATTCCTGTCCGTTCTTCTCAGTGGATGCGGGCACAACGGCAGCAATGCGCCGACGTCGCTGAGCTATACGACACCCACGGCGGTATACACCAAGGGTGTGGCAGTGACCGCGGACAGCCCGACCAGCAGCGGCGGCGCGGTGATTGGGTACAGCGTGAGTCCGGCCCTTCCGGCGGGCCTGAGCCTGAACGCCTCGACCGGTGTCGTCAGTGGAACTCCCACGGTTGTGACCGCCACGGCCAGCTACACGGTGACCGCTTCGGGCGCGTCCGGCAGCATCACTACGGTTCTGTCTGTCACGGTGAATGACCAGCCTCCCTCTGCGCTCAGCTACGCCATAGGCTCCGCGGCCTACACAATCGGTATGCCCATCACGGCGAACGATCCGACGAACAGCGGCGGATCGGTGGCCTCCTACAGCGTGAGCCCCGCCGTTCCGGCCGGACTGAGCCTGAGCACGATAACGGGAATCATCAGCGGAGATCCCACGGCGGTGACCGCGGCGGCCAACTACACGGTAACGGCGACCAACTCGGGCGGCAGTACAACGGCAACCCTGACCATCGCGGTGAACGCCGTGCCGGTCCCGACGAGTCCGGCGGCTCCGGCGGGACTGGTCTATAGCCCCGGAAACGCGGTCTACACTGTGGGTGTGCCGATTCCGGAGAACGTCCCGACCAGCACGGGCGGGGCGCCGCTCTCGTATAGTGTGAGTCCGGCTCTTCCGGCGGGCCTGAGAATGAGCGCCACGCCGATCACCCTCGGAGACGCCGCCTCGGGCATCCTCAGTGGAACACCCACGGCGGCAACTGCCACGGCCACCTATACGGTAACGGCTCATAATGCGTCTGGCAGCACGACGGCGACCCTGGCCATCACCGTAAATCCCGCGGACGCGTCCCCGGCAGGTCTGGCTTACAGCGCCCCCGCTCCGGTTTATGCCGTGGAAGTGCCGATTACGCCGGACGTCCCGTCGACCGGCGCCACCGGTGCAACGCCAACCTCGTACAGTGTGAGCCCGGATCTTCCCGCGGGCCTGAGCCTGAACTCCGTCAGCGGGATCGTTACCGGAACTCCCTCGGCTGTGCCCTCCACGATTGTGCCCCCGCCTCCCTCTACGGCAACCTATACAGTAACCGCTTCCACTTTGGCTGGCAGCACCACGGCGCCCCTGACGATTACGATCTATAACGCACCTCAGGTCGTTCCGAATATGAGCCAGTCGCTTACGCCGCTGGCAACCACAGGTTCGAGTTTCCAATTTCTGGACACCGGCATGGTGGTTTCCGATACGATCAATCCGCAAGTGCTCCCGGTGGAATGGATGGCAGGGCAGGCGGTCAGCACTGCCGTGAGTCCAGATGGCAACACTTTGTTGGTTCTGACCAGCGGGTACAACCGCGTCTTTCAGGGTCCGTTTCCGTTATTTGACCCGCTCTACTCAAGTGAGTACATATTCATCTTCGACATCACGAATCACTCGCCTGTCTTTAAGCAAGCGGTTCCCATTCCCAATGCCTACCACGGAATTGCCTGGGATCCGGGTGGCCAGGCGTTCTACGTCTCCGGCGGCATGGGTGATGCTCCCTTCGGCACCGACCCGATTCCGTACGCCCTGCCCAACAATGGAGACAACGTCCACATCATCACGCAGAAAAACGGAATCTGGGTGAATACCGCCGAACTTGACCTGGGCCAAAGCCCCTCCTCTGTTGTTCTTGGCCATCCATCGGGGAACGGCCTTCCGGTGCCCAACAATCAATTCGCCTCTGTCAACGCCGCGGTTTTCGTAGCTCCGATGGCTGCCGGCCTGGCGATCTCGAGCGATGGCCAGACGCTGGTGGTGGCGAATTATTTCAATGACTCGATTACGGTCTTTACCGGAGGCTTGAATGTTTAGTTAAGCCAATGGGTGGCAGACACCGGTTCGGCGCAAGGAGGCCAGGGAACGCTGCAAGGGATGGAACTCGATCTGCGTCCCGGCAGGGCCGTTTCATCGCCAACGCCCGGCATACCGGGCGGAGAGTATCCGTTCTGGGTGGTGCTGGCGGGGAGCAGCGGACCGGGCGCAACTGCTTATGTGTCGAGCCTTCGCGACCGCGAGATTGATGTCGTGAACCTGAGAGAGGCTTGTGCCAATGGCACCAGCGGACCCGGATGTGTTTTGACAGCGGCGCCAATTGTATCCGCCCGCATTCCCGTAAAAGGCCAGCCGAACAAGATGACGTTGAACAAAGCACAGACACTTCTATACGTAGCCGAAGACGAGTCGGATACAGTGGACGTGATCGACCTCAACCTCCTGGACAAAGGCAGCCCCAGCCAGAACCAGCCCGCCACGGTGAACACGGTAATCGAATCCATCCCGGTGATCGCTCCGCCGGCAGATTTAGCGTCTTTTTCGCTGACACAATATACCGGCGCAAATACCAACAGCGTGACGCTTTCGCCGGACGAGAAGACTCTCTATGTGACCAATGGCAATCTGAATAACATCGCGGTGGTGGCGCTGACCGGAACCAATCACGGCGACCAGGTGGCCGGCCTGATCCCAACTGGCTGGTATCCGAACTCGATTAGCCTCGGCAACGATGGAACCTGGGCGTATGCGGTCAATATGAAGTCGCCGACGGGCGCCAATCCCTACTGGTGCTATAACTACGGGCCGACGGGTTACCCCGGTTGCGCTCCCGCCAATGAGTACAATCCGCAGTTGACCAAAGCCGGCTTGCTCAGTTTTCCGGTAGCCAGCCTCTCGACGCAGCTTCCGGCGCTGACGGCGCAGGTAACCACGAACAACCGGTTCGCCAGTATTGAGAGCCCCGGCGCGGCTGCAATCATGGCCACGGTGCATAGCGGCATCCAGCACGTGATCTACATCCTCAAGGAAAACCGGACCTACGATCAGATTCTGGGCGATCTGGGACGCGGCAACGGCGATCCCGCTTTGACCTTGTTCGGCCAGGAGATTACGCCGAATCAGCATAACCTCGCGCAGCAATTCGTTACCCTTGACAACTTCCGCGCTACCGCTGAAGTCAGCTACGACGGATGGTCGTGGAGTACGTCGGCTCGCACCCCAGACGTGGTTGAACACCAATATCCTGTCTTTTACGCGCAACGCGGCCTCGCCCTGGACGGGGGTTTGAATCGCAGCGTGAACGTGGCCCTGCCAACCCTGGCCCAGCGCCAAGCCTCCGATCCACTGATGCCGGGCGGGGCTCTTTCGCCAACTGTCACGGGCGGCGAGGATTTGCTGCCGGGCCAGACCGACACGGACTCGCCGGATGGACCGAACAACGAAATAAATACCGGCTTTCTGTGGAACAACGCTCTGCGCGCCGGCCTCACGGTTCGCGACTATGGTTTCTACATCGACACGACCTGCTATAACGAGCCCGCATGCCAGACTCCGCTGGCGCATGACCCGTTCTCGACGAATACTATCGTAGCTCCCGCCGCGAATGTCGCTCTGACGCCCTTTACCGATCCGTACTTTCGCGGATTCGATCCCGCGTTCCCGGACTACTACCGCTACAAGGAGTGGGAGCGTGAGTTCGACACCAACTACGCGGCCGGCGGGTTGCCCAATCTGACCCTGGTCCGCTTCATGCACGATCACACCGGGAGCTTTGGGACGGCGATTGACGGCGTGAATACTCCTGATCTGGACGTGGCCGATAACGATTACGCGGTAGGCCTGCTGGTGCAGAAGATCGCCAACAGCATCTACGCGAACAACACGCTGATCTTTGTTGTGGAAGACGACGCGCAGGATGGCGCCGACCACATCGACTCGCACCGCACCACAGCCTACATCGCAGGCGCTTATGTGAAGAACGGAGTGGTCTCCACGGCGTATAACACCCTCGACTTCATCCGCACGATGGAAGAGGTTCTGGGCCTGCCGCCGATGAACCTCAATGACGCGCTGGCCACTCCCATGAGCGACATCTTCAATACCGCCCCGGCCCCGTGGAGCTTTACTGCTACCCCCGCCGCAATTCTTTCTTGCACGAAGCTGCCTCTTCCTATTCCAGCGCAACCGTGCAACAACCCGACACCAAATGTAGCCTACTGGTCGCGCGTCACCAAAGGGATGGACTTCAGCGATGCGGATCTCGTCGATGGCGGCGAATTCAACCGCGTTCTCTGGAAGGGAATGATGGGCAACCGGCCTTATCCCTCCCGGCCCACGGGCAAGGATCTGAGCCAGAACCGCGACAAGCTGCTGGCGGATTACCGGCGATCCCTACAGCACCAGTCGGTAAGAACCCCCAAGCCTGCCGGCAACTGACAGGGCTGACTATAGCAAAACCGGGGATACTGTAGCCTGATTAGCCTCGTCGAAGGTCGCCGCTCTCTGATGGTCGCGTCGACTTGAGTGTGTTGGTTTCGGGATACGCCATCCTTGGTTTTGCTATAGCGCGTAGGTGCATCCACACTCAAGATGGATTTTCGGCGCGCGACATTGCCCGAGCAAGTGTCCATTCTGAACGCATATTCTTTCCCTGTATTGCCGCGATAGAGTAAGGATGGAGAGCCTTGTTCACTGAGGCATCGAGTTTCGCATATAGAATGAGAGTCTCTGTGGAGAATCGTCCGGCGAGAAATATCGCAGGTTTCCTTCTAGTGCTTCTCACACCTGCCTTCTGCCTTGCGCAGATTGACCGCGCGGGTTTGAGCGGAACAGTTACCGACAGTTCCGGAAGGGTACTTCCCGGAGCGCGCATTACGGCCCTCGAAACCGCAACCGGCCTGGTGCGCGAAACGGTCTCCTCCGCGAACGGCATCTACTACATCCCGGAGTTACCTGTCGGCCTCTACCGCGTCACGTGTTCCGCGCCAGGTTTTGGGCAAGTGGTTTTTAACAACCTGGAGCAGACGGTCGGGCACACGCGCACGTTCGACTTTACGCTCACGGTGGGCGGCGTGAAACAGCAAGTGAATGTCAGCGGCCAGATCTCGCAGCTCGACGAGACGAGCGATGCGCTGGGCGCTCGCACCGAGTCTAAACAGGTGAACGATCTTCCGTTGAACGGCAGAAACTGGTCAACGCTTACGGCGCTCGTGCCCGGAGCTGTCGACATGGGCGGCAGTAACCAGCGCAGCATTCGCTTCGCGGGGCGCGGGCTGGACGACAACAACTTTACGTATGACGGCATCGATGCAACCAACATCGTCAATCAGGCGCAGCAGAGCTTTGTACGGCTTGCCATTCCTACCGACGCCATCGAGGAGTTCCGCATCGACACCATGCTCTTCACCGCCGAAAATGGCAGCACCCCCGGCGGGCAGATCGATGTGGCCTCGAAGTCCGGCGCGAACACGCTGCATGGCGGCCTATTCGAATTCCTGCGCAACGACATATTCGATGCTCGCAATCCCATCCTCCCCACCCGTCTGCCATTTCGTCTCAACCAGTTCGGCGGCGATCTCGGCGGCCGGCTCGCCCGCGACCGCTCCTTCTATTACTTCACCTATGAAGGGCTGCGCCAAAGCTACGGCCAGCCGCTCTCGGGGTTCGTCCCAAGCCCGGCCTTCGGTGCTCAGGTAGCCGCCGCCAATCCGGCGTTGGCGCCGATCGTCGCCGCTTATCCAACGAAAGGGTTGACGCCTTATACCACGGATATCGATCAGTTTTCCGGCTCGGGACGGCAACTGGACCACGAAGACTCCGCGATGCTGCGTCTGGATCGGCATTTCTCAGCCACCGACACGGCCTATCTTCGCTTCAACTTCGATGCCGCTTACAGCGATGTGTCTTCCGACGGCCTGAACGACCGCACGCTGACAACATCCCGGCCGGTAAACGGCGAGCTGGAGCAGTTGCACATCTTCTCACAGCGACTGGTGAACGAGTTGAAATTCGGCTTCAATCGCAGCACCGTCTTCACCACCAATCAAGGACTCACCAATCTCCCGTATTCGGTTGCGGTCGCCGGCCTCACCACCCTGGCCAACAACGAATTCACCACCGGCGTGGGCAACTCCTTCTCCTACATTGACAATCTGACAATGGTCCGCGGGACGCACACGCTCAAGTTCGGCGTTGAGGTCCGCCGCATCCAACTGGACCAGGGAAATACGGCCAACGGGACGGTCGTCTATTCATCTCTTAACCTTCCCGCGTCCAGCTTTCTGGTTAACTCCGTCAGTTCGGCCACCTATAACGACTCGCTGCCGCTGAATGGCCTGCGCAAGACGGAGGTATATTCCTACGCGCAGGACGAGTGGAGGTTCCGCCGCAACCTCACGTTGAATCTTGGCGTCCGCTACACTTTTTTCAACATCTTTCACGAGGTTCACGGCAAGGCCGATCCATTCGACTTCGCCACCTGCGGGGCAGCGGGCTACTGCGGCGTGGGAGCCAGCTTCGGCAACCCCAACACGCTGGACATAGACCCGCGTATTTCGGTTGCCTGGTCGCCCTCGGCTCTCGGCGGCAAAACCGTCATTCGCTCCGGCTTCGGTATCTACCACGGTGACGGTCAGCTCGACGACCAGAATGTGCCCATCAAGAACGAGGTTGGCGTGTATTCGCTCAGCGCAAAGTCAACGCCAGGGCTTGCTTATCCCATTACGCCCTTCCTGAATGGCCCCGGCACCCTGTCGGCGAATGCCGACGATCGCGACCGCAAGGACATGTACGTGAGCCAGTGGGGGCTCTCCGTGCAGCGGGCGCTCCCGCACGATTTGCTCGGCACGCTCTCCTATGTGGGAAGCGAAGGCAATTTTGAGCTGATCACCTCGTATGTCAACCTCATTGACCCTGCGACCGGTCTGCGTCCTTATCCCGCCTTCGGCCAGGTCAGGTGGCGGGGCAACACGAATAGCAGTTCTTACGAAGGCTTTGTCGCCAGTCTTCAGCGCAGCTTTACCGATGGACTGCTGGTCTCTGCTAACTACGCATACACACACCAGATCGACCAGGACGCGCCCGGAGGCGGGGATTCCGACAATCCCCAGAACCCCGCCTGCATGGCCTGCGAGCGCGCCTCGGGAGACTTTGATGCGCGGCAGGTCGTGAATGCCAACGCTGTTTACGATCTTCCCTTCGGCCCCGGAAAAGCTTTTCTTTCTCAACCGGGAATCGCCTGCGCAGTCCTCGGCCGCTGGAGCTTGACGGACATCGTCGCGGCGCGTACCGGTACCCCGCTCAATGTCACCTACTCCCGGTCCAGCTCGTCGGTGGCCACCGGTTATACCACCAATCAGCGTCCAAATCTGGTTCCGGGCGTTTCGCTTACTCCGCCTGGGGGAAAGACGATCAGTGGGACGACCAGCAATTGGATCAACCCCGCGGCCTTTGCAGCGGTTCCCGACTCGGGCTATGGCAACGCCCCGCGCAACATCGCTCGCGGCCCAAATCTCTGGCAGACCGATCTTGGTGTTTCAAAGCGCATTCCAATCGCCGAGGGCGTCCAGCTCCAATTCAGGTGCGAGGCATTCAATCTTCTCAACCGCGCCCAATATAGCCTGCCGCTGGAAGAAGTCTGGCTGCCGCCGACGGCAACATCGCCATCGAGCATCGAGCCGCAGGTATCCACAGCAAGCACAACCCCGATTGGAACCGGCACGCCGCGCGAGATTCAGTTCGGGCTGCGTCTGGAGTTCTAGAGCAAAACCACAATTTACCTGCCCATAACAACCTCATCCAACCGTTATGTTCATTAGGTGCAGCCCAACCCGCGTCGGCGTGTTACGGCCGGAAATGAACAAGCCAAAATAGCTCCGTGCCCCATCCTTTCGCCTTATTTCTGGCGAAAGGGTGGGAACCCTCGAAACTCAACCAGTTTTGTTCATGAGGAGCCAGTTGGGCTTTTACTTTGCGTCCTGCGCAGTCGAAGGAACGGTTTCTTCACCACTGATATTCAGCGACGAACTGTTGATTAACCAACTGAGCGCGTCAGTTCCTCGACCGTCGCGATCAACGCTTTAATATTCTCCGTAGGCGCCTGAGGAGGCATTCCCCCGCCGCACGAAACGATCAGGCGCGAGCGATCATCGAGGAAATTCAGCATCACCGTAACCGACCGCTTCACGTCTTCGGGTGTTCCCTCGGCCAGTACGTCGCGCGGAGGTATGTTCCCCATCAGTGCAATTCGGTTATTCGTCCAGCTCTTCATCTCGGCCACGGTGTGCTGCGTGCCGAAATTGAGCAGATTGATCCCTGCCGACTCCAGCAAAGGCGCGCTGGCCTTGCACGGCGCATCGTTGTGGAAGAACTTCACCGTCACATCCGCCGCATAGGCCCGCTGCAAATACGGCAGAGCGAACTTCTCGCAATCGCGCCGGCTCACGAACCCGACAATATCGTCGAGCAGGAAAATTCCGTCGATCATCGGGAAGACTTCGCGCTGATAAGCGATCCACTCCACCAGAAAATCCGTGACGATATCCAGCAGGCGATGCATCA
>CAZQRX010000050.1:0-18932 GCA_964595845.1 uncultured Occallatibacter sp. | reverse complement strand
AGGTAATCCGAGGCCTGGCGGATGTCCATGACCTCTCGTACCTCGGGGACCAGCAGGTTGGAACGGATGGCATTGCTGCGCATGATTGCCTCCTGGGGCGAGAAAGACCCCAGACGTGATTCCGGCATTCCTGCCGGTACTCTTGTATATAGCGCGGTTTCACCCGGCATTTCAAGGATTTTCAGAGAGTTGCAGGAAATTAACCGCTTTTAATCACTGATTTAGATGGTTTTTCCCACGCATTACCCGGCCTGAAGCGCCATCTATTGCGTCGTTGGCTACCCGATCCACCACCGGTTGCGTTGTTGCGGCAGATGGTGCGCCAAGTGGATGCGGACCCAAATTAGCACGCCTGTTTGCAACGGCTCAGGCAAGCCAGACAGCGATCAGGCCTTCCTTCAGTGAACCTCTGAATCAGTGGCTGATTCCAAGACCACCTAAACGGTATAAGTCGAGGAGGCAGTACGGCCTCCATGGCCCGTCCAGTTGGTGTGGAAGAACTCGCCGCGCGGCTTGTCCGTGCGTTCATAGGTGTGCGCGCCGAAGTAGTCGCGTTGCGCCTGGAGCAGATTGGCGGGCAGCCGGCCGGTGCGGTAGCCGTCGAAGAAGGCCAGGGCGGTGGAGAACGCAGGGGTGGGAACGCCTGACTCGACGGCGTGCGCCAGCCCCATGCGCCACGAGGCCTGATACTGATTCAGCGCGCCGGAGAAGAAGCTATCCAGCAGCAGGTTTTCGAGCGCGGGATTCTTGTCGAAAGCCTCTTTGATCTTGCCGAGAAAGCGGCTGCGAATGATGCATCCGCCGCGCCACATCAGCGCGATGCCGCCCATATTCAAGTTCCACCCATTCTCCTTGGCCGCGGCGCGGAGCAGCATATAACCCTGCGCGTAGGAGATAATCTTGGAACAATATAAAGCGCGGCGCACATCCTCGATGAATGCGGCGCGGTCGCCAACGGCAGGCTTGGTTGCCGGCCCCTGCAAGATCTTCGATGCTTCCACGCGTTCATCCTTGAGCGCCGACAAGCAGCGTGCGAAGACCGACTCGCCGATTAGTGTTACCGGCTGGCCCAGGTCGAGCGCGCTGAATACTGTCCATTTTCCCGTGCCCTTCTGGCCGGCCGTATCCAGAATTTTATCGACGAGCGGCGTGCCGTCTTCGTCTTTCTTGGCGAAGATGTGGCTGGAAATCTCGATCAGGTAACTGTCCAGCTCGCCCTTGTTCCACTCCGTGAAGACCTCAGCCAACTCATCGGCGGTGAGGCCCAAGCCGCG
Source organism: uncultured Occallatibacter sp. (assembly GCA_964595845.1). Taxonomy (GTDB): domain Bacteria; phylum Acidobacteriota; class Terriglobia; order Terriglobales; family Acidobacteriaceae; genus Telmatobacter. The sequence continues at coordinate 17,658 of CAZQRX010000050.1, read as the reverse complement.
CTGCAACAGGTCGTAGGCCTCACAGATCAACTGCATATCGCCGTACTCGATGCCGTTATGCACCATCTTGACGTAGTGGCCGGCGCCGTTCTCGCCCACCCAGTCGCAGCAAGGCGTTCCATCCTCGACCTTGGCGGAGATGGCCTGAAAGATCGCCTTCACGTGCGGCCATGCGGCGGGATTGCCGCCGGGCATGATCGAGGGGCCACGGCGCGCTCCCTCCTCGCCGCCGGAGACGCCGGTGCCGATGAAGAGAATGCCTTTTGCGGCCAGATCCCTGGTGCGGCGATTGGAGTCGGTAAACAGCGAGTTGCCGCCGTCGATCACAATATCGCCCTCTTCAAGAAAAGGCAGCAAATGATCGATTGTCTGGTCGACGGAATCGCCGGCCTTGACCATCAGCATGACGCGCCGCGGCCGCTTGAGCAGGGATGCCAGCTCTTCCATCGAGTGCGCGCCCACTACTTGCGTGCCCTTGGCTTCGTTGGCCAGGAAGTCGTCCACCTTGGAGACGGTGCGGTTGAAGACCGCAACCTTATAGCCGTGGTCGTTCATGTTGAGGACCAGGTTCTGTCCCATCACAGCAAGGCCGATCAGGCCGATATCGCACGATGCATCTGGCATAGAATCTCCGACAGTGTCTGGCTTGATTCCTGCAAACAGCAGGCCCTTGATGATTGTATTTCAGTGGTCAGAGCTTGCAAAGCGGCAGCTTCGGCTGCGCCGCGGCGCTATCGTTTGAACCTGCCGATGCGTCTAGTATTGTATTCAGGGTCCTTCATGACATTCATTGCATTCCGATCTTCCGCTGTTCTATCGGTTGCGTTTTCTTGCCTATTGGCGGCTCTAGCGCCATCCGAGGCGCGCACCCAGTCCCCCGGCACTCCCGCCAAATCATCCACTGAAGGGCAGAGTTCGTCTTCCTCACTGGGATTTGCGCAAGAGAAGGCTCCAACGCTGATCGATCCCGCCGGTCCCACTATCTCGTTGACCAGCTCCGAGCCGGTCTTCCTGATGGCCGCCGCGCTGAATGCCTGCGGCTACGACGAAGGCCTGGAGAAGAGCGCTCCGGTCCGCAAGCGGGTCCGCGACGAAGTGAACCTGGCGCTTGCCAAAAGCGAGGACGCGCGCAGCAAACGCGACAAGATTTGCCTCTACATTGCCCAGCACCGCATGACGGGCTCGGAGCGCGACATTTCGCAATACATCTCTCTGGCTCTCTATCTGACCCCGCCGCCGGAGATTGAAACCTCGGCCGATCTCTCCGAGATGCCCCCCGACTCGACGCAGGTGGTTGAGATTGTGCCCCTGCTGCGCGACTTTGTCGCCGCGGTTGACCTGCACGGCATCTGGTTGGCGGTGCACCACATCTATGACGCCGAGGCAGACCGGTTGCACGATCCGCTCACCAGAATGATCGTCTCCACAAACCTCTACCTCAAGCTGCCCGCCGAAACCTACAACGGACGGCGGTTCATCGTAGTCATCGAGCCTTTGCTCTCGCCCAGCGCGATCAACGCCCGTATCTACGGCACCGACTACGTGGTGGTGGTTTCGCCGGTGGATGGAACGATCCGCATGAGCGACGTGCGCCACACCTACCTGCACTACGTGATCGAGCCACTGCTTTATGCGCGGGCCACGGCCATCGACCGGATGCAGCCGATTCTGAAAGAGGTGCGCGAGGCGCCGCTTGAATATCGCTTGCGCTCGGACTCGCTGCCGCTGACCATCGAGTGCCTGATCAAGGCCATCGAGGCGCGCACCATGGACACCGGCATCCCCGAATACAAGATACCGGCGAATGCCGACCGGTCGTTGGATCTGCCCCGCTATGAGCATGAGCGCCAGATCTATCAGCAAAAGGTGGACGCAATCCGCCTCGCCACCATGCACCACGACCTGACCCAGGGATTCGTGCTCACGCAGTACTTCTATCAGCAGTTGATCCAGTTTGAAAAGGATCCCGCCAGCCTGAAAGACACCATCGGCGAGATGGTCTACAGCATGGATGTGGTAGACCAGGTGCATTTTGCCCGTCAGATCGACTTTGACAAGGAAGCCGACGGTGACGTGCTGACGCGCAGCAAGCCGCGCAAGCTGACCGGACTCGACTTGGCCGAGGCGCGTCTTGCGGCCGGCGATGTGGCCACGGCCAGCGCTATGGCCAGCCAGGTGCTCTCCGTGCATTCCGATTCCTTGGAATCCATAGCCGATAGCGCGCGCGCTGAGTTCATCCTGGCCCGCGCGGCCATCCTCACTGGTCATCCCGATCTAGCCATCCACGGATTTCAGAAGACGCTGGCCGCCAGCAAGGATCCGCGCCTGATCTCCTGGTCGCACATCTACCTGGGCCGGATGCTGGACCTGGACTGCAAGCGCGACCAGGCCCTCACCGAGTACCAGGCAGCGTTGAAGACGCGCGACGGGCAGCAGGATACCCGGCTGGCCGCCGAACGCGGCGTCAAAACGGCCTACGCAGTCCACGGCCACAGTTGCGACGAGGATGCCGATGATTCGCCCGATGCAGCGCCGGCCAAACCGAAGGATAGTCAACCGGCGCCAACCAAGCCTGAAGATTCCTGGCCCAATGGGTCGGAAAAGCCCTGATCATCCTGCACTGCGTCCTGTGTCGGGGTGGAACGTCTCATAATGGGATAGGGGTTTCTCCTGGGCCGGAAAATTAAGTAGAAGTAGTGGCTCTGGAATCGCATGCAAACCCATCAGATTTGAGGAGCTTGTGGAAGCCGTTCTTGCCGAACTGGAAGCTGCGTTGGGGCATAGCTTTGCGCACCCGGATCTGCTGGTGTGCGCTCTGACGCATCGGTCTCTAGCGAACGAGTTGGAGGCCAGTGAGCCGGTTATCGAGAGCGTTCGGGCGGAAGCCAAAGGCGCGGGCGACAATGAACGCCTGGAGTTTCTGGGAGACGCTGTGCTGGGGTTGGTGGTGGCTGAGGCTCTGTTTCTGCTTCACCCGGAGTGGCACGAGGGCGACCTGACCCGTGTTCGAGCCCAGTTGGTCAGCCGCCAGCACATTGCAGAAGTAGGCGCGGCCATCGGCCTGGGCAGTCATCTGCGTCTCAGCCGCGGAGAGGAAAAGGGCGGCCTGCGGCGCAAGAGCACCGTCCTCTCGAATTCCATGGAGGCTGTGCTGGGCGCGCTCTGGCTGGACGGCGGCCTGGAGCCGGTGCGAGCCTTTGTCCGCCACCGGGTGATGGGCGAGGCGGTCGAACAGTTGGCCGAGGAGTTGCGCGCCGGGGCCGCGCTGGGCAACTTTAAATCGGCGTTGCAGGAACACTTGCAGGCCTCACGCGCCGGAGCACCGGTCTATCGGGTAAAGAGCGAAAGCGGCCCCGACCACCGCAAGCGATTTCTGGTCGAAGTTCGGCTCAAAGCAGCCGAGGGCGAGCCGGGGAAGCAACTGGCTCGCGGCATGGGCAGCACCAAGAAAAACGCCGAACAGGATGCCGCGCGGCGAGCGCTGGAGCGGATGAACGCAGCCGCCAGGAAGGCCGGCGCGGAAGCAGTTATTGATCAGGCCTCCAATGAGGAGAAGCGCTTAGAGCCATGAACGCACTTGTCCCGGAGTCAGGCCATTTTCCGCTCTGGTTCGCGCGGATGCGGCTTCGTCTGCCGACCGTGCCCGAGGCATTGGCACGGCTGCTCTTGCTGGTGGTGGTGGCGCTATTTCTGCTCACGTTTGCGCTTCAGCCCTACCTGATCCCTTCCGAGAGCATGGAGCGCACGCTGCTGGTGGGCGATTTTCTGCTTGTCAACAAACAGGTGTATGCCCCGGCCGGTAGCCTGACCCGGTGGTTCATGCCCTATCGCGATGTCGCGCGCGGCGACATCGTTGTCTTCCATCATCCTCACCCTCCGCTGCTGGTCAAGCGCGTGGTGGGCCTTCCCGGCGACCGTCTGCGCATTACCGATGGCCGTGTGACCGTGAACGGCGCAGTTCTCGACGAACCTTACGCTGCCTTTGAACCCGCCGCCCGTACCCCCTTCAGCGATGATTTTCCTGCCAGGAAATATACCGATCCCAACGTGGATCCTGACTGGTGGAAGCAGATGCAAAGCCTCATTCACGATGGCGAGCTGGTGGTGCCTCAGGGCGAGTATTTTGTGCTTGGAGACAATCGAAATTACAGCAAGGATTCCCGCTTCTGGGGTTTTGTTTCACGGCAGCGGATCGTGGCCCGGCCGCTGGTGATCTATTTCTCGCTCTACCGGCCTTCGACGACCGACCTGAAACTACCTGTGGATGATAGACTCGGACACGATAGGCAGCTTTTAGCCAAGCTCCAACGCTACGCCCGCTGGAAGCGCATCTTCCAGGTAGTGCATTGAAAGACAGGGAACAGGGATTCGAAACACCCATACCGTTTACCACTGACAATGAGCAACAAGATGACCAAGAAAAAAACGCCCGCCGCCATAACGCCGATCGAGGTCCAGCCCGCCGAAGAACGGGTGGAAGAGACGTTCCCAGAGGCGGTGGCCAGTATACTCTCTGTGCTGGTCATTGGCCTCTTCATCCTCACCTTCCTGGGGCAGAACTACGTCATTCCCTCCGGCTCGATGGAGAAGACGCTGCTGGTGGGCGACCACCTGGTGGTGGATCGCATTACCCTCGCCCCGCCCACGAAATGGATGCCGCTGGTCCATTGCCGCGAACCCCGGCGCAACGACATTGTGGTCTTCATCAAGCCAGTTCCTGACCCGGATGCGGAGGGGAACCCGCAGTTCCTGACCCTGGTCAAGCGGCTGATCGGCGTTCCCGGCGACCATATTCATCTGCGCAACGGCATCGTGATTATCAATGGCGTGGCCCAGAGCCAGCCCCACGCCCAACCCACGACTCCGGAAAACGAAACAGAGTTTCTCGACGAGTTTCCCTCCGAGCCGCCGCCTGCAATCTCTCAAGTTCCCGATTCTTGGTCCATGGTTGATTTTCCCAGGAGCCTCGAAAACGGTGATCTGGTGGTTCCTCCCGGCAAATACTTCATGATGGGCGACAACCGGCACAACAGCCTCGATTCGCGCTACTGGGGCTTTGTGCCCAGGGAGAATATAGTGGGCCGTCCGCTCTTCAACTACTGGTCGTTTGTGACCCCGGAAGAGCAGTATGAAAAGGCCGGGATCGGCAATTCTGTGGCATGGCTGGGCCACGTCGCGCTGCACTTCTTTTCCGAAACCCGCTGGAACCGGACCCTTCATCGGGTGAGGTGACAGTGGGCAAGGTACAGCCAATAGCCGGGTCTATTACTCACTTTTACTGATCACTGTTCACTGTCTAGAGCAACAGGACGATGAAGAAGAAAACGCCGTCCCCCAAGACGCCGCTCGAGCCCCAGCCCGCCAAAGAGCGCGTGGAAGAGACGCCCTTTGAGGCTCTGGCCAACATCCTCTCCGTGCTGGTCATTGGCCTCTTCATCCTCACCTTCCTGGGGCAGAACTATATAATTCCCTCCGGCTCGATGAAGAAGACGCTGCTGGTGGGCGACCACCTGGTGGTGGACCGCATCACGCTGTCTCCGCCGACCAAGTGGATGCCGCTGGTCCATTACCGCGAACCCAAGCGCGGCGATATAGTGGTTTTCATCAAGCCCGTGCCGGACCCGGATGCGGAGGGAAACCCTCAGTACAACATCTTGGTCAAGCGGCTGATCGGCGTTCCCGGCGATCATATTCATCTGCGCGACGGCATCGTGATCCTCAACGGTGTGGCACAGAACCTGCCTGAAGATGGAGACAACTCTCCCAACCTCCACAATATGGCAGATCAGGAGTTTCTCGATGAGTTTCCGTCGATTTCTCCAGCGAATGCCCCAAGCGGAGGGGCTACGGAAGCCTGGGCTGTTGATTTCCCCAACCACTTCGAAAACGGCGACCTGGTGGTTCCACCCGGTCACTACTTCGTGATGGGCGACAACCGGCACAACAGCCTCGATTCGCGCTATTGGGGCTTTCTGCCCAGGGAGAACATCATCGGCCGGCCGCTCTTCAACTATTGGTCGTTCGTGACCCCGGAAGACCAGAATGAAAAGCCCGGCATCGGCAATTCTTTGGCATGGCTGGGCCACCTCGCGCTGCACTTCTTCAGCGAAACCCGCTGGAACCGGACCCTGCATCGAGTACAGTGGACAGTGGACAGTGAACAGTGATCAGAAAAGCACGCAGCACTGTACACTGACCCTATGCGTTGTCCATTGATAAGCCCATGACTGAAGAAGAAAAACCACGGCAAACGAATCGAAAAAGGCTATGGCTGGTCCTGGCTGTGCTAGCGGCCATTCTGGCAATCCTGATTGTGCCGCCGTTCCTGAGCGTAAGCCGCTACAAAGCCAGTATTACCCGCCTGATCTCCGCTTCGTTGGGCCGCCCGGTGCGCTTATCCTCCGTCGAGGTGCGCCTGCTGCCCAGGCCGGGCTTTGTGCTCACAGACCTCACCGTGGAGGAAGATCCAGCCTACGGCGCCGAGCCGATGCTGCACGCCAATTCAGTTACGGCCTCTATTCGCCTTCTCTCGTTGTGGCGCGGACACATTGAACTCGATTCCATCAGCGTGGACGAAGCCAGCCTGAACCTGGTGCGCGCCGCGACCGGCCGCTGGAATCTCGACTCACTTTTCCGTACGGCCACTGCCCAGACCCAATCCGCGGCGGGTGCCGCCGAGGCCGGCAAGCCTCTGCGGCTACCCTACCTGGAAGCCACAGACTCTCGCATCAACATCAAGAACGGCGCGGAGAAGCTGCCTTTTTCGCTGATCAATGCGAAATTGTCGCTGGATCAACTTAGTCCCGGCGACTGGCGCGTCCGGCTGCGAGGCCAGCCGGTCCGCACCGACCTCAGTATTGAACAGGCCGACACCGGCGTTGTGCGCCTGGAGGCGAATTTTCATCAGGCGCCGCAACTGCGTCAGATGCCGCTGCGCCTTGACCTGGAATGGCGCGAGGCGCAACTCGGCCAACTTACCCGTCTGCTGCTCGGCTCCGACGCCGGCTGGCGCGGCGACCTTACAGGCGATCTCCACCTCGACGGCACCGCTGATGCAGCCCAGATCAAAACACGGCTGCGCGCCACCGGAGTACATCGCGCCGAGTTTGCCCCGGCCGTGCCGATGGACTTTGACGCCAACTGCACTCTTGTCGCTCACTTCACCACGCGCGCCATTGACAATCTGCTTTGCGATTCTCCGCTCGGAGATGGCCACATCCGCCTGGCCGGCAAGCTGGCGGGAGAGGTGGCCGGCCGGGACGGCCTGCCCAGCTTTACCGTCGAGTTGGACCACATTTCCGTTGCCGTCGGTCTGGACGCCTTGCGCACCGTGCGCCGTGGCCTGGCCCCCGGTCTCGAAGCCGACGGATTGGCAAGCGGCAAAATCACCTACGCCCCGGAGATCGCCGAGCCGGAGAAGCCGGCTCACACCAGCCACGCCCGTTCCGCCAAGTCGCTTCCGGCGGTTGAGGGACCGCTCACCGGCAGCATTACAGTCGAGGGACTTCAACTTAAGGGCAACGGCCTCAGTCAGCCCATTCTTGTTCCTAAAATGTTCTTGTCGCCCACGCCCGCAAACCAACCGCCCGGGGTTTCTGCCGCCGTTGCCATCCCCGCCGGCGGAGCCAGCCCACTCACGGTTTCTTCGCTGCTCACGCTCTCCGGCTACCAGATCACGGTGCGGGGCGAGACTTCGATCAGCCGGGGGCGGGAGTTGGCGCGCGTAGCTGGCCTCGCCAATACTGCTACACTGGACGCTCTGGCCGGCGACCCTGTCTCCGTAGACCTGACCGCCGAGGGTCCATGGATGCTGGCCCAGCCGTCATTGCAGCCGTCCGTCCTGACGCTTCAGCCGGGTGGCATCTCGTCCGCTACGCCAGCCGACACTCTTACCGGAACCGTTACTCTTCACAACGCCAACTGGAAGGCTGAGTTTCTCGCCAATGCCGTTCTGATCTCCCAGGCCACGCTCCACCTGTTTCCAGGCGAACTTCGCTGGGACCCGGTTGTCTTCTCCTACGGCCCGGTGAAGGGAACGGCCAGCCTTTTGCTTCCAACTACTTGCGCCGCATATCAGCCTTGTCAGAAGCGCTTTCAACTTCAGTTCGGCGCACTCGATGCCGCAGTCCTTCAGACCGCGTTTCTAGGCGCGCGTGAGCGGGACACTCTGCTCTCTACACTCCTTGATCGACTCCGCCCCACGGCCGCTCCTGCCTGGCCGCAATTGGACGGCACTGTCAAGGCAGAATCCCTGATCCTGGGGCCGGTCACGCTCCACGAGCCTGTCGCCACCGTCTCCACACTTGCCCATGGGGCTCAAATCACCACGATCGATGCCGGGCTGCTTGGCGGACGCGTCCACGGTTCCAGCGCATACCACGCTGCGGCCACCGCCAAGGACAAGCCCTCCTATGAGTTTGAAGGCCAGTTGGAAATGCTCAGCCCGCCGGCCGTGGGTAAGTTGCTCGGGCTGCGCTCGACCGGCAGCGCCTTCGACGGCAACGGCATGATCGAGCTTACCGGCTTCACCGGCAGCGATCTGGCCGCCTCTGCTAAAGGCGCGTTGCACTTCGAGTGGACGCATGGGAGCATTGCCGCAACCTCAGGCTTTGTTCCTCCGGAACTGACTCGCTTCGACCGCTGGGTCGCCGACGCTGAAGTCGCCAACGGTTTCCTCACGCTCAAAGAGAATCAGGTCAAGCGCGGCGCCCGCAGCGCGCCGGTCCAGGCGACTATCACCTTCGCCGACCCGCCGAAGGTTGTCTTCGCCGCGCTCAAACAGGCCCTGTCAAAGAGGTAATCCGTCTTTTACCAAACCGCTCTATAATGGGAGCGTTCCTTCAGAAAGAGGCGACGGACCGATGAAGACGTGTCCGCTGTGCGAAACGGCCTATCCGAGCAACCACACGACCTGTCCCACCGACGGCGCGCTGCTCATCGAGTCGCGCCAACTGGAGCCGGGCACGGTCATCCGCGGCAAGTACCGCATCGAGCGCCAGCTCGGCCGCGGCGGCATGGGTACGGTCTACCTTGCCGAACACATTCTGCTGGGCCGTCAGCGGGCGCTCAAATTCATCTCTAGCGAACTTAGCCAGGACGCCACATTCCTGCGCCGCTTCCGCCGCGAGGCGCAGGCTGCCACCCAACTCCAGCACCCCAACGTGGTGCAGGTCGTCGATCTCGACCAGAGCGAGGATGGTTCGCCTTATATGGCCATGGAATTCGTTGAAGGCCCCGATCTGCGCCATGCGCTCGCGGCAGGAGCCTTACCGGTGGAGCGCGCTTTGGCCATCGCCCGCGGCATCGCGCAGGGACTGGGCGAGGCGCACGCCAAAGGCATCATCCATCGCGACGTGAAGCCGGAGAACATTCTGCTGGCTGGCGGCAACGGCGCTTCGGAAATCCCCAAGCTGCTCGACTTCGGCATTGCCGCCATGAAGGAAAGCACTACGGCTGCCAGCCGCACCCACGGACTGATGCTCACCCCGCAGTACGCCTCTCCAGAACAATGGAAGGGCATGGCCTCCGAGCTATTGGACGGCCGCGCGGACCTCTACGCTCTGGGCGGCGTCCTTAACGAGATGCTCACCGGCCAAACCTGCTTTCACTCCCACAACACCGAGGGCTGGATGTACCAGCACTTGCAGGAGCAGCCGCAACCGCCGAGCCAACTGCGCCCGGAACTGGCCAACTGGCCGGGCCTGGATGACCTGGTGCTGCGCCTGCTGGCCAAGGACCGCGAGCAAAGGCCCAGGGACGCTGCTGAACTGGTCCGAATGCTGGATGCGGTGCAGTATGCTGATCCCTTGGCGCGCCGGAGAAAAGCCTTCGAAACGCCGGCGACGCTCATGCCGGAACACCGCGCCACAACGTTCATGCCGGAGCGCCGTACTACGCCGCTGCCGTTCATACCGGAGCATAGCGCCACAACGTTCATGCCGGAGCCCGGCCCCGCGCCGCTCGTGCCGGAGCACCGCCCCACGCCGCCGCGCTCGCGGAGAACAATTTGGTTTGCGGCAGCTGCGGCTTTGATCGTTGCCGCTCTGGGAATCTGGTTTGCAGTTCGGTCCTCGAACGCCAAACCCGCGACGGCTCCACCGGTATTTACTCCGGCCGCGGGCGCCTACGCCGAGGCGCAGCCGGTGGTGATCGCCGACACCACACCCAACGCCGTCATTCATTACACCGTGGACGGCAGTACGCCAACCGAGGCATCGCCCATCTACTTTCTGCCCATCACGTCGCTGCCCAACGGCGCCATTCTCAGCGCCATGGCCACCGCCGAAGGCCACGCGCCTAGCGCGGATGTCACGGGCGTCTATCATTGGGGCAGTACTGCTCAGTCCGCGGCAAACGGGGCAGCGCCGGCGGGCGGCAGCGCCTACGACCAAGGCAAGTCCGCCTACGACAAAAAACAATATGCCCAGGCGCGCACGTTCTTTGCCCAGGCTTGCGATGGCGGAGAGATGGGGGCCTGCAACTACCTCGGCTATCTCTACGCGCAGGGCTTGGGCGGCGCAACGGAAGGTCAGAAGGCCAGGGATATCTACCAGAAAGCCTGCGAACACGCAAACTGGTCCAGTTGCGCCAGCCTCGGCTCACTCTACCAGGACGCTGGGAACAGCGACGAGGCGCGCAAGTACTTTCAGAAAGCATGTAGCAATGGAGTGGCTTGCGACCTGTTGCGCGGGATGCAGTGATGCGCAGCGCGGCGGGGAAGCTTGACTCGTCGGCAGCAACAAATTCCTTCTTCGGGGATGTAAGATAAAGCTCAAGAAACTAACTGGAGAATGAGATGCGGGGAAGGACGATTGCTGGATGGGCGATGGCCGCGGCCTTGACGGTTGCGGCGCTCTCCGCCTTGGCGCAACAGGACGAAGGACCGATTCTGCGGCCGAAGAAGCCGGTTGCCAAGCCTGCAGGACCGACACTGCTGGTGCTCTGCGATCTGGCCTGCGTTTGGAAGCTGGACGGCACGGAGCAAGGCCGCATCGAGGCCAATGGGTCGGCCAAGGCGAAGGTCGAGCTCGGCGAGCACATGGTGGTTGCCGTAACCGAGGACGGCGCCGATCAGGTCAAGTTAATCGCAAAGGTGGAAGAAAAGGGTCAAACTGTCGTCTCCCTGGAACTCAAGCCGGTGCGCGATGCCCGGCTCAGAGCTGAGCAGCAGGCGCGGAATCATACAGAGCCGCCGGCGCCGGTAAAGCCGGCAGAGACAGAGCCGCCTGCGCCGGCGAAGCCGGCAGAGAAGGTTGTGCCGGAGGCGGCGCCGATCGGACCTCAGGAGCGCGCAAAGGTTGCGCGGGAGGATGCCGCCGGAGTCTGGACCGATCCCGCGACAGGGTTGATGTGGGCCAAAAAGGATAATGGAGACTATGTGACCCGGCAGCAAGCGGAGGATTACTGCCATACTCTGCAATTGGCAGGTCACGCGGACTGGCGTCTGCCCCGGATCGAGGAGCTGCAGGGTATCTCCAACAAAAACGGTAACGAGACCATGCTCGATCCGGAATCCATCAAGCATCTTGCCGGGAAGGTTTTTAGTCGTCACGGCGAAAAAATCCCACCCGTCAAGGGAGACCTGCAACTGTCAAGTAATTGGGCATGGAGCAGCTCGATGGGAAACTCCGCCTCGGAGGCTTGGGACTTCTACTTCTACAATGGGAAGCGGTACTCTTACAGCATCAACAGCCGCGACGGCAGCGCGCTCTGTGTGCGTGGTTCCAAAGAATGATGTTTTTCTGTTGAGCCAACCGCGCTCTCTTCCCCTTCCAGCCCCAGAAACTCCTGAAAAACTTCGTTAGAGAGCAATTGCCCCTTCGCGGTCAGCCGGACCGTCTTGCCGTCGGAGACAACCAACCCAGCCTCGACCAGCCGCTCCACGACCTTGAGCGCAGGGGCCGCCATCGCGCGGCCAAACTCCTGTTCCAGCGCGGCCACTTCCACACCGGCATTCAGTCTCAGTCCCAGGAACCAGGCCTCCTCGTGCTGCTGCGCACAGGTGAGCCAGGCAGTCTCGACCGGATCGCTGCCCGCGAGATAGGCCTTCAGGTCATCGCTGGTGGTCGAGCGCAGCACATGGCATGATCCAGAACAGTCTGCCGCCCGCAGCATGGACGAGGCATCCAGCCCCACTCCCAGATAGGGCCGCCGCTGCCAGTAGCGCAGATTGTGGCGCGACGCCATCCCCGGCCGGCAGAAGTTCGAAATCTCGTATTGCTCCAACCCGGATTTCTTGAGTCTTTCGATGGCCAGCGAATACATTTGCGCGATCACATCGTCCGCCGGAACCAGGCCGGCCTGGTACCGCGCGCCGTGCGCCAGCACCTCCCGGCCCAGGCGCGAATCCTGGTCCACCTCCAACATATAAACGCTGGCATGGGGAACGCCGGAGCCGGCCAGCACCGCCAGCGACTCCTCCCACGAAGCGAAGGTCTGCCCGGCGAGTCCGGCTATCAGGTCAACATTCAGGTTGTGAATGCCAGCGGCACGCAACCGGCGCAGATCTTCGAGCACCATGGTACGGTTGTGCAGCCGTCCGCTCACGGACGCCTCGCGGTCGATGAACGACTGCACGCCCAGGCTCACGCGGTTCACGCCCAAGGCCACGAGCGTATCCAGCGTTTCACCGGCGAGCTGGCCGGGGGCGCATTCGACGGTAATCTCCGCCTCCGGCTCCAGGTCGAACTCCGCCCGCACTGCCGCGAAGATACGCGTCAGCAGCTCCGGCGCCAGCAGGCTTGGAGTTCCGCCGCCCAGGTAGATCGAGTCCACGCATCGTGGAAGCTCCACACCCATCCGCTCAGCCCATTTTCCGGAGGTCCGCAAATCTTCGATGAGCCGGTACACATAGCGGGCGTGCTCGCTGGCCGGATAGACCCCCGAGGCAAAGTTGCAGTAGGTGCACTTCGAGCGGCAGTACGGCACCGAGATGTAAAGACCGAGTGCGTCGCCTGCTGAAGCTGCCATGAAGAGATTGTTTCATGGCGGCAGCCTGATTCGCCGCTGCAAGTTGTGTTAGCAATGAACCCGCCAACTTGCTAACTTGCGATCACCGCGAAGCGGTGGCTAACTCGCTAAATAGTAAACCAGTCCTCGACGGTTTTAGCGAAAGAATGGAGAAGACCCGACTCTCAATTAGCGTTGTTCACAGGGAGCGGGAATACTCCTGATTGCGTCAACTCCTGTTTCCATTCCCCGATTTTGGAGACTTCCAATTCCCGCTTAGTGTTTCCTTTTCCATTTCCCATTCCCTGATCCCCTATCCCCGGATCCGTGCAAGAATTGAATCAAGGGGAACCGGTTTGAAAGCCTGGCCAGTTGTGGGCATCGCGCTGATGCAAGTCTTTCTGCTTGCTGCCCACTGGTTTATCTATCACACCTGGATCGCCTTTTGGCTTCCTATCAGCCCCCAGGCCACTCTGGCGCTGCGGGATATTCTGTTTGTGCTGGCCTTCAGTTTTATTACCGCCGCGCTGCTCGGCTTCCGCCACGCAAACCGGCCGGTCACGCTGCTCTACAGGATCGCCGCCATTTGGCTGGGCTTCCTGAACTACTTCTTCTGGGCGGCGTGCCTTTGCTGGCTGGCCGACTATGCCGTGGCGCTCCTGGGGCTGACCGCGGACAAGCCGCTGCTCGCTGCCGCGTTCTTCGGTTTGGCTGTTGTGACTGGCCTTTACGGCCTGGTGAACGCGCGTTTCATCCGCATCCGGCGCATCTCCGTCCAACTGCGCGGCCTGCCTGAGTCCTGGCGCGGCCGAACCGCCCTGGTCGTCAGCGACCTGCATCTGGGCCACATCAATGGCCGCGGTTTCTGTCGGCGCATCGCGGCGCTGGCTGCCCGCCTGAACCCGGACATCATCTTCTTTCCCGGCGACCTCTTCGACGGCGCTATGGCCGACGCCGCGGCCCTGGCTGAGCCGTTGCGCGCGCTGGCTCCGCCTCTGGGCAGCTACTTCTCGACCGGCAATCATGATGAGTTTGGCAACGCCGCCCATTACGGCGAGATCCTCACCCGCGTCGGTATCCGCGTCCTGGCCAACGAAATGGTCACCGTCGATGGCCTCGGCATTGTGGGCGTTTCCGATGGAGACTCCAGCTACCCCATCCGGCTGCGCGCCACGCTGGAGAGCCTGCGCCTGGCCCCCGGCCAAGCCAGTATTCTGCTGAACCACATTCCCAGCCGCCTGCCCATCGTCGAACAGGCCGGCATCAGCCTGCAGCTCTCCGGCCACACTCACGGCGGACAGCTCTTTCCCTTCACATTGTTCACCCGCTACGCCTTCGGCAGGTTCATCTACGGCCTGCAGCGCTTCGGCTCGCTGCAGGTGTACACATCGAGCGGCGCCGGAACCTGGGGCCCTCCGATGCGCGTTGGAACCCATCCGGAGATTGCCTTGCTCACGTTCGAGCAGGCGTGATTCATGCTACAATGTAGCAACGTACCTACATTCGGAGGATGCCGTGGCCATCACTACCCTTTCCAGCCGGGAGTTCAACCAGGATGCCGCCAAAGCAAAGCGCGCTGCCCGCAATGGCCCCGTGTTCATTACCGATCGCGGACGGCCCGCCCATGTGCTGCTTTCGATCGAGGAATATCAACAGATTACGAACAAGCGAAAGAGCATTATCGACTTGTTGGCAATGCCTGAAGCCGCGGAGATCGATATTGATTTTGACTTTCCGCGAATGGGGGATGAGTTTCCCAAGCCGGTTGATTGGTCATGATGTACCTCCTCGATACAAATGTCATCTCCGAACTTCGCAAGGCCAGAATAGGCAAGGCTGATCGTCAAGTTGCGGCTTGGGCCAGCAGTGTCTCCGCGGAATCCATGTTTCTTTCGTCCGTCTGTATTCTGGAGATGGAATTGGGAACCCTGCTGATGGAACTGCGCGATGCGAGGCAAGGAGCCATTCTTCGCGTCTGGTTGGAGGAGTACGTGCTTCCTTCCTTTGCCGGACGCACCCTGGCCGTTGATACTCCCGTCGCACTCAGAGGCGCGGCCTTGCAGATGCCTAATCCGCGCTCTTATCGCGATGCATTGATCGCCGCAACTGCCTTGGTTCATGGCATGACCGTTGTCACGCGCAATGTGAAAGACTTCAAAGATACGGGAGTTGCGCTTCTAAACCCGTGGCACACCTAATTCCCTTCCGTCTTGACCATATTTTGGAGCAGAAATGCGGATATGACTTCAGCATTCAAATTCGGCTGGAATCCTGAAGACCCTCAAAAGTACGAATACCCAGATGTATGGTCGCAGGAAAGAACCACCGGACCTGATCGCCTCGTCATAGCTCCCTCAAATGACCACATCTCGTTGATGCTTGTACTTTCTCGCGTCATGATGGAACCGTTTGGATTTCTATACGTTCTCACCGTACCGAGAGGCCCAGGCACAGCAGCGAGGTATCAATGCGCAGAACCTGTTATTCGGCAGGATTCTATCGAGACTCTGCTCCGATTCAAGCAGTTCTTTGAGGGAGACGGACGACACCATGTTTGGTTGAAATCAATTTCAAACTCAGATCAATTGGTATATGACAAGCACAATGTGATTTATGCATATGGACAGTTTCCAGCATTTGAAGATATTTTGAGCCGGCGAGGGATGGTAAAAAGTCGAAATGGTACGTTTCCCGATACCTCACATCCACAATTCCAATTCAGAATTTGATGAGGATGAGCGGGATTTGCTGCGCTATTGGGAATGGAAACAATTTCCGCTTCACGATAGCGATGATTGATGAGGTTTGCTTCGCATCATCTGTGACGTACGCAACAGGAGATTGCCGTCTTCGGGCGATAGCATAAGATTTTGCCCACGATCAGGGCGGAAGCATCCGCGTAAGGAGAAAGTTGCAATGAGTGAGGAATCCCAGGCAAAGCAGGCAAATCACAGCGTGGTCCGGACCCGTCTTCATGGGATTGAACTGCTTCTGAACTCCCGGCTCAACAAGGGTACTGCCTTTACAGAAGAGGAGCGCGACGCCTTCGGCCTGCACGGACTCCTGCCGCCCCACATCGGAACCCTTGAAGACCAGCGGGAGCGCCGCAAGAGGGTTCTGGACGGCCGCGATACTAATTTTTTGAAGTACAGCAATATGCGCGACGTGCAGGACAACTGCGAGACCCTTTTCTATTCGCTGATTGAGCACTACACCGAGGAGTTGCTGCCGATCGTCTACACGCCGACGGTGGGAGAGGGCTGCCAGCGCTTCAGCGAGATCTGGCGCAGGCCCCGCGGCCTCTTTCTTAGCTATACCCATAAAAACCGCATAGAACAGATCCTCGCCGAACCGCGCTTTGACGAAATACGCTGCATCGTTGTCTCGGACGGCGAGCGCATCCTCGGTCTGGGCGATCAAGGCGCCGGCGGCATGGGCATTCCCATCGGCAAGATGGCCCTCTACACCGCTCTGGGCGGCATCCCGCCTGAGCACTGCCTGCCCATTCTGCTCGATGTGGGCACAGATAATGAAACCCATCTCAACGATCCCATCTACATCGGCTGGCAGCACAAGCGCGTTCGCGGCCCGGAGTACGACGAGTTCATCGAGGAGTTTGTCACCGCCGTCCAGCGCCGCTGGCCTAACATTCTGCTGCAATGGGAGGACTTCGCCGGGGTCAACGCGGCCATCCTGCTCCGGCGCTACCGCGACCGGCTCTGCACCTTCAACGACGACATTCAGGGCACCGCCGCCATCACCACCGGCACTCTGCTGGCCGCCGTCCGCGCCACTGGCCTTCCTCTCAAGGAACAGACCATCGCCATGTTCGGCTCTGGTTCGGCCGGCATCGGCATCAGCGATCTCCTGATCGCAGCCATGAAAGAAGAAGGATTGTCCGAAGAGCAGGCCCGCGGCCGCATCTACAGCTTCAATCGTTATGGTCTGCTGATCGAAGGTTGCGAGGGCGTCCGCCCCGGCCAGGAGACCCTGCTGCGTAAACGAGCCGATGTCGCGGGATGGAAGCTGGCCAGTTCAGCCTCCGGCCCATGCACCATTTCACTGCTCGATGTAGTGCGCAATGCCGGGGTCACGGTGCTGGTCGGCGTCTCCGCTCAGACCGGCGCGTTTACGGAGGAGATCGTTCGCGAGATGGCCGGCCTTACCGCTCGCCCGATTATCTTTCCGCTCTCGAATCCCACTTCGAAGGCTGAGGCCACGCCGGCCGATCTGCTCCGCTGGAGCTATGGCCGCGCACTGGTCGGTACGGGAAGTCCCTTTCCGCCGGTAGAGGTCAACGGTAAGATGGTGCGCATCTCGCAAGTCAATAACTCGTTCATCTTCCCCGGCCTGGCGCTGGGTATTCTTGTCTCGCGGTCTACGCGGGTTTCTGACGCCATGATCATGGCCTCCGCCAAAGCCCTGGCCGGCATGTCGCCCACTATCCAGGACCCGGACGCTCCGTTGCTGCCTCCCATCGCCGATTGCCGTAAGGTGAGCCTGGTGATCGCCGAAGCCGTTGCCAAACAAGCTATCGCCGACGGAACCGCCGAAGCAGTGGATAATGCAACCCTCCGCGAGCGCCTCCGCGCCTACGTCTGGGATCCCGTCTACCTGCCGTATGGACGGATTTTGTGAATGACGACGATAGCCAGCTGAGCTGGTTCAGCAAATTCGGACAGGGGTTTAAGTGGAGGTTCTGCTCGCCCG
>CAZQRX010000049.1:0-19173 GCA_964595845.1 uncultured Occallatibacter sp. | reverse complement strand
GGTGGGAGTGCAAACGATTGCGCTTCAGGAGATGGAGAACAACTTCCAGGCGCAATTGGGCGATGGGCTTCAGATGCTTCATAGCCAGCAGGGCAAGGATGGGCTGCCCGCCGCTCCGCCCTCCACGCTGGCGGAGCAGCCTGCCGCGGCTGACCTTCCTGCTGAGACGGCCAACGTAGGCGTTCTGCTCCAGGGCTTGCTCGCGAGGGCTGATCAGGCAGAGGCGCAGATTGGGCAAACCGTGATGAGCGCGCCAACGGTTACGAATTAGTTCTGAGGGCTGGCGTGGGATTCCCAAGCCTCGTTTACGAGGCTTGGGCGTTCCGTTCTTGCCTTGTAGGCTTGGTTTTACGCTACCAGGCCAGCAGTTCGTCGCCGGAGATGGACGAAAGGAAGGCGACCGGAGCGGCGCCGGGTTCCGGGAAGTCGCCAGAGCACTGGATGGACTCGGGACCGGTGGCCTTGGCTACCAGCAGCGCCTGTTCGGCCTCGCGCAAAACCACCACCGGGGAGCGCCCCATGCAGGTAGCGATGCCGAAGCAGGCCGAGAGGCGGACGGCGTCGCCATTCACGCGGAACGGTGTGCAGAAGACATCCACGCGCAGGCGCTCGGCCAGCATCACGGCGTTGATGCTGCTGCAGCCGGGCAGGGCGACAAGGAACTCATCCTTGCCGGCGCGGCCCAGCAGATCGTCGTTGCGCAACAGCCCCGACATCCGGGCCACCACCTGGCAGAGCAGCTCGTCGCAGATGTCGGTGCCCAGCCGCGAGTTCCAATGGCCGAAGTCGTCGATGTCAAAGAGAATCATGCACAGCGAACTGTTCATTCGCTGCACACGGCCGGTCTCGCGAGACATCATCGAGAGCATGGTTTCGCGATTGTAGACGCCGGTCAGCCGGTCGGTCTGGGCGTTGAGCTGGGAGGCCTCGCGTAGCAGTTCCAGCTCGCGCAGCTGGCGATGGCCGCGCAGCACCGCTTCCACCCGCAGCCGCAGGAAGGCTGGCTCGGTGGAGCGCGGCAACAGCTCGTCGACAACACCCTCGGCCAGCCGGTTGATCCACTCCTTGGTGATCGTGTTTGCAATTAGGATGATCGGGAAATGCCTGCCGGTAGCCTCGGCGCGCGCCGAAGCCAGCAACTGCTCCATCTCCATGCCGGGCAGATTGGGCAAGCGTGGGCGCATGGGCCGCGGTCAGCGCCGGCAGAGCCGCCTCGGCCGAGAGGAAGATTTCCACACGCGCTCCGTCGGCGGCAAGCACAGGTTCAAAAGCAGCGAGCAGCGCTGGCTCAGCCGACGCGAGAAGAAAGACGGGCGTGGAGTTGGCGAGCATCCTGATATACCCTCACTAAGGGATGCATCGGCGAGGGTTAGAAATTGTTTAGAGAACCGGCAAGAATTCTTGCCTGCATTCATTGACTTTCGGGCGCAGATTCCATTACCAAAGGTCTCTGGTGCCGGAATGATCTGTATGTTGGACTCCCTAACGCTGGAAGATCGTGTCGAGCCAGAGTTTCCAGAAGCGCGCGGCAGCTTCTTCGAGCGCGCCGGCGTGCTCCCAAGCCGCACTACGCAAGCTGGCCGCGGCGATGCCCGCATGGTGCAATTCACTGGCGTGGCCCACATACCAGCTCTCCAGGCCGGCGGCGGAAACTTCGGGGTGGAACTGCAACCCCAACGCGAAGTTACCTATTGTAAACGCTTGATTCTCATATATTTCCGATTTTGCAAGATGAAGCGCGCCTGAGGGGAGATCAAAGGTGTCCCCATGCTAATGAAAGACGGAAACCCCGGGCGCGAGCAGCGGGGCGAACCATGCAGGCGGCTGAACATCAGAAGCATATTGCAGCGGCGACCAGCCGATCTCCGCGCCCTGTTGGCCGGGATAAACGCGCGCGCCGAGAGCAGCGGCCATCAGTTGCGCGCCTAAGCAAATTCCAAGAATCGGCTTGCGCGCCGCCAATCGTTCACGGATGCAGGCGATCTCATCGATGAGAAAAGGATAATCCTGGTCGTCGTAGACCCCGATCGGGCCGCCAAGAACCACCAGAAGATCGCAAGACTCAGCCCGCGGCAGCGGAAAGCGCACCGTGGCCGCTAAGACGCTCTCGATCAGAAAGCCACGCTCCCGCAGCGGCGCTTCCAGCGAACCGAGGTCTTCAAAAGCTACGTGGCTGAGCACGAGGGCATGGCGCGAAGGCATCTGCATGGGATTCAGATTATGCAGGGAGATATAAGGATTCAATCCACAAAATCCACATGGGGCGCGATGGGGATGATGCCGCGCTCGTAGCCCAGCTCGAGCAGCTTGCGGATAGCCGCGCGGCCGTCTGCGCCGTAATCCAGCGTGCGCTCGTTCACGTACATGCTGACGAAACGGTTGGCCATCCGGGAGTCCAGGTCGCGGGCAAACTGCATGGCGTACTCCAGCGCCTGCTCGCGGTGGTCCAGGGCGTGCTGAATGCTGTCGCGTACCGCCTTGGTGACGATGCGGAGCGACTCGGCGCCCAGCGAGCGGCGAACGGCATTGCCGCCCAACGGCAGAACCAGGCCGGTGCTCTCGCGCCACCAGACTCCCAGGTCGAGAACCTTGTAAAGGCCGCTGGAGCTGTAGGTGAGCTGTCCCTCATGGATGATCAGCCCTGCCTCGAAGTCGCCGGCCAGGATTGCCGGGATGATCTTATCGAAGGGGACGGTGACGGTCTGAAGCTCCGGATTGAAGATTTTGAGCGCCAGGTAGGCCGTGGTGAGCGTACCGGGGACAGCGATCTTGATGCGGCCCAGCTCTTCGGGCGTCAGCGGCTTGCTGGAGACGACCATGGGTCCGTAGCCCTCGCCCACGCTGCCGCCGCATCCCATCAGCGTATAGTTCTGTTGCAGGTAGGGGTAGGCGTGGAAGCTGATGGCGGTTACATCGAAGAAGGCTTCTTCTTGTGCGCGGAGATTCAGGGTCTGGATGTCGCACAGTGTGTGGGAGAACTTGTAGCCGGGGACGCGAATCTTGTTGGTGGCCAGTCCATAGAACATGAAAGCGTCATCGGAATCGGGACTGTGGGCGATGGAGATCTCGCGCGTCTCTGCGGGGCTGGCGACTGCTTGATTCGATTGACTCATGGAGAACGAAAGTCCTTTCGCATACAAGGCCGCAAGGCAGGTTCAGGGGGCGGTGGAAGCCCTAAATCTCTGTCTCTACGTCAGTTTCCTCACCCTGACCGGGAGTCTTGGCAGCGCCCGCGGAAGGCTTGGAGCGGCTTCGAGAGTGCTGCATGACGATGTGACGAGCCACGCCCATGGCCGCAATCAGCAGCCCCACGAGCGAGACGAGTAGAACCATTAATAACCAGCGCATCAGGAAAACCAGCCTCAGAATACCAGACGGAGGTTCTGAGCCTGTGAATCAGGGCAGGGAAGCCGGGCGTCAGGGCAGGTGCAGGCTGGCATGCAGCCAATCCAGGTATGGCAGGCTGGCGGCTTCGACCCCCAGAACCAAGAACTCGGGCGTCTGGTAGCTGTGCTGCTCATGTAGTCGGGCTTCCAGAGCGGCCAGTTGCTCAGGGCCGGTCTTGAGCAGCAGCAGCGTCTCGGTTGCGCTCTCGACCTCGCCCTGCCAGCGGTAGATCGACTGGACGGCGGGAATCAGCGTGGCGCAGGCAGCCAGCCGCTCCTCGACCAGTGCGCGGCCCAGCCGGGCAGCCTCCTCGGGGTTGGCAGTAGTCGTCAGAACGATGCGGGTTGGCGATGTGGATTCGGGCATAAGAGCTTCCTCGGCCAGTCTACAAGGAAAGCCGGCGAGGATTCATCTAAGCGCGGCTTTAATGACCTTCCGGTAGTTATCGAGGACTTCTCGGCCGCGTTCCGTCAGCCAGCAGACGGTGAGCGGATACTTGCCGCGATAGGTCTTCTCGATGGCCACGTAGCCCGCCTCCTCCAGCTTGGACAAATGAGCGGAGAGATTGCCCTGGGTGAGGCCTGTCGCCTGGCGCAGGTACTGGAAGTCGGCTTCCTCTATGGCTGCCAGCAGCGCGGCAATCATCAGCCGCGCCGGCTCGTGGATGATGCGGTCTATCTCGGCCAGCCGTTGAATTCTTTCGCTCATTTTATTCTCCCGCTTCGGCCGGCTGGCGCAGAATGAGGAAGAACACGATGCTCCCGGAAATGAGAGCAAGAAGGCCCGCAAAACTGTAAAGAATCGTAAGCCCTACACTGAGCGGGACTTTGTTGAAAGCAAGTAAAATGCCCAGCGCCGCCATGATCACGCCGCCGATGACATAGCGGAGTAAGCGGACACGGAAGGCCATGATAGCTCCGCCGAAGATACCGGTTCCCACAAATGCCCAACCGGCCGGTGGGAATAAGCCCCAGAGGGCCGCGCCCCCTCCCCTGTGAGCCGTGGTCACAACTTTGAAGATCACGAACGCCGCCAGGGCCGCAATGACGAATGCAAGGCCTGCTATGATGCCGAGCCGGATGCCAAGCAGGATGCCAAGCCGCTTCCGATTGACCGGCTTCAGTTTTACGTATCCGATCTTCCCGATCAAATACCGCGTGCGCACCTTCTTGATAACCCGCGGCGATCCAAAACCTATCATGGACATTAGCAGCACCATGCTCCAAAAGGATGCATTCGAGCCGAACGATCCTGGCTTAAATATCGCCTGCGAGCCGGTCAGGCCCGCAAATATCAGAATCGATGCCCCAATCGCGATCTCCTGCAATCCATCGCGGTATTCCGCCTTTTGCATGAGGCGGTTGGCAATTGCATTCGGATCTTCATGATGAAGAAGTGAGGATGAACTGGTCATGGTTATCTCCGCAAATTAGTCTGTAATGCAAACTACATTGCAAGAATCTTCTCCCGTTGCTTGATTTTTGTCAAGCGGATTTGTGGAAAAAGTTCCCACATTCATGCAAAAAAGATGGGCTTGTGCATAGCTCCCCATATACCGCTTTTGGGTTCTTGGATTTCTGCCGGACGCGAAATCCGCACCTGGAATGGAGTTGCAAAGCTGTGGGATTCGGCAGCTGTGGAATTCGGCGCGACTTCGGCTTGCCCGACGCGCCCGAGTAGGGCAGTATGGACTTAAGGCCGATGCCTTCGGCGCGGGAGAATGCGATGACAAAAGCGATCAGATTTGGCACTTCGGGATGGCGGGCGATTGTGGCGGATGAGTTTACCGTGGCCAATATCCGGCTGGCAGTGGCGGGGGTTGCCGCTTTTGTGAAGACGCAGCCGGAGCCGCACCGTGTGCTGGTGGGTCGTGACCCCAGATTCCTGGGCGAGAGCTTTGTGGATGTGGCGGCGCGGGTGCTGGCTGGAGCGTGCGTGACGCCGATTGTGATTCCAGAGGCCGCGCCGACGCCGGCGGTTGCTTACGCGGTGCGCGAGTTGAAAACCTCCGGGGCGATCAACTTTACCGCCTCGCATAATCCGCCGGAGTACAACGGCATCAAGTTCTCCACGCACGATGGCGCGCCGGCGCTGCCCGAGGTTACCAGGCAGATTGAGACGGCGATTGTCGCGTTGCAAACGAGCGGTGCGATAATTCCACAGGCCAATCCCCCGGAAGGGGGCTTCGAGACGGCCGACGTGAAGCCCACCTTTCTCAAGCGCTTGGCCGAGTTGGTGGACCTGAAAGCCATCGCCAAGTCGGGGATCAAGGTGGTTAACGATCCCTTCTGGGGCGCGGGGCGCGGCTATAGCTCCGACCTGCTGCGTGAGGCGGGCGTGGCCGTCGAGACGGTTCACGATTACCGCGACGTGCTCTTCGGCGGCCACGCGCCGGAGCCATCCGGTGAATTGCTGGGCGACTCCAGGGCCAGGATGAAGGAGATTGGCGCCCATCTCGGCATTGCGACGGATGGGGACGCTGACCGCTTCGGCATCGTCGATGCGGACGGAACCTTCATCCAGCCGAATTACATTATTGCGCTGCTCTTCGACTACCTGGTGGAGACGCGTGGCTGGCGCAACGGCGTAGCCAAGAGCGTGGCGACAACCAACCTGATCAACGCGCTGGCCGACTATCACAAAGTCCCGCTTTACGAAACCCCAGTGGGCTTCAAGTACATTGGCGAGCTGATCAACGGCGACAAGATCGCTATCGGCGGCGAGGAGTCGGCGGGGCTGACGATTCGCGGCCATGTGCCGGAGAAGGACGGTGTGTTGGCCGGCCTGCTCGTGGCCGAGATGGTTGCCAACCGCGGCAAGAGCCTGGGTACCCAATTGAAGGAGCTGTTTGCCAAGGTTGGTTCCTTCTATCCGATTCGTGCGAACTTCCGCTTGACCCCAGCAGGGATGGCAGCGTTCACTGAGAAGTTGAAGGCCGATCCTACCGAGCTGAGCGGGCGCAAGGTGGTGCAGGTGGTCAGAACCGACGGGCTTAAGCTGGTTCTGGCGGACGGCTCATGGGTCTGCTATCGGCTTTCCGGTACCGAACCGGTGGTGCGGGCCTATACGGAAGCGCGCAGTGAACTCGACTCGGAGGCGCTGAGCGCGGCGGCCAAGGAGTTTGTGCTCCAGTAAAGGCGGATTGGATTCCATGCAAGACAAGAACGTGCAAGCCGGGAAGAACGCGATGGCGAATGGCGAGGGGTCCGTTCCCGCCTCCATCTCGCAGCGGGTGCAGAACTGGATGCGGCGGGTGTGGCGTCCGGCAGCGTCAATGGTGGCCGTCTCGCTGGCGTTGCTGCTCCTCTGGCACGGATTTAGCGGCAAGAACGGCTTGCTGTTTTGGCAGCAGAAGCGCGCCGAGGACCATCAGTTGCGCAAGGAGATCGATAGCCTGCAACAGGAGAATGCCCGTCTGCGTAATCGCAACGAGCGGCTCAACTCCAGCCCGGACGCCATCGGCTTAGTGGCGCGCGAGCAGTTGCACTACGCCAAGCCGAATGAAGTGATTGTTCAGCTGCCTCCCGAAAAGAAGACTCAAGCTCAGCCAGCAGGAGTAGGCAAATAAGCAGAGTTTCTGACTGTCGAGGCAGACGCAAATCTTTCCGTAAGAATGTACTCGCCAATCGTTCAGTAGCTGTGCCGCGAAGGAGGCCGGAATTATTGTGTTGACAAGAAGTCTAGTGTATTAGTAGAGTAGACACATCGATGAATCTGCGAATCAATTTCTCATCCGGTGTACCGATCTATCTGCAACTGATGGAGCAGATCAAGCACGCCGTGGAGACTGGCGCAATTCGGGCGGGCGAGCAGTTGCCTACGATCCGCAAGATCGCCGAAGAGTTGACCATGAATCCCAATACCGTGGCCAGGGCTTATCGTGCATTGGAACGTGAAGGCATTGTTGAGGTGCGGCACGGATTGGGGGTCTTTGTGGCTGGGCCGCAATCGTCTGCCGCGAAGACTGCTGAAATTCGCAAAGCGGGCGAAGTTCTGCGATCTGCGATGGAGAAGGGCATGGCTCTTGATCTGTCGGAATCGGAGCTGCGCCGGGTCTTTGAAGAGGAACTTTCACGCTTGCAGGAGAAGGCAGCCACGACAAAGAGGCAAACATGAACGAACAATTGATTGAAACCCACGGACTTTCCAAAAGTTACCGTGGCACGCCGGCGCTACGGGGGTTGAATCTGGCCGTGCCGCGCGGATCGATTTGCGGCTTTTTAGGCCGCAACGGCGCGGGGAAGACGACGACGCTGAAACTTCTGCTGGGGATGCTGCGGCCGGATGCCGGGGAGATTCGGCTCTTTTGCGAAGCGGTGGAAACGGAGGCATCCTCGATTGCCGCGCGGCGGCGTATTGGCTTTGTCAGCGAGGACAAAGAGCTTTACCCGTTTATGAACGTGGGGCAAACGATACGCTTCACGCGCCCCTTCTTTCCCGGCTGGCGGCGGGATCTGGAGGAGAGATACCTGGAACTCTTCCGTTTGCCGCTGGGTAAAGCCGTGCCGAAGCTCTCCAAGGGGATGCGCACGCAACTCATGCTGCTGCTGGCGATGGCGCGCGGCGCGGAGTTGCTGCTGATGGACGAACCCACAAGCGGACTCGATCCGGCGATGACCGAAGACATTCTGCGGGCGCTTGCGGATTCGGCTGCCAGCGGCGAAACGACGATCTTCTTCTCATCGCATCAGTTGGCGGAGGTGGAGCAGATCTGCGACCGCGTCTGCATCATCGACGAAGGGCAGGCCGTGATCGATGGCGAGCTTGACGAACTGAAATCGCAGTACCGGAGAATCCTGCTGGTCTTCGATGGATTGCCGCCTCGGGAGCTATCCGGCCTGACAGGCATCGATCATTTGCGGCAGCGCGGACGAACGGCATCGCTGCTGGCCCATGGGGATGTGGATACGCTGGTGGAACACGCGCGCTCGCTGGGGCCAAGCTCGGTGGAAGTGCGTCCCGTAACGCTGAAAGAACTGTTTCTGGATCATGTGAGGGGGGAGTAATGCTCTGGTTCAAGGCTTGGCTTGAAGTGCGTTGGCGCTTTTTCTTTATAGTGGGATCGATTCTGTTCGTGTGGCTTACGCCCATGTGGATCACCGCGACGGGAGTTCATTCGGGAGTGCCCGCGGCGCGGCTATGGATGGCCATTCAACTGGCTTCGGTCCTTCTGTTCATCTTTACGGCGATTTACCTGGCGGGCTCTGGAATCAACACCCAAGGGATATACACCTTTACACCCGGATTCCATGGCTCCATGCTCTTTACGCTGTCGCTCCCAATTTCACGCCGGCGACTGCTCTTTGTACGGGTGGGGCTGGGCGCTCTTCAGACGTGCATCCTGGTCGCCATCATGGCGGTGTACATCGTGCATCTGCGACCGGAGTCTACAAGTGCCTTGCAAGCCCTTGTCTATTTGACGCGGACAATCGTCTGCACCATGGCCATCTATGCTTTTTCGGTGCTGTTGTCGTGCGTGCTCGATGAGATTTGGCAGGTCACGGGTGCGTTCATTTTCTGGACTGCTGTGTTTCTGTTGCAGGCCAAATTCGATTGGGTCGCGCGAATCAGTCCTCTTCGCGGCATGAGCCTGAATTGTTATCCGATTACGGCGCCGATGCCGTGGGAGGCAGTGCTGGGGTCGCTGGCGCTGGCCGTCCTCTTGCTGTGGGCCTCGGTCCTGGTGGTGCAGCGAAAGGAGTACTGACTTTCTGATTCTCAAAAATCCACGTGCGCGCGCACCGAACCCACCCAAACTGGCCTGCGGTCGCGGTTGTAGCCGGAGTTGTTAATATGCTGCACATCGACGGCATAAAACTGTTCGCGCCAGGCGTGCCAGTTGTAGTAGCTCTCGGCGATGTTTTCGCGGCCGTAGTTGAGGTTTCCGTCGCCAAGAAGAAATCCTAAGCCGCCCAGTTTCAGATAGTTCTGGTGGTCGCGCCGGGACGCCTGCTTCTTATCGGAGCAACTCCCAGTAAACCCGTATCGCACTCTTTCCAAGGCTAGAACTCCCAATGGATGCGCGTGCCGAGGACCGAAACGGGGCCGCGATCGCGATTGAACGCAGGATTGGCAACAAACTGGTAATCCAGGGTCCAGTTAATCTGCTGGGGGAATGTGTGCTCGTAGTACGTCTCCAAGGCAAATTCCCGGCCGTAGTTCAGGTTGCCATCGCCGTCCAGGATGCCCGTGCCGCCGGCCATGAGGTATTGCTGGTTCACCTTTGTAATGCCGCTAATCACACCGGCCAGGCCGGCTGTATCGCGGGAGCGGCGCCACGCGTCTCCCTTTACGCTTACGCCCAGCGATCCGGTGTGATCGATGTCGGTATACAACCATGCTTCGTTATGACCGTCGTTCCATCCCACGCGTGAAAAGACGCCGATGTTCTTCGTGATCTCCTGTTCAGCGTTCAGGCCGAAGCCAAACGAATGACGGTGGGCGAAAGTCTGAGAGATATCCGCTCCAGGAACCGATAGAGTGGCCTTGTAGCTGCCGAATTCCCCCTGATTGAGATAGGCCAGGGGGCGGACAACACCCGGATGGCCGCCGATGCTCAACCGGCGCTCGCCCTCGGCCACCATCCCCCAGTCGTGGAAGAACCTGCCGTCGCCAGCTGAACTTTCTCCCGGCCAGATCAGAAACCGGTCTTCGGCGGTAAAGCCATTCCGTTGATTCGCCAACTGTAAAAATCCGTAGCGCAGCGCCCACTTAGGTCTCTCCAATTCGACCGATACGCCGGTCGTGTAGCCCAACGCGTCGGCTGGATAATCCCAAACGGCGTTAGCGACGAGAGCCCAGCTCATGAATTGTTTGCGCGGATCGTTTGCATACGTATTGTTGTCGAAGATATCCTTTGCGCTGAACCGGCCGGCGGTGAATGCGAGCCGCGTAACCGGCTGCTCTCCGGCGAGCGTGAGTTGGTCGGAAGGCACCGCCTCTTTCTCACCGCCGAAGCCGATGGTCTGCCGAATGAAGAAGCGCGCAATGGCCGAGTGGGGATAGCGAATACCTATTTTATAAGCTTCCCCGTCGGGAAAGTTCTCTATGCCGAGAGTCCCGTCCAGGCCGAAGCCCTGCCACGTCAACAGGTCGGCGTGGAATTCGGCGCCGCGCCATAACCGGTAGCCGCCAAAGAAGTCCAGGGAGACGGTCTCGCGGGCCTGGCCGGCGGTGGGCAGGCTGTTGACTCCAGAGTATTTGGCGCTCAAGGAGGGATATCCCTGGCCGGTAATGGTGCTCTGCATGTGCCAGTTCCAAGTCTGCGCTTGATCGCTGGAAGCGGCGGAAGCGGGGGACGCCGGGTCGACGCTCGCATCTGGCTTTGTTGCAGGCGTTTGCGCGGCGGCCAGCGCCGGCGCAAGAATCAGGCCGGCGATTGTGCGGAGGAGTTCGCGAGTGTGGCTGGAGTGGACGTGCAACAGTACCCCCTTTCTGAGCATACCGGAAGAAGGGGCGCGAAGATGAATACGAAGTTAACGGGAGAATGAAGTGGTGAGCTGGAGGTGATCGATTTATCAAAACTGTGAAGCTAAATGTAGCCGGTTTTGGGGTCAAATGAGCAGCTACAGGTTTCCGGTTTCGGGGAAAGTGGCGATCTGTAGCTGTCCGGTTTTGCATGAATCGGTGATCTGAGCCGCTACGGTTTTCTATGAATCGGCTGCAAATACGTCATCGGCGAATTTGAAATCGTCCCGGATGGCGGGACTCTGACGTGTTTGGGGGCGAATATTTGGCGTCTTTTTCTGACTATGGTTGGTCAAGTTTTAGGGATCGGGGAATAGGGAATCGCTGCGGCGAGAATCGGGTGGCTTTTTGTCTTCTCCGTTCTTGAGATACTGGGATTGAACTGCCGGATATCGGCGAATAAAAGGCCAATTCCTGCATCCTACCCTACCTGCCACGCGAGAGGTTCTGGCTTCCGACCTGCCAACGGGAAAGATCGGCCTCTTGTCTGTGACCCCAATATGCAGGTTACGAGTTGCCGACATATCATTCCCAATCAGTGTGGTTACAGGCAAATTGTATGACCGGGGGCTCCACTGTCCCTGATATCTTCGCGTACCGGCGGATTTGGGACTTGCGCTATCGCCCGGCCCGAAGGTCAAGACCGTCGAGTTCTTCAAGCGTATGAATTACCGACTCCACCAAGGCAGCATCGAAGTCATCCCGGTTTGCTTCTTCATGCGTGCCCTTGTTCAAATACGTCCACACAAGATTGGCGTCCGGAATGCCGAGAATTCGGTCATATGCGGCTATCAACAAAGGTTTGTTTGGGTGGGTGAAAGTTGTCGCATCATTGAGCCGTTTCCTTAGCGCATTGCAGAGATCGCGCAAACCGGGCTCCGCGCCAACGCCAGCAAGCGGCAGGTTCAACATGCCCAGGTCATGGCTGGCGAGCCAGCGCCAAGTCTTTTCAGACAGCATCTCGAGTGCTTGCCGAGAAGACGCCAAGGCTTCGCGGTGATCCAGCAGGTCTTTTGACGCGCGTGCCTTCATGACGTAGTTCCTGCTTGGAACGTTGCCGGTCACTCTAGGCTGGTAGTTGCCGTCATGGTTGCGGAATAGGTAGACTTGGCAATCGGTTCGCCTCTGCATTGGCAAGTGCTGCTGGATATCCTTAATAAACTCATCGCTGTGACAGGTGACGATGAGCTGCGTTTGGGCGAAGTGGTCGCTATCGAAGATCGTCTCCCGAATGCCACTGCGATGATCGGGGTCGATGGCGTTGATAGCGTCGTCAAAAACGATTAACGGGCATTGGATGCTCTGGCTTTTTGCTAGCAGAATCGCGAGGCCAAGACAACGGATATGTCCCTCGCTCAAAACCTGCAAAGCGTCCATGCGAACGTTCGGATTGCCCCGAAAGGAGATCTCTATCTTTTGCTCGCCTGTGACTGGTAAATAGAGAGCAGCGAGCTTATCTTGGTCCAAGTCTCTGCAATTGAACTCATTGTAAAGACCCATAGCTGTTTCATTGAGGCCTGCCATTAGCGTTCCGGGAAGCTGGTTGCGATAGAACCTGAGCATCGACAGGAAAAGGTCGTATGCAACTTTTATCTGAGAGTCACGGGCGATGTCAAGCGTCTCTTGGGCCACCTCGTCGATAAGCTCCGTATTGGCTGTGTCGAATGCCTCGATACGGCCTCTCGCCGCAACCACGGCATCGACAAGCTGTTGTCGCTTCAAGTCTTGGGCTTGGACCAATAGACGGAAGTCATTGAGTCTATCGCGTTCAGCGATGTTGCGCTGGCGCTCCTGGCGGGCAAGAAGCGATGCCGTGTCTTGCGCGGCTACGCAGTCGGTAACCGCCAAAATTTGATCGAGCGTCACGGTATCAGCCGCTGTGTCGATCTCTTGCGCTATCCGCGCCGGATAAATCATCGTCCACCAGTCTTCGATGGGCGCAACTCCCAACCCGGTCAGGTATCGACCTAAAGCCGTATCTTGTTCTTCTTGGGACAAGACGAACGTGGCAAGGGTCGCGAACTGTCGGCGAAGCTCTCGCGAAGCTGTCGCGACTTCGTCTTGAACGGTATTGCGCTCCTCCTGTAGTTCACCGAGCTCAATCAACTGAGCGAGGCCGTCTGTAGCCTTCTCGTAAGGATTGACTGCAACGTGGAGTTGGCCTGCGAGGGGCGTATCACACGCAGGACAATGGTCGCCTTCGGTGGCTTGTAGCGCCAAGACAGACGTATAGAGGTCTTTGAATGAAACCTGGCTACTGCGGGCTTCGAGCTGGGCATTGATGCCGACGAGTTTTTCATAGCCCTTCTGGGCCGCCTCGAACGCATCAATCAACTTCTGAGGTGTCAAGCCGATGACTGCGGGCGGAACAGCATTGAGGATGTCTTCAAGTTCCTGCAGTCGGCCGGGCGATTCGGCGCTGCCAATAAGCGCCTTGAGTCCTGCATATGTCATGCCGTCAGAGTGCGAGCGGGCGAGTTCGGCCTCTTCGTTCGTCAGGTTCAACAAGGCTTGGGCTTCGCCGTCCACCGCAGTATGGTCTGCGGTCAAGGTATTGCGGCGGTTCGTCAAGTCGAATTGTTTGACGGTGGTTAGTACGAGCTGCTGATCAATAGTCTCATTGAAATGACCGACAAACTCATTAAAACTGTCCATACCGAACAATGTGGCGATCAGTTCCGTGCGTTGAGCGGGAGGCCGTGCAGCGATTCTGGAGAACGCGTCGATTCGATTCTTCTCGACGAAGCAGAACCGATACCTGTCGGCACTTGCCGCTACAGGCACCCTCCGGTCTTGGGGGTCAGTTGCCGACAGGACCGGCGCTTCGAACCGTTCCGCATGTACGTTGGCGAGGTATGTTCGCACATCAATGCGCCTGGTGTCTGCCTCTTCGACCGCGCCGAGCAAGGCATATTCCAGTCCTTCACAAAAACTGGTTTTGCCACTGCCGTTTGGTCCGTAAACCAAGATAACGCGTTTCTGCAAATCAAAGGACTCGGGCGTGCGGAAGCCTCGAAATGGGCCAAGGGTCAAATGTCGCAAACGTCGCCATTGCCAAGCGCCGCCGTCAACCACCGGTTGGATGTCTGGCGGTCCGTCAGTTGTCTGCGCCAGAGACGCGCGGGCGTGGCGTACCAAATGAATGGATCTTTGGTTGCGTTGGAGGGAGGTCTGAGCCAGTTCGGTAAAATTCGCCAGCACGAGATTTGCAAGCCGCCGCACGTCCGGCGGGGCCTGGTTTTCCGGTCGGTGCAGCCAGATCACAAACCGCTCAAAGTCTTGCTTGGAAGATGCCATCTCAAACTTACTCCCACACACTCGCAAGAGGAAACGCTTGGAGTTACCAACAATGATAGCAGCCATTCAGTGAGCGCGGCTTCGCCGCGTGGGTTGATTTTCAAAAACATGTGGATGGGAGATGGCGCAGTTAAAACCGCGCCCTTTCAAAGCGACGAAAAGCAACCGCAGGTCCTTCGACTCCGCTTCACTCCGCTCAGGATGACAATCATTTTAGATCGCTCAGGATGACAAGCATATATTTGCGCTTCGCTCAGGATGACATGCTTACTGATCCGGCCCCAAAGGAATACAACATTCCCTCCCACCCATTCCGCAAAAAGCGCGGAATGGATGGGGCACAGTGTTTCAGAACGAATGGGCCGGATCAAAAGTTGTATGCTCAGGATGACAATCATTTTATGTTGCGGTGGGGCTGCGCATGGCGGCGATGGCGGCGGTTAGGTCTTTGTCTAGGGTTTGCTGGGCTTCTGGAGTTAGTTTGGCGGACTGACTGGTTAGATAGAATACGTCGATGGCGGTCTCGCCTTCGGTGTCGATTAAAGCTACTTCGATGTTACATTGATGGGTACTCAGAGTTAGCGCGATCTGGCGGAGCAGGCCGGGAAGGTCCTGGGCTACCACTTGCAGGATTGTCGAGTGAGTGGAGGATTCGGAGTCGAACTCCAGGCGGGTGGGAACTTCTACTTTTAAGTTAGTGGGGTGGTTGAGGTGGCGGCGGGCTTCGAGCATCTGCTCGACGGGCACCTTGAGCGAGACCACGTCGCGCAGATAGGCGAGGAAGCGGTCCTTCTCGCTGGGGTTGAGTTCGAGGGTGCGGAAGAGGTCGGTGAAGTGGAAGCTGTCGACGACGACGCCGCTGTCGTTGGAGAATGCGCCAGCCGTGACGATGTTCATGCCCCAGGCGGAGAGCGCGCCGGCGACGTCGGCAAAGAGGCGGCTGCGGTCGCGGGTGATGACGGTGAGGTCGTAGAGCTGGCGATGGGGGCGCAGGTCGAGCTGGACGGCGTCTTCGTCGAGGCGGGCGGCCATCTGGAAGTGGTTGCGGATCTGCTCGGGGAGGCGGGTTTGCAGGTAGCGCTGGGGCAGGCCCTCGAGGAAGAGGCGGAGGGCCTCGTGCTGCGCGGCGGGAACCATGGAGCGGAGGCGGTTGAGCAGCGTGGGATCGATGGCGGCGTGGTAGCGGACCTCGTCGACCGAGCGGTCCATGAAGTTGGCGGTGGCCATGTAGAGCTGCCAGAGATTCTCGGCCTTCCAGGGGGTGAGGGCGTCGGGGTTGACGGCTTTGATGTCGGCGAAGGTCATCAGCGTGAGCATTTTGAGGATTTGCGGGCTACCGACCTTCTCGGCAAAGCCGCGCACGTTTTCCAGATCGAAGATGTCGCGGCGGAGGGCGTTGGACATCTCCAGATGAAGGCGGATCAACTGAATGACTGCCTCGCGCTCTTCACCGTCGAACTCGAGGCGGGCGAGCAGGGCGTCGGCGAGCTCGATGCTGGGGGCGACGTGATCCTCGTCGCGGCGGGCCTTGCCGGTGTCGTGGAGCAAAAGCGTAAGCAGAAAGAGATCCATGCGATCAATCTCTGGCAGGAGCTGGGCAAGGCGCTGCTCGTATTCGTTGGCGGGCTGGCGGAGGCCGTGTACGTTGTCGATGGTGAGGAAGGTGTGCTCATCGACGGTGTAGCGGTGATAGCTGTCGCGGATCACCAGGGCGTCGATGCCGTGAAACTCGGGGATGAGCATTTCCAGAATTCCGAGGGCGTGCATGGTGCGCAGCGCATGAGCGGCATGGGGTCCGAGCAGCACTTCACGCAGCGCATTCCACAGATAAGGGCCTTCGGGGATGTGGATGGCGAGGGCGGGCAGCGCGTCGGTGATGCGGTCTTCGGCGGCCTGGGAGAGCGCGTAGCCGTGAGTGGCCATCAGCGCGAAGATGCGCAGGATGGCGCCGGTGTCGTTGAATTGCGCGCCGGGGACGATGTCGATGCGCCCCTGGTCGAGGAGGAAGTCGGTGCCGGCGATGGGCGTGCGGCGGCGGCGGAACTGCTTGTAAAAGCTGACCGGGGCGGGCAGATGCTCCATCAGCAGCGCGGCGCGGCGATAGATAACGCGGGCGTGGCGATAGTAGGTGCGCATCCAATAAGCCGGATCGGCAGTGCCGCGGGTTTCCAGGCCGATGGAGTTGGCGGCGGCTTCGTCCTGGGATTGCCAGTCGAGGGTATTGTCGTCGCGGCCGTGGCGGAAGTGAAGGAAACAGCGGGCGGCGGCGAGGAAGTCGAATGCGGCCTCGGCGTCTCCGCGGGCGCTCTGGAAGACGCCGCCGCGGTGGCGGGGCCACTCCTTAGTCTCCTTGAGGTGAAAGAGGAGAGCGAACCATACGGCCAGGCTGAAGTCGCGCAGGCCGCCAGGACAGTCCTTGAGGTTGGGTTCCAGGTGGAAGATGGTATTGCCGAATTTGGCGTGGCGGGCGCGGGCGATCTCGCCGAGCTTTTGTGTGATGGTGGTCCACTCGCTGAGCACTAGGCCTGGCAGGACGGTCTGATGAAGCTGCTGGTAGAGCGGGAAGTGGCCGGCGAGGAAGCGGCGGTCGAGTGTGGCCAGCGTGAATTCCAGGTTGTCGGGGTCGAAGCGGCCGGCTTCCTTGACCGTTCGAGAACAGGGGCTGGCGCGCAGGCCGATGTCCCACATGCCCTGAATGATGGAGCGCACGGCCTCCTTGGAGTGGACCTCGGTCTTCTCGTCGGCAAAGGCGAAGAGGACGTCGATGTCGGAGTAGGGGAAGAGATCCTTGCGCCCGTAGCCGCCGAGAGCCAGCAACGCCATGTTCTGCTGGGGCTGCCCGGCGAAGGCTTGACGCCACATTTCAATGAGGATACGGTCCACCACGGCGGAGCGGCGGCGGATGGCGGCGGTGCCGTCTCCAGTGCGCTCGCAGGTCTGGCGGACGAGCGCCATCTCCCGCGTATACTGCTCCCGAAGATCGTCAACCGCCAAAGCGACTGGATTCATGTGTGTGCGAATCTCGTTTGAGTGGCCTGCCGCAGCAAGAAAGGATTGTTAACAGCATAAGCGAAAATGCGGGATTTGGGTACTTTTTACTCTGGACGGTCCCGGAAGGCGGGATGGCGGGCGGGCGATTGGCCGCTGCAAGAGTTGCCGAAGGCGTCCCCCACCCCAGCGACGAAGACCTGTCGCCGGGGACCCCGGTCGTAGACCATCTTGATCGTCTTGCCGTTGCCGGTGGCGGAGGTCATGTGGTTCTGCGAGTCGTAGGTGTAATTCATGCCGCCTATCTACATCCAATCCCAGGTCCCAGAAGCGGGACCTGGGCTACCCGCCCGCTCATCGCAATAAGGCCGCGATGAGCGGGGCACAGCTTCTTATAACGCATGGTGATTCTGATGACCGGGTCACCTGCCATGGTGATTCTTCAGGGCTGATGAATGGGCCACCTGCCCGTTACGCTTTGCTCCGGAAGAGACGGAGATAGTGATCACGGAGCGGCTGCACGCAGAGGTGGAACGGATGCTGACCAGGTGAGAACGGAGGGGATTAAAAATTTTTATTTAGCAGTCGACAGGCAAAATAAAAAGATGATATTGTGATTTATCTTCAAAAACAAGTAGTGTCTTGATTCTAAGGAGGATTAAAGACTGATGAAAACTCTTGCTACTATCGTTGCGGTATCCACTCTGGGGCTGTTCGCTGCACAAGCCAGTACCCAATCTATTCCTTACCCACATGCGGGAACACAAGTCCCGGCCTACGGATCAATCACCGCTACATCAAGCGGTCCCATTGACGCTTGGTACTATGGTAATTCCAGCGCAGGCGACATTGATTACGTACAGATTATCGATGTGACAGCAAAAGCCAGTTCAGGCTGGATCTTTAATAACCAAGAGACTGCGAATGGCGCATTTCTTTCGGATGTTTTAACCGTGACTGCCGGCGACACTCTGGAGTTTCAATTATGTGATTCGACGTATCCATCTGGTATTACATGTCCAGCCTACTCTTCTACCGCCTCCTATCCAAATCCCAACATCTACTCTTCAAATCCCCTTGATAGCGCCGACGGTATCAATCACGCCTATCTCACCGCATGGACGGGCGGCACGATTCCTAACTCTGGTGGGGTCACACCTAACGGGACCTTTGTGGGTATGGAAGATCGTCCCCTTGGTAATTCCGACCTGAACTATGCGGATGACGAGTACATTTTCGACAATACGAGTTACACCCCTCCAAGTAACCCGAGTGCGGTTCCCGAACCTAACAGCCTCTACCTGCTGGGTACCGGGTTGCTGGGCTTGGCGGGATACGTGCGCCGGAAGATCAGCGCCTAGTTCGCTACTTCAATTCAATCGCTTCAATCCAACAGCAAAGCCCCGAATCGATAAAGCGACTTGGGGCTTTGCTTTTGTGCGGCGGGTGGCCCTGGTCTCACGCAGAATTTTATCAAGTTGAGGGTGCCCCCGG
Source organism: uncultured Occallatibacter sp. (assembly GCA_964595845.1). GTDB lineage: Bacteria > Acidobacteriota > Terriglobia > Terriglobales > Acidobacteriaceae > Telmatobacter. The sequence continues at coordinate 540 of CAZQRX010000049.1, read as the reverse complement.
TCCCTCGCAGTTGGGGACCGGGGAGGGGGAATCGAATTGCCGGTAGCGCATCCACTCAGGCAGTTTCCAGCCTCTCTCGCAGGCTGTCCATTCCGATTCGATTTCTACGGTTCCGTGCATACCCGTTTGATAGTGGCGGAAGCTTGACCATTGCCAGTCCTCGGGCTTGGTAACGAGGCCGCGCTTGACCGGATTGCGATGAATATAGCGCAACTTCTCCACGAACTTCTCGTGCGTTGAGACGTTGAAATCGTGATAGTGCGCCTGCCAAAATGGTCTTTCGCGGCTGCGCATCGCGACCGACAGTTTGAGGGCCTGAACGGTTCTGGATAAAAGCCCGCGCTGAGGCTCATTGACCAACAGATGCACGTGCTCCGGCATGACCACGTAACCAGCAACTGCAAAGAGATAACGCAGCCGAACGCGCTCCAACGCATCTTCAAAAAGCTCCATCGTCGCGATCGTCGACAGATAGGGCCGACGGCGGAAACAACTGAAGGTGAGGAAGTGAAACTCCCCTGTTTGCTGATAACGGATGCG
>CAZQRX010000048.1:0-19177 GCA_964595845.1 uncultured Occallatibacter sp. | reverse complement strand
TCGCCGAGCATGGCAAAGCTGGCCGTCACGCCGCCGGTGGTGGGGTCGGTCAGCACGCAGATATACGGCACACGCGAATCGTCCAGTTGCGCCAACGCCGAGGAGATTTTGGCCATCTGCATCAGGCTGGCCACGCCCTCCATCATGCGCGCCCCGCCCGAGGCCGCAACAATGATCAGCGGCTTGCGGCCTACCCGCGCGCGATCCACGGCGCGGGCAATTGTTTCGCCTACCACCGCGCCCATTGAGCCGCCGATGAAGCTGTACTCCATCGCGCTGAGCACCACCGAATGCGGCCCCAGCCGGCCAATAGCGTTGAGAATCGCGTCGTCGAGGCCGGTAGACTCGCGCGCCGCGCGCAGCCGCTGCTTGTAACTCTTCACGTCGGCAAAGTTCAACGGGTCGGTCGAGCGCAGCCCGCCGTCCGCCAACTCATAGCCCGGCTCCAGCAGCAAATCGATCCGCTGCCGCGCGCCAATTTTGAAGTGATGCTGGCAGATGGGGCAGACATTCAGGTTGGCGGCAAGCTCCGCTTTCCAGAGCGGCGCCCGGCAGCCCACGCACTTGATCCACAAACCCTCGGTGCGCACACGCGACTCCGCCGCGCCCCTCAGGCCTGAACCGTACTCCTCACGCTTGAACCAGGTCATTCGACCCCTTTCCAGTTCTCAGTTCACAGTTCTCAGTTAAAATTGCCTGTTCAAAGAGATTTGCATTGCGATCGCGGCTCTCGGCTGACAACTGAGAACTGACAACTGTTAATACTCGATGCCGCGCTGGGCCAGAATGCCCTTCTGGTATGCGTGCTTCACCTCCCGCATCTCGGTCACCGTATCGGCCAGCTCCACCAGCAGCGGATGAGCGTTGCGCCCGGTCAGAATCACATGCACCATCTCCGGCCGCGAGCGCAGCGCCTCGGCCACCACCGCCGCGTCCAGCATTCCATAGCTGATGGCGTAGTTGATCTCGTCCAGCACAACCATATCCCACTCGCCGGAGTCGATGGCCGCGCGCGCCTCCGCCCAGGCCGCTTCCACCAGGCGAATGTCCTCCGGATCGGTCTGGGCGCCGCCCACCTTCACAAACCCTCGCCCCATTTGCTTGAGCACGAACTTTTCGCCGAAGGCCTCCACCGCGTCCAGCTCCCCGTAGTGCCAGGAGCCCTTGAGGAACTGGAGCATCAGCACCCGCATCCCGTTGCCCACGGCGCGCAGAGCCGTCCCCATTGCAGCGGTCGTCTTGCCTTTGCCGGGGCCGGTGTTGATCAGAATCAGTCCGCGTCGCGAATCGGTCATAACAGGGATCAGGGGTCAGGGGTCAACTGAAAGCTGCCGACAATCGAGAAAACTCAGGAAGCAACTGCTGACTACTCCATCTATTGTAATGGTGAACCAGGCCATGACAACCGATCTCTGATCCCTGATCCCTTACCCCTGTTCAGTGTCCCGCGTGGTAGGGATGGCCGGTGAGAATCGCATACGTGCGGTAGATCTGCTCGGCCATCACCAGCCGCGCCAGGGAGTGGGCCAGCGTCATCGGCCCCAGCGAGAGCAGCAGTTGCGCCCGCGCCCGCGCCGCGTCCGACCAGCCACTGGCCGGCCCCACCGCGAAGACTATCTGCTGCGTTCCCTCGTCGCGCAGCGCGCCCAGCCACGCGGCAAAGGCCTCCGAGGTCATCTGCCGCCCGCGGCTGTCCAGCAGGACGGCCACGGCAGGCGTACGCCCCTGCTGCCGTTCCAGCCAATCCAGCAGCGCCTCCTCGGTGCGGAAGGCCTCCGCCTTGCAGTGTGCAAAGGCCGAGCAGCGCCCCAGGTAGACCTCAGTCAGGGCGTTGAACTCGTCCTTCGAGCCGGTGCGCGCGCCGATGTGCGCCAGAGTAAGGTTCATGGAAGAGAGCATATCCTAAGTGCACCTCGAAGAGTGCATCGCTGCCAACACAATGGGCGTCGAGTCTCTGCCGCAAGGGCGTTGGAGTACTGCTAGAACTGTCCCAAAAATAGAACCCATTGTCCATTTTTGGGATTCATGTCAAAATTTCTACAGATATTCATATTATGAATGATTTCGACCATGGATATTTATTCAGGTAACCTATTTGTTTTCAGCAAGAAACCACTATTTTTTGTTCTCTGGCAAGAATGGCACTCAACCTGCATATTTAACTCGATAAGTCGTGCCATGCTTATCGGGAGTAGCGTCCACACCCCCCAGCTGAGACGCTGAATCACAGAAAGCGGATTGAGAAGCTTCCCGAACCGGGCTTCCGGTCCCCACAGACTTTTTTGGAGGAACTCAATGCGATTTTTCCGGCTACACAGTGCGATGTTTACCATTGCGATCGTTCTGTTGTTCGTTGCGGGGTCGGTTTTTGCGCAGGAAACGACAGGCGGTCTTCAGGGCACGGTCAAGGATGCTTCCGGCGCCGTGATTGCTCACGCCAAGGTAGTTGTGACAGGAGAGAACCTGGTCGGTTCGAAGGAAGCCACGACGGATTCCAGCGGCTACTACCGTTTCGCCAACCTTCCGCCGGGCACATATACCATCACGGTCACGGCGGAAGGCTTTGAAACCTTGAAGCAGGAAGGCCTGACTCTTGAAGTGGGCCATCTGCCGACGATGAATCTGACCCTCCAAGTGGGCGCGGTGAAAACGGTGGTTGAAGTGAACACCGAGGGGCCGATGATCGACACCACCACTACGACCACATTGACTAACATCCCCGAAGAAACGCTTCAGAATATTCCGCACGGAACCTCCTTCCAGTCAGTGATTCAGTTTGCCCCCGCGGCGCGTAACGAGCCGTTGATGGGCAACACCATGAGCGGCAATGGAACCGGCGCGACCTCACCCGGCAACGGCAGCAACGGCGGCAACGTCGGCTTCTCGATCGGCGGCGGCGCGGACTCGGAGAACTCTTATCTGGTGGAAGGCCAGGAGACAGCTAACATTATCGGCGGCTTCTCGCATACCAACGTTCCCATGGACTTCATCCAGGAAGTGCAGATGAAGACCTCTGGCGTTGATGCCGAGTACGGCGGCGCGCTGGGCGGCGTGGTCAACGTCATCCTGAACAAAGGAACCAACAAGTGGCATGGCTCGGTCTTCACATCGTTCCAGGACGGCAGCATGAACGGTTCGCCGGCTCCGGACTTGCGTTACGATCCAACCTCGAATGGCACCGCGACGAGTTGGGGGCAAATCGACCCGCCCTATCAGGTTTATCAGCCGGTCCGCCCGCATACCAGCGATCTTTACCCCGGCGTCACCATCGGTGGCCCGCTTGTGGACCTATTTCCCAAGATCTATGGCATCTCGGACTCCGCTTACCAGAAGCTCAGAGATCGTATTACCGCGTTTGCCAGCTTCAACCCCGATATGAATGCCTTCGAAGAATTTCTTAATTATGGAACGAACGGCCCCGGCGGAATCGTATCGTTCGCCCAGAATACCCATACTGACTATGCCTATGGCCGCGTCGATGCGGAGATCACGAATAAAATTCGCGTCTTCGGCTCGTGGCTGACTCAGGATCAGAAGCAGTTTGGCGAGGATCTGCCCGGCCCCGATTCAGTTCAGGGCTATGCTAACCTCTATACCGGATGCCAGGGGCTTGGCGCATCTTTCACTTGCCCTAATAGTTACGAGCCCCCTTCCAACTACCCACACACCGCCGGTTTCGCGGCCCCCAACATGACCTTGAATGTCGGTGCGGATATCACCCTGACCAACAACCTGGTTTCCACCACGCGGTTGGGCTACTACTTTGAGAACTACCATGACTTCGGCTTCCCCACCAATGGGATTCTCGATGTATGGGAGAACAACGGCACAACCGCCACCGATACCAACGGCGTTGCGCTTACAACCAGCGCGCCCACACTGGCCGAGTCTAACGGCTACGTTATCGGAGGACCAATATCTGGTTCCTTCACTCACTTCAACTCCAACAAGGCTACTCAGTTCGACGAGGATCTTGCCTGGTTTAAAACCGGCTGGTCTGGTACCCACAACTTCAAGTTCGGCTACCAGTTGCATCGCAACGTCAACCTCATCAGCCAGGGCTACAATGAGCCGGAGGTTCAGATTTTCCCCGGCACCACGGTCCCCTACGTTCCCATCGACCCGAATGTGGGCATAAAGAATTGCGGCACTGTGGGCAGCGCTGGACCGCCTGTGGTAGCCCCCTCTGGCATCGAAGGGATCACCGGCTACTCCAGTTGCACAGGCACTTACGGCGTCGTCAACGTGAATGACTACGGCACCACCGGAACCGCAACCGCATTGAATCATGGCTTCTTTGTCCAGGATGCCTGGACGCTCGGTCACGGGCTGACCATCAACGCCGGCCTGCGTGTTGAGCGCGAATATCTGCCGGCTGAGAACCAGCCCATCACACAGAAGATCACTCGGCCTATTAACTTTGGATGGGGAGACAAGATTGCTCCGCGCATCGGCGCTGCCTGGGATGTCTTCAAGGACGGCAGGGCGAAGATCTTCGGCGGCTATGGCGAGTACTACGACCAGATGAAGCTGAACCTGGCGATCGGCTCCTACGGAGGCGAGATCTGGGAAGAGTGCTATTTCGCTCTGATGCAAAACAGCCTGGCGGGCATTACTCCCGCATTCAATAGCACAGGCGCATATTGTATTGGCAGCGGCACCAGCGCCGTGGTGAACTGGGCTGGCGGTACGGCCCCGTCTGCGTCGAATTTGACATTCCTGGAAAGCCAGAACAACCGCGCCAATCCGACGACTTGCTCAACTTGCAGCGTCACCGAAGAGGGAACAGCTCCGGGCATGAAGCCCTACGCGCAACACGACTCCAGCTTCGGCGTAGATTACCAGCTCAAGCCGAATGTGGCCGTTGAGGCGCGCTGGGATCGCAGGCGTCTTGACCACGTGATCGAAGACTCAGCCATCTTTAACCCTGCGGTGGGCGAAACATTCGTTATCGTTAACCCCGGCCAGGGAGTCAACAGCACCTTCAATGGTTTCTGGAACTTCCTGTATGGCACACCGCCGGACTGCGTCAACAATACCTGCCCGGCGAGTCAGAAAGTCATTCCCGCCGCCCGCAGCTATGACGGCCTGGAATTCCGTGTGACCAAAGCGGTCAGCAACCATTGGATGGGCATGGCCTCCTATACGTGGAGCAACTTCCGCGGCAACTACGCCGGCTTGACCAGCTCCGACCTGGGAGATGGCGGCGGCGGCCGCAATGCTCCGAACAATAGCCGGGCCTTCGATGAACCGTACTTCTCGTGGAACGCAAATGGCTCATCTTCAAGCGGCCTGATGGCAACCGACCGGCCCAACGCGCTCAAGGGCTACGTCTATTACGATCTGCCTTGGCTCAAGAGGCTTACCACCGACTTTGGCGTCTTTCAGGCAGCTTATAGCGGAACGCCTCTGACCAGTGAACAGGACGTAGGTTATTCCTATCAGGGCCAGCCCGCTTTCCCGACCGACATTGTCAATCGCGGCAAGTGGATTGACGTGACTCAGGATCCGACGACCGGAGTTATCACTGCGAGTGATCCCTATACGAAGCGTACGCCGTGGTACCTCGACACCGACTTCAACTTCAAGCAGAGCTTGAAGCTGGGAGAAGCGAAATCCATCAGCTTCGATGCTACGTTCTCTAACATTCTCAATCAGCATAGGGTTGTTGCGTATTGGGAGAATATCGACTCCGACTATTCGGCGAGTAACTTCCTTGCGCCTGCTGGTCTTTTCATCGGCAACGGACTCGACTTTTATTCGGCGGCCATGAGCAAATACGACTACAAGGCGGCGATGAACGGCCCGAACAACGGCACACCAAACGGCGGTCCTATCACCGTCGACAGCATGTACGGTAAACCCTACGAGTACCAGCAGGCGCGCAACATCCGCCTGGGCCTGCACTTCACGTTCTAAACACAACCCAACTGTAATCAGCAGGGGGATCTGAGCGATCAGATCCCCCTTTCCTATTCAGGGCAATCCAGACGGGGACGGGATTCCATTTACCATCAATCCATGGCGCTGGTTGAGGTGGATGCGGTTGGCAAGAGCTATCCCCGGCGGGCGGGGCTGGGCACGGAGCAGCGCGCCGTCGTCGAGGATGTATCGCTCTCGATTGAGGCCGGCGAGACGCTGGGGCTGGTGGGCGAATCGGGCTCGGGCAAGACGACGCTGGCGCGGATGATTCTGGGGCTGGTGGAACCCACCCAAGGCAGCATCCGCGTGAACGGAATCGATGTGGCCCGCGCCTCGCGCGCCGAGTTGCGCCGCCTGCGCCGGCAGATGCAGCCCGTCTTCCAGGATCCCTACGCCGCTCTGAATCCGCGCATGAAGGTGCTGGAGATTGTCACCGAGCCGCTGCTGATCCATCGGCGCGAGGCCGAGATTGAGATTCTATTTGCAAATTATAGCGCCACTTTCCAGACCGGCTGTTCTGGCAGTTTCCAAGCCACCAGAGGAGATGAGTGCAGGTCCGGAGACCTGCACAACAGCCGCTCTGGAGAGCGGCGCTACACAATGGGCAATGTCGCCCTGCGCGCCAAGGCGGTCGAGCTTCTGCATGAGGTGGGCCTCGACGAATCGGCTCTGGGTCGGTATCCGCACGAGTTCAGCGGCGGGCAGCGGCAGCGCATCAACATTGCCCGCGCGCTGGCGCTGCGGCCGAAGCTGCTGATTCTAGACGAGCCGGTTTCGGCCCTGGATGTGAGCGTGGGAGCGCAGATTGTGAATCTGCTGCGGCGCTTGCAGCGCGAGTACGGGCTGACTTATCTGTTCATCTCGCACTCCATGCCGCTGGTGCGCTACCTGTCGACGCGGATCGCGGTGATGGAGCGGGGCCGTCTGGTGGAGACCGGCGAAGCCGTGGCGCTGTGCGAGCATCCACAAGAGGCCTATACCCGCCAACTGATTCAGGCCACGCCGGAGTTGCCTCTGGCTGTGGCCTGACTTTTCCTGACTGATTCTGCGCGGATTGAGATTCCAGTTTCCCACCCTAGCGGCAAAAACAAAAATGCGGCGAGGGTGGGGCACACAATATTCTTGCGCTACTTGGCTGGCGGTGCAGCCGGAGTTGGCGGTACAGCCGGTGCGGTTGTCGGAGGAGCGGGCGCAGGCGGCTTGGGCGCCGCGGCTGGAACTGGCGGAGCCGCTGGCGTTGCCGGAGCCGGCGCGGCGGGCGCTGTGCCGGGTGCGGGCGCTGCCGCCGGTTTAGGCACAACTGTCATCTGCGCCTGGGGTACAGGTGCACCAGGAGCGCCAGGGACACCGGGAGCTCGGGGCCTCAGCGGCATTGGCTGTCCCCCGGGCATCGGACGCCCTCCTGGCATCATGCCGGGACGTTGGGAAGGCAGCGGAGCGTCCGTTACATCGACCAATTCGAGATCGAGGATCAGATCGGATTTGGCGGGAACCGCTGCATGAGTGGCGTCACGCGCGGGCATCTCGCGGGCGCCCAATCCCAACTGCCAAGGAATGTAGACGCGGCGCTTACCACCGGCCTTCATGCCCTCGAATCCCATATCCCAACCGGGGAGCGGACGGCCTTGTCCCATGATCACCGGCATCGGCTGTGGATCGCCCAGTTTGGGCTTGCCGTCGGCATCCATGACGGGCTTGTGGTCCTTGTCCAGTTGCGGGGCGCGGTGATCGTCGGTGGAGTCGATCTTCGCTCCAGTCGCCGCTACCCATAAGGTGAATTTGCATTTGAGCATCTTGCCCGGCTCGGCTGGGGCTCCCGTGCCGGCCAGGATGTCCTTGTAACGCAGGGCTACCGTAAAGAGCGGCTTTTGAATTCCCTTGACAGCGGGAATCGCCGTGGGCTCTTTAATGAGCGCCGCAACTGTTGGGGGCGTAGCTGGAGCAGCTTTGGCCGCCAGGGCAGCCGGCTTTGCGTGTGTAGCGGCGGTGGCCGGCTTGGCAGCGGGCGCAGCTGGCGTCGCGGGGGTTTGGGCGCTTGCGGCCACAGTGCAGGCCGCCAACATCAGAATCAGGGATGTGTGTTTCATGGCGTTTTCTAACTCCGGGTGGTGCTTGAAGGAAGTGTATCAGGCGCTCCGGCCATTCTGCACTCTATTGGCAATCCTGCCACCGGGGCGCCTGCTGATGAGACGTTCGCATATGGCAGAGTGCTCGGATTCTGTCGTTAATATTGTCTAACTCGCGCAAAGTGTGGCAAAAATGCCACAGGACAGGGATAACTCCGTGAGTCTAATCTAACTCTTACGCCTGTTTTGCGCCATTGGAGATGAAATTATTGACTCATCCCGCACACCTGGAGCAGACGATTGCCGCGCCCCTGGATTTCACCGGGGTGGGGCTGCACTCCGGAGCGCCGGTGCATCTGCGCCTGTTGCCCGCGCCTGCCGGCTCGGGCATCGTCTTCCGCCGCACCGACCTGGACAACTTTGAGATTCCCGCCATCGGCCGCTACGTGGCCAAGGTAAGCTATGCCACCAGCTTGATGCGCCAAGGCGTGCTGATTCAGACCACGGAACATTTGCTCTCGGCGCTGATCGGCATGGGCGTGGACAACGTGATTGCGGAGCTGGACAACCTGGAGCTGCCTATTCTGGACGGCAGCGCCCTGGCTTACGTCGAGGCCTTCCAGAGCGTGGGCATCCGCACCCAGCGCCGCCGCCGCGAAACCGTTCGCGTGCTGCGCCCGGTCGAGGTGCGCGAAGGGAACAAATTCATCGGAGTCTATCCCGGCTCCGGCTACAGCATCGAATACGTCATCGATTTTCCCGCGCCCGTAGGCCACCAGAGCGCCTGCATCGACTTGGCCGCCGAGACCTACGGCACCTTCATCGCCCCGGCGCGCACCTTCGGTTACCAGGCCGACGAGAAGAAGCTGCGCGACATGGGCCTGATCCGCGGCGCGGGGCCGGAGAACGCCATCATCCTCGACGTCAATGGCCCGATAAACGGATTGCTGCGCTTCTCCGATGAGTATGTGCGCCATAAAGTTCTTGACCTGATCGGCGACCTTTCGCTGGCCGGGCGGCGCATCGAGGGCCACGTGGTCGCGGAGCGCGCCGGACATGCCATGCACACGGCGCTGGTCTCGCGCCTGATCAAGGACCGGTCAGCCTGGGAGCTGGCCCACGTGCCGGTAGCCACCGAGTCCGCCGCAGCAGCCGACGCGAATGCCGAACTCGGCATTCCTGTCCTAATCGGCGCCTGACGCTGCGAGTGGCAGTTACTTATTCAGCCGGATAACATTCCATTGCCTTTGAGACAGGCGTCACTCGTACAGCACTTCCTGAATCCAACACAACCTCAACGTCATATGTAATTACGCTCGGATCGGTCTTCAAGCTCGTGGCATTTTCCGGATACGCCTTTTCCTTGGCGCCGTACGCTATAGAGCAGTTTGGAGGCAATGATTCCATCAGGCCAGTGATATGCCTGATAAGGCTCCAGCAGTTCTTCTCGTCTGCGCGCAACGAGCACGGTGCCCGGTACACCCTTCGGTAGCGTAGCTCGAGCACGGCGTCGTTCTCATTTTCCGGGTGGTTCAATAGCGCAAGTGTGGTGAATTCCGTTGCGTTGTTGGTCACCTTCTCGGCATCGACAAATATCTTCCAAGCGTCTACAGCGTCGAAAACAGCAAAAGACGATCCGCCATCAGACCCGTCGGCGGATACAAAAAAGATGAAGTCGCTTTTAACACCTTCGAAATAGCCGCTCCACTCCCTCGGACCGATCACCATCTCGTCTGTGGCGTTGGCGCGAAGGCACGGCGGCTCTTTGTTGTCTTTTAACCAATATGGGAGAATCGAAAGTTGTTCCGCCCCTTTTTCTCCAAAGTCAAGCTGCTTGACCATGAAGTTCCGGAAATAGTAACAGGAAAGCAGCGGCTTTTTGAAATACGGGTTATCCGGATCGGGCGGCAGCGTCGTATGTATTTCGCGCAAAGGCTTGTCGAAGAGAGGCGAAGCGTCGCCCGCCCATGACAGGGAACAGGAAGTGCCGAACAAAAGTCCAATCAAACAGATGTTTCTGAACATTCGCATCTTACTTCTTCCTAAAACAAAATCCTCATCGGCTCGGCCGCCGCAAAGCTCTTGCCCTCATCGGCCAGCGCCCCTGTCACAGTGTTCCGCCGGAAGACGCTGATCAGATTCGAGTCCTGATTCGCCACCAGCATCCAGTTCTCCGTCGGGTCCAGCGTGAAGTTGCGCGGAGTCTTGCCGCCGCAGTTGCTCCGCGCGATGGGAGTTAGTTTGCCACTCTCAAACTCAGCGCGGAAGCTATAAAGGAAGTTATTGTCGCGATTGGCAAAATAGACAAACTTTCCGTCGCGAGTGATCACCGTGTCGCAGGCGCGCGTGGGGCCGTGATAGCCCTCGGGGAGTAACTCGATCCGACTGACAAGAGTAAGGCTGCCGTCCGCAGGACTCCACTCCAGCACGTCAATCGTCGAATCCAGCTCGTTCACTGAGTATGCGGTGTGGCCGTTGGGATGAAAGTGCAGCGTCCGCGGGCCCGCGCCGGGCCTGGCCGTGTAACTCCCCGCCGCGGTTAGCATCGCGGTCTCGGCGTTCAGCTTGTAAATGTGAATGCAATCTTTTCCCAGATCGTTGATATAGGCAAAGCGGTTGTCGGGCGAGAAGGAGGCAAAATGCGCATGTGCCTTCTCCTGCCGGTCCTTGTTTGGCCCGTGGCCGACGTAGATTTCACTCCACACAGCTGGGCTGAGCTTGCCATCGGTGACCAGAAAGCTGGCCGCGCTTCCGCCGGTGTAGTCGATCGAAACCAGCACATGGCCGGTCTGGTCGAGAGCCAGGTGGCAGGTGCCCTCGCCGGCCGAGTTCTGCTCCGAGAGCGGTTGCAGGGCGCCGTTCGCCACGCGGTAACTAGCCGCCACGCCGCTCGTCTTACCCTTGAAACTCTTCCCCTCCGCGGCGGCAAAGAGAAACTTATTGTCCCGCGAGTACGCGATCCAGGAGACGCTGGCCAGCCTAGCTGCCACTCCGACCGGGGCCAGTTCTCCTGTGGTCGGGCTCCAATTGTATGCCAGAATGCCATCGGGCGTTCCGGAGCCGACAAAGACCCTTTGCCGGCCCGTGGCGGGGGCCAAAGTTGCGACAAGCGCGGGCGCGGTAGCGGCAAGCGCAGCGGCGGAGGCGGTAAGCAGAAAATCGCGGCGAGAGAGTTTATCCATAACGAAATCATTGTCGCCGATGGGGCTGTGGACGCGCCAGAGCCACAGACAGGAAGCGCACGTACATGGCCAGGTCAATCTGACTGTGTGTGAGAGAGATTGATATTGTGCCTTTTCAACCCTCCGCTTCCGCCGCAGCCGCTCCCATCTGGAACAGCCGCAGGCCTACGAGGATGTACCAGGCCATGATGGAAACCCCGCCGCCCATGGCGACGATCAGCCAGACCGTGGACCATCCCGGCGCAAAGGCGAGAATCATTTCAAGGACAATCATCAGGCCATTTCCCACTACTCCCGCGATTGCCGTCGTCTTGCCGAAGATTTCGCTCCTCAGCATGACAGCGGAGAGAACCAAGCCCGCTGTGTCGATGAGGAAGATACCCGTGCGGCTTAACCCTTCCACCAGCATGGTTTGTCCCGCCGCTACCAGCATGGACCTTTGCGCATCCGTGGCGGCGCGGGCATACTGGCCGCTGAGAGAGAGCATCGCGAAGGTCCGATTGCAAGCCAGGTAGATCGCCATCCCCATAAAAAACAGGATCGCGCCCAACGCCGCCCAGGGTTCGCTCTCGCGCCGAAGAGCGAAGTACATCGCTAAAAACGCCGGAGTCAGCAAGGCTGCCCCAACCAGATTCAGGAGGCCAAGGTTGCGCAGCCCCAGGAACCAGTTGTTCTGGAAGAGCGTGAACCAGTCGATCACGGTCACCGTTCGTTGGGAGGCATGCACCGCTCCGGGAAAAAAGCCGATCAGTATCTCCGCCACTACAACCAGAACCGAGAACAGCATGGCGGTACCGGCGACGGTGTAGAAACCCTTCCAGCCGGGATCAGCGGCTTCGTAATCAACCTGCTTGTGCATCGGCCCTCCTTTTTCCGATTCCGGATTTGTCCGCATCATACGCCCGTCCTCCTGTTCTCGCAGTGATTTCGAGGCAATCGAGCGCTCTGTGCGTCCAGTCACATGACGTTCATACTCCGCGTGTGATAGCATCCGATTTTTAGTGATAGACGCTCCGTGGACCCATCCAACCCTCCTCCGCGCGGCGCCGGCCCGAGACCCTCCCAATGACGGACGAGGAAGACGGCAGACCGGGACACGTGGCCCCTCAATCCGGCCACAGGTACGCCTCCACGGGCGTCCTTACGTTTTCCCTGTCCCACCATCAATTGATCCGGCAATTTCTGACAATACCCAGCAAAACCACAGGAGAACACCATGAAAACGTATCAGGGAAGTGAGATCCGCAACGTAGCTGTAGTGGGGCATGCGCACAGTGGCAAAACCACCTTGATCGCCGCTCTGCTGCATGCCGCCAAGATGACCCCCACCCAGGGCCGCGTGGAAGATGGCACGGCCGTGACCGCCTATGACGAGGAAGAAGTCGCCCGTGGCGCAACCATGCAGAACGCCGTCGCCTTTGTCGAGTGGCAGGGCGTCAAGATCAATCTCATCGACACTCCCGGCTTCCACATGTTCTCGCACGAGGCCCGCGCGGCGCTGCTGCCCGTGGAAACGGCCATCGTCGTGGTCAACGCCCAGAATGGCGTCGAGCCGGTCAGCGAGCGCGTCTGGCGCTACGCCGACGAGGCAGGCGTTCCCCGTGTCGTCGTCATCAATCAGATGGACCACCCCAAGGCCGGCGGCGGCGGGGGCTTGAGCGCGCTGATTGACGAGCTGGTTGACCGCTGGGGCCGCAACTGCGTGCCCGTCCAGCTTCCCATCTCCGGCGCCGAGGGCTTTCACGGCGTCGTCGATCTGGTCACCATGGAGGCTTTCTATTACACCTCCGGCGGCGATGGCCGCGGCAAGGTCACCACAGAGATTCCCGCCAGCCTGGCCGCCGACGCCAAGACCCGCCACGAGGCGCTGGTCGAACTGGTCGCCGAAGCCAAGGACGAGCTGATGGAGGAGTACTTCGAGACCGGAACACTTACCAAAGAGCACCTGATCGCCGCGCTGCATGAAGCCATCCGCGAGGACCGCATCTTCCCCGTACTCTTTTCCAGCGGCCTGGGCAACATGGCCCTCGACCACCTGCTCGACTTCATCAAGGCCTACGTGCCCTCGCCCGTCGAGCGCGGCACCATGGCTGTCCGCATCCCCACCATCGACGCCGACGCCTCCGCCGATCCCGACGCCGGCAAAACTACCCGCAAGCTCGCCGACTCGGAGCCGCTCTCGATGATGGTCTTCAAGACCATGACCGACCCATTTGCGGGAAGAATCAGCTTCTTCAAGGTCATCGGCGGTGTGGTGAAAAACGACGCCACCGTCGAGAACTACACGCGCCGCGGCCAGGAGCGCTTTTCTCATCTCAGCGTGATGCAGGGCCGCAAGGCCATCGAAGTACCCGAGCTGCACGCCGGCGACCTGGGCGCGGTGGCCAAGCTGCGCGACACCCTTACCGGCGACACGCTCGGCCAAAAGGGTTCCGAAATTCAAATTGACCTCTTCCCGCTGCCCGAGCCGGCCATGACCTACGCCATCGAGCCCAAATCCCGCGCCGACGAAGACAAGCTCGCCCCCGCCATCCACAAGCTGATGGAAGAAGACCTGCTCATTCGCTTCTTCCGCGACCCGCAGACCAACGAGTTCCTCATCGCCGGCGCGGGCCAGCCGCACATCGAGGCCATCGTCAGCCGCCTCAAAAAGCGCTACCACGCCGAAGTCACGCTCAAAGCTCCGAAGGTGCCTTATCGCGAGACCATCCGCGCCAAGGTGGAGGCGCCGGGACGCCACAAGAAGCAGACCGGCGGCCACGGCCAATTCGGCGACTGCAAGATTCGCATGGAGCCCATGCCACGCGGCGCCGGCTTCGAGTTCGCCAGCGAAGTCTTCGGCGGCGCAATCCCCCGCAACTTCATCCCGGCAATCGAAAAGGGCATCGTCGAGTCCGCCGCCCGCGGCTATCTCGCCGGCTACCCGGTCGTCGACTTCAAAGCCACCGTCTACGACGGCAGTTACCACGACGTGGACTCCAACGAAATGTCCTTCAAGATGGCTGGACGCCTGGCCTTCCGCAAGGCCATGGAAACGGCCAGGCCGTGCCTGCTCGAACCCATCATGAAGGTCGAGATTGAGGCGCCGGATGAGTTCGCCGGAACCCTGATGGGCGACCTCAGCAGCCGCCGCGGCCGTGTCCAGGGCACCAACTCCAAGGGCCGGACGACCATCATCAACGCCGAAGTTCCCATGGCCGAAATGCTGACCTACGGAACTCTGCTAACTTCCATGACTCAAGGCAAGGGCAGCTACCGCATGGAGATGGACCACTACGACATAGTCCCCCAGCTGGTAGCCGACAAAATCCTCGCCAACGCCAAACGCCCCGTGGAGGAAGAGGAAGAATAACTACCTGCGGTGGGGCAGCCGCTCGCTGTCCGCTCGCACGAGCGTGGTTTCCCATCCTTTCCGCGATGAGGCTGTGGAAAGGATGGGGCTCCCGGCTCAGGTCTCGCTTAGGAGACTTGGGAGCTAATTGGGATTGGAGGATCAAAAATGAAGTTCGGAATTCATTCCCTTTTGTTTCATGAGACTTTTCTGGAGAAGGACCTGCCGCTGTTGGATGATGTAAAGCGGATTGGCTTTGATGCCGTGGAGATCATTCCGTTCGACCCCGATGGGTTCCCGGCAGCCAAGGTGCGCCGGGCTGCGGCTGATCTTGGGTTGACGGTGAACACGGGCTACGGCATGCCGGCGGAGTACAACATCATCTCGCCAGACCCGATGGTGCGGAAGCGCGGAGTGGATTTCTCCAGGCGGCTTATCGACCTGAGCAACGAGGCAGGAGCGGTGGTTTTCGGCGGCATGGTTTATTGCGGCTGGGGCTATCTCACCGGTCGTATGAGGACAGATGACGAATGGAAATGGGGCGTGGAAAATTTCCGCGTCATCGCGGAGTATGCTGCTTCAACATCGAAACTTGTGCTGGGAATTGAGCCTGTAAACCGCTTTGAATCGCACTTCATCAACGTGGCGCGAGACGCGGTCAAGTTCATTGACGCAGTCGGGATGGACAATGTGAAGGTGCACCTGGACACCTTTCACATGATTCGGGAAGAAGACAATATTCGCACGGCAGTTCTCGATGCGGGATCGAAGCTCGGCTATGTCCATGCATGCGAAAACCAACGAGGAATTCCAGGAAGCGGGCTTATGTATTGGGTGGAATTCTTCGCCGCCCTGCGGGAGGTAGGTTACGACGGCTGCGTGACGATTGAGTCATTTGATCCGGAGATGCAGTCAATTGCCAAGCTTTGCTGCATATGGCGAAAGTTAGCTGACTCACCGGAACAGTTGGCAACGGAAGGGCTCCGTTTCCTGCGCAGTGTGTATTCAGGCGGGTGGCCCCGGTCTCAGTGATCTTTTCAAACCAAGATGGGGTGGGCGGGTGGCCCCGGTCCCTTGCAGTTGGGGACCGGGGAGAGTAAGCCGAGCCGCCGGTAGCGCATCCACTCGGGCGCGCGGTCCTATCTCGATTCGGAGATGGGTGAGGCGGGTGGCCCTCATCTGCCCAATAAAGCTGGGTGGCCCAGGTCTCGCTTATGAGACCTGGGTGACGAAGAACTTCAACCCGCCGCTGGGTGCCCCATCCTTTCGCGCACTTGGCGAAAGGGCGGGAGACTTTGAACCTCGACTGGCCAATCGGATCACTGTTCACTGACCACTGTTTTGATGCAGATAATTTCCCCCTACCGGCGCACAATGGAAGCAATCAGAAGGCAAGGCCGCTCCTGAGCTTTGATAACGGCCAGGGTTTCGCTGACAACTGAAAACTGCATTATTCGCCCGCGCAGCTTCCGCAAACTACTCATAAACGATGAGTTAGCTCACCAGCAGGTACAAAAATGTAACAATTGTTATCCCGAAAATCGCTAAGAGAAACAAACACTAGAGTCTATAACCATCCTTTAATCAATAACATAGCTATTTCACACAGGCAAACAAAGAGCGAAATCAAGACGCGGGAATTTACCCAGCTCCGCCTTCAATTCCCCCGAATTCGAGGGAATTAGAAATTAAATTGATGCGGATCCCATTGACTAGCTGTGGCCTATGGGCTACAGTTGAGAAGAAACTTGCGAAGGAGACACTATGAGTACCCTGAAGACCCAACCATTCGATCCGGCCGCGTATCTGGACGACGCTGAATCTCTTTCCGCCTATATGAGCGAGGCGCTGGCCACCGAGGACCCGGCCTTCATCGCCGACGCGCTCGGAGTCGTGGCCCGCGCACGCGGCATGAGTGAAATCGCGCGCGAGTCCGGCCTCTCGCGCGAGAGCCTTTACCGCGCCCTGAGTCCGGATGGCAATCCCGAGTTCAACACCATTCTCCGGGTCGTCCGCGCCATGGGCCTCCACCTCTCCACCACTCCCATTGAAGAGCGAAAGATTGCCTGATCTGCGCGCGGCGCGCAGCAGCTTTGGAATTGAAGTTCTTCGTCCCGGCGAAGTCCTGAAGAGGTTAATACCATGACCACTCGAATTGCGACATTCCCCTTGCGGCTGCCCGTCTCACTGAAAACTGAGGTGGAGAAGGTCAGCAAGTGCGACAGGTCCAGCATGAACCAGTTTCTGGTTGTCGCCGCGGCCGAAAAGATCGCTGCCATGCAGCCCGAGCGCTTCTTTGCCGAGCGCCGCGAGCGAGCTGACGATGCGGCTTTTCTGCGTATTCTCAATCGTGAGCGCGGTGAGGCGCCGCGCCCGGAAGATACACTCGACTAACTGGATGTGGGCGGATGGTCCATATCCCATAGGGTTCAATCATCAATAACTGGGTGCTCCAAGTCTGGAAATCCAGACCTGGGAGGAACACTCATCTCCCCGACACATCTACTGAAAGACTGCACCGGGAAGGTGTATCCTCTCTTTCATGACGAAGAGACTCGCGGGTGGCCCACATCTCGACTTTGAGGTGTATGAACCGCCGCAAGACTCGGCAAGCAACGTCGAGAGGGGAGAGAATCGCATGGATAAGCGTGAATTGTGCATGAATGTGCCGCAGATGCATAAGCGAGTTGCATTCCAACTGCTGGCGCTGGTGTTTCTTCTTTTTGCTCCGTGCGCGTTCGGTCAGGCGGCGGCTTCGTCCGCGGCAGAGGCTGGCGCCAAGAACAAGGCGGCCACCGTCAACCTGGATGTGCAAGAGGTATCCATCGACCTGGTGGTACACGACAAGCAGCACCGGTCGATTCTGGATCTCAAGCCGGACGACCTCTCGATTTCGGATAACGGCACGCCGGTCAAGCTGAAGAATCTACATCTGGTCTCCGGGGAGTCGGCCAAGGGGCATCTGCTTACTCTGGTCTTCGATCCCATGACGGGAGCGGCGGCGCACAACGCGGCGGATATTGCCAACAAGGTCATCGCCATGCTGCCCAAGAAGGGCTTCGAGGTGGCCGTGTACCTGTTGGGCAGCCGTTTGCAACTGGTGCAGGGCTTCACCGGCGATGCCAAGGCGATGAGAGACGCCGTGGAAGTGGCTACCCAGCTCAGCGAGGGGCAGCAGAATGAGGCGATCACTGCCGCGGAAACGAGGCTGTTGGCGGTGGTGAAGACCGGCGTGGATACTTCGGGCAGGATGATCAGCGTCCGGGACCGGGCTCTGGCCCAGGTGCAACTGACCTCGATGGAGGGCTCGCAGCGCATCGTGCGGGACGAACATACCCTGCCTTCGCTGGCCGGATTGCTGGCCCTGGCGCGCGGGGAACAAGAGCTGGAGGAGCGCAAGACCGTCATCTACTTCTCGCTCAACGGACAACTGAATCAGGACGCCATTGCCATGGTGAAGACGATTCTGACTGCGGCCCAGCGGGCCAATGTGAGCATGTATACGGTGGACATGACCGGCATCGGAGCGGGCGCCCGGGATCAGTTGATGACCATGAGCGCCATTGGGCCAATCGCGGGCCACAATCCGGAGGCTCCAACCACCTCGCCGATGGCGACGGGGACCCCTGTGCAGATTATGTCGGCGCCCAAGGTCCAACCCGCGGACGCGTTCGGATCGGGCGGAGGATACATGATCGTCACCAATACATTGGCCATCGAGGCCGGGGGCATTGGCAATGGGGTGGCCAATTCGAGTCCGCTGGCGGCACTTGCGGCACTCACCGGGGGCGCCTATATCGACGGGCAGGACAGCGTGAAGAAGCCGCTGCAACAGATGCTGCAAGATATGACGACCTACTATCAGGCATCCTATGTTCCGCCGGAGCAGGAATACGATGGCAGCTTCCGTCCCATTACCGTCAAGTCGCTGCGTCCGGGGGTCTTTGTGCGGGCCAAGACGGGATACTTCGCCCTGGCCTCGGGGGGCGGCATTGGCATTCGGCCATTCGAGACGCCACTGATGAAGATCCTGTCGGAACCGCAGTTGCCCACGGAACAGAGCTTCAAGGCCGCAGTGCTGCGGCTGGGAGAGATGGCCGACGGCAACACCAATTCGCTGGTTGTCGAGTTGCCGCTCTCGGGCGTCGAGATGCGCGAGGACATGGCCGCCAAGCAGTACTCCGCCCATCTCTCGATCGTGGCCCAGATCAAGGATCAGTACGGCACGGTGGTGGATCACTTCGCCGAGGACATTCCGCGCCATGGCGCTTTGGACACGATGCAGGACGCGAAGGCGGAGTTCGTGACGCTTCAGTGGCCGTTCATCGCCATTCCGGGCGACTACACGCTGGAAGCGGCGGTGATGGACCGCAACAGCGGCGCGGCGGGGGCGCAGCGCGTACCTTTCAAGATTCCCGAGCCGCCGAAGGGGCCGTCGCTGAGCGATGGGGTGCTGGTGCGCAAAATGAGCAAACTCACCGCCGATACGGATCTGCAGGAACCGTTGAGCTATGAAGAGGCCAAGGTGACGCCGAATCTTACCGGCAAAGTCACGCTGGACGAGGATTCCGTCATGCTCTTCTTCGTACTGCATCCTGATCCCAGGATCTCCGAGGCGCCCAAGTTGGAGATGGACATCCTGCGCGATGGCAGCCCGGCCGGGCACGCTCCGCTCA
>CAZQRX010000047.1:0-19256 GCA_964595845.1 uncultured Occallatibacter sp. | reverse complement strand
CCCCAGTGGCGCCGTTCAGCGGGTAGGTGAGGTGAGCGAGCGGATAGCCCGTGCTAAACACTGAGTCGGTAGACGCCACGATTCCCGCTGTTGTGGTCAACAGACGGGCATAGTAGGTGGTATTCGCGGTCAGGTTAACGGAAACGGAATCGGATGTCACGCTGCCACTGTCGTAATAGTTGTTTGCGCCCACGCTGCTGCCGAGATAGAGTTCATATTGGGTCGCGCCGGGAACCGGAATCCAGCTCACAGTAATGGGAGCGCCCGCATCCAGATTCGTGGCGCCATTCGCCGGGGACAGAATGACGGCAGCGGCCGCGGTCTGGAACGTGGAGGTATTGGTGGTAGATCCAGCGGAAGTCAGCGTCCAAAGAGTTACGTAGTAGGTGGTACCGGGCAGAAGCGTAGCGGTGGTGCTGGTGATGCCGGCCGGGTTGCTGGTGCTCGCAGTCGAGTACAAGAGAACATCCTGGGCTCCGGGGGTACTGCCCAGCCAGAGGGTATAGTTTATGACCCCGGGCACCGCGGTCCAGGTGAATTGAATATTTTGAGGTGAAATGGTGGCGCCGTTGGCCGGAGCGGTCAGATAAGACGTCGCAGCGGTCTGGAAGGTGGAATTAGTGGTGGTATATCCGGCGGAAGTCAACGTCCAGAGAGTCGCGTAATAGGTGATGCCGGGCAGCAGGGTCGTCGCGGTGCTCAAGACCCCGCTTGGATTGCTGGTCTGCGCAGTCGAATAGTAGAGTGCATCCTGAGCGCCCGGCTTCGTGCCGATCCAAAGCGTGTAGTTGATGACTCCAGGCACTGCCGTCCAGGTAAATTGAATATATTGAGGTGAAACAGTAGCGCCGTTGGCCGGAGCCGTCAGATAAGACGCGGCCTGCGTAACCGTGACAGAACCATTCCCTGAGGCGCTGTCGTAAATTGAACTGCTCGCTGCGTCCGGTGTGTACTTGGCGGTCAGCGTGTCGGAGCCGACAGCCAGCGAATCGGCGGCAATCGTGATGCTTGCCGAACCCGCAGTGAGCGTGGCCGCGCTCGATGTGTAGACTCCGCTGGAAAGAACCACCGAGCCGGTTGCTGTGCCGCTCGCACCAGAGACGGTAATGGCCACGGCGAGCGGCTGCGCTGTCGTAATGCTGTTAGACGCTGGAGTAACGGTCACCGTGGGAGTCGTGGGCTGCGTGACGGTTATTGAGGCTGTTCCAATGGCGTTGTTGTAGGTCGCAGAATTGGCGCTGTCCGGAGTGTACTTGGCGGTCAGCGTGTCGGCGCCGACGGCCAGTGAATTGGCGGCAATCGTGATGCTCGCCGAACCCGCAGTGAGCGTGGCCGCGCTCGATGTGTAGGCTCCGCTGGAGAGAACCACCGAGCCGGTTGCAGTGCCGCTCGCTCCGGAGACGGTAATGGTCACGGCGAGCGACTGCGCGGTCGTAATGCTGCCGGACGCTGGACTGACGGCCACCGTGGGCGTAGTGGGCTGCGTGACGGTAATTGAGGCTGTTCCTGAGGCGCTGTTGTAGGTCGCGGAACCGGCGATGTCAGGAGTGTACTTGGCGGTCAGCGTGTCGGAGCCGGCGGCCAGTGAATCGGCGGCTATCGTGATGCTCGCCGAACCCGCAGTGAGCGTGGCCGCGCTCGATGTGTAGGTTCCGCTGGAGAGAACCACCGAGCCGGTTGCAGTGCCGCTCGCTCCGGAGACGGTAATGGTCACGGCGAGCGACTGCGCGGTCGTAATGCTGCCGGACGCTGGACTGACGGCCACCGTGGGCGTAGTGGGCTGCGTGACGGTAATTGAGGCTGTTCCTGAGGCGCTGTTGTAGGTCGCGGAACCGGCGATGTCAGGAGTGTACTTGGCGGTCAGCGTGTCGGAGCCGGCGGCCAGTGAATCGGCGGCTATCGTGATGCTCGCCGAACCCGCAGTGAGCGTGGCCGCGCTCGATGTGTAGGTTCCGCTGGAGAGAACCACCGAGCCGGTTGCAGTGCCGCTCGCTCCGGAGACGGTAATGGTCACGGCGAGCGACTGCGCGGTCGTAATGCTGCCGGACGCTGGAGTCACGGTCACCGTGGGCGTAGTGGGGTTCTGGCTTGTCTTCCCGTCTCCCTGGCTTCCACCGCCACATGCCCCGATTGAAAGAGCAATCACAAAAAGGAGAAGAACGAAGATTAGCCCCGCAAATCGATTCACACAAACACCCTTTGTACTATAGGTAAACAGTGTATTGCCGGCATTCGTGGTCACGTATTAGATCCTAGGATTCTTAACCGGCGGTCTCACTTTGCCGTATAGGTGTAGTCATTGTACTCCGAGGCTCCGTCGATCTACGAGTAGAGCCGCACATAGGATGTCGCGCTAATCTGGCTTCTGCCACAGGCGTCCGGCGCCGCTTGGGCAGCCTGGCTTCCAGCCTTCAACGCAGGGCCGCGTACACGTCTGCCGCGATATCCGGTATCCGCGCTAAGAGCGGTCCCATTGGGGATGAATGAAGGCTTGCATCCCCTCCCGTCCCTGATCCGCTTTTAGGCTTTTCATCTGGTCGGCGAGTGCGTATTCCTGCTTTGACCGCTCCTTGACCTTTACCTTTATGAAAATCAAAATCTTACTTCTGTGGTAGGTGAAGACAGTGTGCCGAAGCGGAACAGTGGAACCGCGGCGGGCTGCCATAGCAAATCGCCAGCCGTTGCGGCTCCACATCGATATTGCTTGAGTCGGCGGGTGGCCGATGTCCGACCCGCAAAGTTGAGTCCCCCATCTCCGGATTCTCGGAGATGAGAGACCACGAATCCCAACCATAGTTTTTCTGATCTCTGACCCCTGAGAGGTACCACCCACCCCCTCTATTTATTCTCTGACCTATGCAGATCATTTATCAGGCATAGAATCAGAGAGTTACAATAATATCCCTGGCAGTTTTCCCGCGATGTGAGATATTTTGCCCATTTTTCTGCCTTAACAGCCCCTCGAAAACGAAAAAATGTCATATAGTTGGGCCAATAAACGGCGAAATTGCCTCGCGCCAGCGTAATAATTTTTGCTCCCGCGTGATGCGCGCACAGGCGGGACTGGTGGAATCCAGCACCCGATAAGGAATTGGTCGAAGGTCAACAAGCTGCGGCGATGCCTTGCGGCGAAACAACTTCTCCGCTGGCTGCCCGTTGAAGCAGATGAGTTCAATGCGCGGATGTGCGCCGAAAAATGCGCGGAAATCGTTTGGCTCGACGGTCTCCATCCGAATCTCCGCATCGCTGCTTCCGGCGCGCTCGGCCGCGCGGCAGACATCCCATAAGGCGATGCCGCTCTTGCGCAGCTTTTCCAATCGATCCACGTAGGACAGATCGAGCGTGGCGCCGGTGAGCTCTCCCATGATCCACCAAAAACAATTTCTGGGGTAGGCATAGTATTCGCCCGCGGCGAGTGACTTCACGCTGGGCAGCGTTCCCAGGATCAGCACGCGCGCCTCCGGGGATTCAACCGCATCGAAGCTAAACAATTTCATTGGCAGAATTCCATTCCGGCGGTCAGGCCGCGCTCAGTGCCTCCCGTGGACAAAGGCCAGCAGCCGCAAAAGCAGCAGCAAGACGGCAAACGCCACCACGCATGCCAGGAGCAGGCGGCGGGGGTGCGGCTTTGCGGGTCGATACTTCGCTTGACGGCTCATGGACAAGGTAAAAGGGATGCGAAACCCATCTTACCGCGAATCGCACTCGGGATGCGCATTCGGGACGCTATCCTCCTTTCCGTCCGGACTACTTTGTTGAAAAACTTTAATGACATGGGGATTTTGCCGTGTTGTTTTTTCTGCTAATGCTCCGGCCCTGTCCAGACGATAGCCAATACATGATCGCGTGATCGCGGCGTCATTGGAGGGCGATTGGAAGCCCCTGCAAGTGGAGATTCCGAAGGAGAAAACAGCATGAGAGGCAAAGTGCTGATTGTCGAGGACGAACCCATTGTGGCTCTGGACCTGAAACAGGAGCTGGAGATGCTGGGGTGCGAGGTGCTGGGCGTGGCGGAGAGCGCCGACGAAGCGCTGGTGGCCGCCGGGGTTCACCGGCCCGACCTGACGCTGATGGACGTGCGCATCGTGGGCAGCGTGGATGGGATTCAGACGGCCGGCCTGCTGCGCGCCGCCTACCAGGTTCCGGTTGTCTTTCTGACCTCTTACAGCGACGAAACCACGATTGCGCGGGCGGCGCGGGAGATGCCCTACGGTTACCTGACGAAGCCTTTCCAGAGCGGCGAACTGAAAGCCACGCTGCAAGTGGCGCTGCACAAGGCCAAGGTGGACGCGCGCCAGGAGGCAGCGCACCGCAAACTGGCCGCCACCATGAGCGGAATGCGCGAGGGTGTGCTGATGGTCTCCTCCGAGGGCCGGGTCGAGTTTATGAACGCCGCCGCCGAGGTGCTGGCCGGCTGGACGCTGGCCAAGGCCAAAGGCCGGACGCTGCATGAGGTCTTGAAGCTGAACGACTGTAATCAACGCGCCGCGGACCTGCTCAGCAATAGCGAAGACGCAATTTCGGTGGAGGAGTTTGGCTGGACCCTGCGGCAGCCGGACGGCGGTTTGGTGCGGGTGGATCTCAGCTTGACGCCGCTGGCCGGCATCTCCGGTCCGCGCAAGGGTTTTGTGGTCACTGTGCGCGATGCCGCCCTGCGCATGCTGTCCCAGGCCATCGAAGAGACGCTTGATGAGGCGCACTCCTTCGATCAGTCGCCCACCGCCATGGTGCAGTTGGATGGAGACGGCCGTATAGTGCGCGTGAACCAGGCGCTGCAGCGCGAGTCGGGTGTGCCGGCCGATAGCCTGGTGGGCCGTTCGCTGACCGGGCTCAGCATGGACCCGGACCCGCGCATCGCCAAAGACCTGATGCATACGCTGCTGCAAGGGGGCACGTTTCTGGGCACCGCGCGGCCGCGCTCTGTGAATTAAGAGCTTATCCAAAAATTGCTAATTTTGTAGCGCCGCTCTCCAGAGCGGCTGTCGTGCAGGTTTCCAGACCTGCACCCATCGCACCTGGCGGCATGGTAGCCGCCAGTACAGCCGGTCTGGAGATCGGCGCCACAATTCGCGGATAGGCTCTAAGTCTGCTGCTTCGAGGTGTGCTCTCCCACCCCTTCGACTGTGCTCAGGGCACGCTCCGCCACGAAAACAAGAATACTGCGAGGGTGGAGCGTCCGGAGGCGGAGGCTTATCGCGGAGTGTTCCGATTCAGGCCGCGTGGCCTCGATGTTCGTCGTTGGAACTCCATCTGATATTCCCAATCCTTTCTGTATAAAGTTGCTCATTCATCAATCTCTTAGGGCGATATTGTTGTCTCTGAGCAGCTTGCGCCGCCCTGACGCTGGGTTCGCCTGGATCCATGGATAGCCGCGCTACGCAAGAATCTGAACCCTGGGGGCATGGATGTCTTTCGTCGAGGATCCGCAACCAGTTGATCCCATCACTGCCGGGCAGCTTCCAGTCGTGGCTGCTCCGTTGCAGGAAATCTCTCGCCGGGAGCAGT
This sequence comes from uncultured Occallatibacter sp., assembly GCA_964595845.1. Lineage (GTDB taxonomy): Bacteria > Acidobacteriota > Terriglobia > Terriglobales > Acidobacteriaceae > Telmatobacter. The sequence goes on along the minus strand of CAZQRX010000047.1, from coordinate 13,751 downwards.
TCGCCCAGGATTTGCGGGAATCCGTCCAGGATGCCCGAGAGACCAGCCAAGATTTACATGAATCTGGTCAGGACACGCGAGAGACCGGCCAAGATGCCCGAGAGACCAGCCAGAATTTACGTGAATCTGGCCAGGATATGCGAGAAACCGGCCAGAACTTGCGGGCTGCGAGCCAGGACACGCGGGAATCAGACCAGAAATTGAAAGAGTCACGCCAGGACTTGCGGGAGGCTAACCAATCACTGCGAGAATCCAACCTGGCACTGCTGGAGAGCGAAAACTGGTTCCGCCTACTGGTGGAGAGCGTGACCGACTACGCCATCTATATGCTCGACCATGAGGGCCGGGTGGTTACCTGGAACGTGGGGGCGGAGCGCAGCAAAGGGTACAAGGCCGAAGAGATCCTGGGGCGGAATTACTCGATTTTCTTCCCGCCCGAGGATGCGGAAGCGGGCTTGCCGACGGATGAATTGGCGACGGCGGCGCGCCTGGGACGCTACGAAACGGAAGCCTGGCGCGTGCGCAAGGATGGCACAAAATTCTGGGCGCTCATCACCTTGACCGCCGTTCGCGACGCCAGGGGCGAGCTGCGCGGCTTTGCCAAGGTGACGCGGGATTTGACCGCGCAAAAAGCCGCTGAAGAGGCGTTGCACAGCCGCAATGCCCAACTGGAGCGCTACCGGTTCATCGTCGGAAGCGTGGCCGACTATGTGATCTTCACTCTGGATGCGGAGGGACGGATCGACAGTTGGAGCGACGGCGCGCGGAATGTGCTTGGATACAACACGGAAGAGGCGCTGGGGTGCGAGTACTCCATGGTCTTCACTCCGGCGGAGATCGAAACCGGCGCGCCGCGGCTGGAGATGGAGGAGGCAGCGCGCACCGGCCACTGCACGACCGAGAGTTGGCGCGTGCGCCGGGATGGGTCGCTCTTCTGGGCCAGCGGGGCGCTCACAGCGGTTCGGGATGAGGTGGGCAAGCTGACCGGCTACATCCGCGTAGCGCGCGACATGACCAAGCAAAAGCAACTGGAGGAGTCGCTGGCGAAGATGGCTGCCGATCTCGAAATCCGGGTTGTGGAGAGAACCCGTGAGCTGGAGATTACGGTGGAAGAGTTGCAGCGCAAAAATCAGGAGGTCGAGGCCTTTGTCTATATTGTTTCCCATGATTTGCGCGCGCCGCTGGTGAATGTGCAGGGGTTTGTGCGCGAACTGGAGGAGAGCGGCAAGCGCCTCAAAGAGGTCATCCAGGCCTGCCCGAATTGGGAGTTCTGCTGGCCCGGCGTCGAGCCAATCCTGAACGATGAGATGGGCGGGGCCTTGCGTTACATCTCCGCCTCCGCGGACAAGTTCGAGCGGTTGATTGATGCGCTGCTGCGCCTCTCGCGCCAGGGACGCCAGGTCTATCAACTGACGCGGGTGAATGTCTGGGATCTGGCGACCAACGCGGTGGCGACCTACCAGCAGGCGATCATCGAGGCCGGAGCCGAGGTCGAGGTGGACGAGTTGCCTTCCGTGACCGCCGATGCGACGGCCCTGGGCCAGGTCTTTTCCAACCTGATCGGCAACTGCATCAAGTACCGGAGTCCGGATCGCTCGCTCAAGATCGAGGTGGGCGGCCAGGTGGAAAAAGGGGTGGTCCACTACTGGGTGCGTGATAACGGCCTGGGGATTCCGGAGTACGGCAAGACCAAGCTCTTTCAGGTCTTTCAGCGCTTTCATCCCCGGCAGGCGGTAGGGGAAGGGATGGGGCTGGCGATTGCGCATCGCATTGTGGAGCGGCATGGAGGTAAAATATGGGCGGAGAGCCAGGAAGGCCAGGGAGCTGCCTTCCATTTTTCCTTGCCCGCAATTCCTGTTTTAACGTCGAGATTCACCCAGGGGGCAACCGATCGTGAAAGCGTATGAATCCGTCTTTACCATCCTTATTGTGGATGACGACGAGGGGCACGTCGAACTGGTGCGCCGCAACCTGAGCCGCATCGCGCTGGGCAATCCGCTGATCGCGATCAGCGATGGAGCGCGGGCTCTCGATTATATATTTCGGCGCGGCGAGTATGCCGGGCGCAAGGGCGCGAACCCTCTGATCCTGCTTGACATTAATATGCCCGGCGCCATCAACGGCGTGGAGGTGCTGCGCCAGATCAAGGCCGATCCGGCAACCTGCAAGACGCCGATTATCATGCTCAGCACCACCGACGATCCGCGCGAGGTGGCCCTGTGCTATGAGCTGGGCTGCTCGGTGTACATCACCAAACCTGTCGATCCCATACAATTCATTGAAGCCATCAGGCGGCTGGGACTCTTTCTCCAGATCATCCGGCTGCCGGAAAACGGTCCCGGGGCCGTAGCGGAGTCCGCGTCATGAGCAGCATGCCCATCCCGGCAACTCATTCATCCCAGAGGATTTTACTGGTAGAGGACGACCCCGGCGCAGCCGAGTTGATGCGGCGGGCGCTGGAGCGTTCCGGCTATTCAGTGGAAATTGCCAGCGGCGTCGAGACCGGAGTGAAAGCTCTGTCCGGCGATGGCGCCGGTGATTACCTGGCGCTGCTGCTGGACTATCATCTTCCCGACGGCGATCCCTGGCCGGTAGCCGATGCGGCGCAGGCGCGCGTTCCCGAGATTCCGGTTGTCTTTGTCACCGCTGTAAGCGATGAGAGCGTGATCATTGAGGCCTTGCGGCGGGGCTTTGCCGACTACGTGAAGAAGACGGAAGGCTTTTGGAATGAGTTGCCGCTGGTTCTGGAGCGAGTGGCGCGGCTGGGCCGCCTGAAAGGCCGGCTCGATGAGACCAGCGCGCTGATGAGCACCATCGTCGAGCACTCGTCGGACCTGGTGGCGGTTTACAGCGGCGAGGGTAAGCTGGTGTATGTCTCGCCCGTCTGCCGCACGCTGCTGGGCAGGGAGTCAGATGAGCTGGCGGGGCGCTCATGGATGGAGATCGTCGTCCCGGAGGACCGGGAACATTTGCTGACCATCTTTGCCAACCTGGGGGCGAACTCTCACCAGGCGGCTATCTTGCGCTGCTGCCACAAGGATGGCTCGATTGCCTGGGTGGAGGCCCGCGCGGCGCAGCTCAAGACGCACGCGGTCGCCCAGCCGATGATTGTCCTCACACTTCATGATGTGACCGCGCAACACGAGCACGAACAGCAAATGGAGGCCGCGCTCAAGGAAAAAGAGGTACTTCTCGGCGAAATCCATCATCGCGTGAAGAACAACCTGCAAGTGGTGCAAAGCCTGCTGCGGATGAGTAGCCGGCTGCTGCCTCCCGGCGAGGCGCGCACAGTTACCGAAAACACGATTCAGCGCGTCCACGCGATGACCCTGGTGCATGAGCGGCTTTACCGGACGAAAGACGTGGGCAGCCTCTCGCTTTCCGACTATCTCCACGACCTGTTCAAGGGGGTTGTAGCGTCGAACTCGGCGCCGCCGGGGCAGATTCAACTGCGCCTGGACACCGAGGAGATTCCCCTCTCGCTGGATAAAGCCATCCCCTTCGGATTGCTGGCCAATGAGCTGATCTCCAACTGCTTCAAGCACGGCTTTCCCGACGGCCGCAAAGGGACGGTCGAGATTTCGATGCATCGCGAGGACGGCGTCGTCCGCATGGCGGTCAGCGATGATGGCGCCGGCCTGCCCGAGCACTTCGACGCCGCCGCCTGCCCCTCGATGGGGCTGAAGCTGGCCGCCAGCCTGGCGCACCAGCTCGGCGGGAGCCTGAAATACAGCAACTGCAACGGCTGCCGGGTCGAAACGGAGCTGAAGAGGCTGTAATTCAGGTTGCTGATACAATGGAAGGTGCCGCAGTGTGCGGCGATTTTCGCTAAGTTGAGAGCGCCATCAGGGCTTTCTGTTCTCTGATCTCTGTTCTCTGATCTCTGTTCTCTGTTTCCGTCCCCCAACCTCATGGCCTCACCGGCCGAACCAAAAGAAGGAAAAACTCCCCCGTGACCCAGACGATACGCAATATCGCCATCATTGCCCATGTTGACCATGGCAAGACAACCCTCGTGGACGCCATGCTGCGCCAGTCCGGTACCTTCCGCGCCAACGAGCAGGTGGCCGACCGGGTGATGGACTCGAACGAACTGGAGCGGGAGCGGGGCATCACCATCCTGGCCAAGAACACCGCGATCGTCTTTGAGGGCGGCAAGATCAACATTGTGGACACGCCGGGACACGCCGATTTTGGCGGCGAGGTGGAGCGTGCGCTGAAGATGGTGGACGGCGTCATGCTTCTTGTTGACGCGGCCGAGGGGCCGCTCCCGCAGACGCGCTATGTGCTGGCGAAAGCGCTGGAAGCCAAACTCAAGCCCATCGTGGTGATCAACAAGATCGACCGCCCGGACGCGCGCCCCCAGGAAGTCTTGAACGAGATCTACGATCTCTTCATCGATCTCGACGCCGACGAGACGCAACTGGACTTCCCGGTGCTCTACGCGGTGGCCAAGGCGGGACAGGCGACCCTCGATCCGGCTACGCCCGGCGTGAATCTGCAGCCGCTCTTCGAGGCAATTGTGTCGACGATTCCGCCCGCTATCGGCGACGCCGACGGTACTTTGCAGATTCTGGTCACCAATCTCGATTATTCGGATTATTTTGGCCGCATCGCCATCTGCCGCGTCTTTCAGGGCACGCTGCACGCCGGCGACGATGTAACGATCTCCAAGCGCGACGGCTCGCTGATGAAGACGCGCATAACTAAATTGTTTACTTTCAGCGGCCTCAAGCGCATCGAAACCACTGAAACCGCGATGGGCGACATTGTGGCCGTGGCCGGCGTCGAGGGCATCACCATTGGCGAGACGATTACCAGCGTCGAGAACCCCTCGCCGCTGCCGCTGATCGTGATCGACGAGCCGACCATCGCGATTCAATTCAGCGTGAACAACTCACCGTTCGCCGGGCGCGAGGGCCAGTACGTGACCAGCCGCAACCTGCGCGAACGCCTGGAAAAAGAGCTGCTGACCAACGTCAGCATCCGCGTCGAGGAGACCGGCTCGCCGGATGCCTTCAAGGTGCTGGGCCGCGGCGAACTGCAACTGGCGATTTTGATCGAAATGATGCGCCGTGAGGGCTTCGAGCTCTCCGCCGGCCGCCCGGAGATTGTCACCAGGGTGGTGGACGGCGTGAAGATGGAGCCGGTCGAGCATCTGACCATCGACGTGCCCGACGCCTATACCGGCACGGTGATCGAGAAGCTGGGGCCCCGCAAGGGCGAGATGACCAAGATGCACAATCACGGCTCGGGGCGCGTGCGCATGGAGTTTCGCGTGCCCAGCCGCGGCCTGATCGGCCTGCGCTCGGAGATGCTCACCGAGACCCGCGGGACGATTGTGATGAATGCGCTCTTCGACGGCTACATCCCCTATCAGGGCGAGATTCCGCAGCGGCCCACCGGCGCCTTGGTCTCCGACCGCCAGGGACTGACCACCACCTATTCGCTCAACGGCCTGCAGGAGCGCGGAATGTTGTTTGTGGGAGCGGGCGTTGAGGTCTACGAGGGCATGATCGTCGGCGAGCACTCGCGCGACAAGGACCTCGACGTGAACGTTGTCCGCGAAAAGCACATGACCAACATGCGCGCCTCCAGCGCCGACGAGGCCATCCGCCTGGTGCCCTATCGGAGCCTCAATTTAGAGCAGGCTATCGAGTTTATCGCCGAGGATGAGATGGTCGAGGTAACTCCCAAGTCGCTGCGCCTGCGCAAGAAGATCCTGCAGCAGAACCGCCGGCCCAAGCGGTGGGAAAAGAACATCGAGTAATACTACCGGATATCTGATAAACTCTTTATCAAATGTACGGCACTGGTATTTTGACTTTTATCGGGTTTTTCTTTCGGACGATTGTGAATTTCGTCCGAAGAGGCGGAACCAGCAATTGGCCCAACTATTTCGGCAAGATAACCAGCTACCACTATAAGCATCCAAATTGGGGGTGCGACTATGGAGAATATCGTTATAAATACTCCGTAGACGGCAACTCATTTAGAGGGGTATATCGAGATCCCTATTTTGTTGGCAGGGACCGAGATGTACGGAAGTCTGACTCAATCGGAATTCAAATCCAAGTGCGAGTGTGCCCAAAGGATCCCACCAAATCCGTCCTAGACAATTTTTAAGATCGCGCTTTGCCGTGGTCCATGTTCGGATTTACGGCTTGGGGAGGGTGTGAATCACTCCGGCAGCTTCGATTCCAGCACTTCCTGCGCCCGCGCAGCCCGTAGTGTCCGCGCACAAAATCAATCCCACTTCTTAATCTTCGGCCATAGTTCGGTGAGCGGCTGCTTCAATCCCTGGCAGTAGTAGATGTCCAGGTTGTTGTAGGGCATGGCGTAGGGATTTTCGTGACGCCCCATCCAGCGTACCGAAGTAAATATCTCTTCGAGCCGCTCGCGGCGGTCGCCAAGAACAATCATGCTTTCACCCGTGTAGCCGCGCGGACCCCAGAGGAAGAAACTCTGGTGGCCGCTGATGGCTTGCGGCAGTCCGTAGCGCGGGCCGTAGAAGTCGATCGCCCCGGCCTGACCATAGCTTTGGGCGAAGATGGCGGTGCGCGGGCGGACTTCGGCGGGAAGGCTGTTGTAGACCGAGGCAACGTCAGCGGCCATCTCGGGCCAGCCGAACTGGTCGGCTATGAGCTGGGGCAAGGGGCCAAGCTTGTGGTTTTCGATAGCCGGCGGCATCTGGTGCGTGATTTGAATATATCGGATGCAGTTTTCGGCGGATAAGACGGGAATGACAAGGGGAGCGAGCATGATGCCCATCGCGATCATCAGCCCGATATAAGACCAGTGCAGCCAGAGAAGGCGAGGCCGGTTGATCCAGAAGCGCTCCCAGAAAACCGCGCCTCCGGCAAAGAGCACGGGGAAAGCGGGGAAAAGGTAATAGATGCGCGGGCTGACCGCAATGAAGACAACGGCCGTTATCAACCAGGCCCAGCCGAGAAAGCGAAAGGGCCTGGCCTCCGCGCGGAAGAAGTAGAACCAGAGGCCGCCGAGCCAGATGGGAAGGCTGAGCGGCAGCATGGCCGAGTTCTCTTGAATGAGAAAGCGAAGTGGCGTAAGGGCCACGTCCCGACCGGAATGCTTGATGTTCTGTTGCAACTCGAGGAACGGGAAATGATAGTGGATGTTCCAGAGGAGATTGGGAAGAAAGATGACGAAAGCTACAGCGCCGCCGATCAGAAACCACTTCGACCAGAAGAGACGGCGCTGGCTGGTAAGCAGCAATCCCGCGAGGAGGGCGAGAGCGTAAAGACCCATCGAGTACTTGTTCAGAAGACCGAAGCCGGAGACGACGCCAAACCAAAGCCAAAGGCGCGTATCGCCGGTCTTGATCATGAGGATGATGAGCCACGCGCAGCCCATCCAGAAAAGCGGCTCGAAGCTGTTCATACTGAGGAAGTGATCGACTCCGAGAAAACCTGGGGCAAGAAGGATGCAAAGCGCGCTCGTGATTTGCGCGATGCGTCCGCCGCCAAGCGAACGCGCGATGTATGCGGTAAAGACTATGCGCGCCGCGCCGGAGAGGATGGGGAGAATGCGGATGGCCAGCAGCGAATCGCCAAAGAAGGTGCGCTCAAACCAGGCCGCGACGGCAACCAGCGGCGGCTGATCGACGTAACCCCAGGCAAGATGGCGAGCGCAGTCGAGATAGTACAGCTCATCGACGAAGAAGCCGTAGCGCCGGCCGGTATAGAGATGGATGGCGATCTTGACGAGAGCGATGAGAAGAACTGCAAACCCCGAACCGAGCAGCCAGGGCAGCGCGGATTTGGGGCTGTTTAGTGGTATGGTCTGCGAGGCTGTGGCTTCCACCAGGAATCCTCTCGATGTGGAGTTTATCAAGATTAAGATACGAAAGGAGCAGCGCAGCGGTTCAGCCGAAACAGATTAATAATCTCGGGATTGCATTCTGCCCAGGGTGCAATCTCCTGAGGATCTAGAGCGGAAGCTCTTGAGCGAGAACCTCTTGCGCGCGCGCAGCACGCCAGGCGGCCAGCCGTTCGTAGAGCGCCGCGTCATTCAAAGCCAGAATCTCGGCGGCAAAGAGTGCGGCATTGGCCGCTCCGGGCTTGCCGATAGCTAGCGTGGCGACCGGAATCCCCTTGGGCATCTGCACCATGGAAAGCAGCGAGTCCAGGCCGTTGAGCGGAGTGGCCGCAATCGGTACCGCCAGCACAGGAAGCAGCGTCTTTGCCGCCATCACGCCAGCCAGGTGTGCCGCGCCGCCGGCCCCGGCAATCAGCACCCGCAGCCCGCGCCCGCGCGCCGAGGCCACGTATTCGAAGAGTTGATCCGGGGTGCGATGCGCGCTCAACACCCGCGCCTCGCAGGGAATCTCCAGCGCGCGCAGAATCTCGATGACAGCCGAGAGCACCTCATAGTCGCTCTTGCTGCCCATCACAACGCCTACCAAGGTTTGATCGCTCATGGGGTTCATTATACGAAAGCCCGCGCTCGTGCAGAAGAGGCTTGCTGCGCTCAATGCCGTAAGATCGCCGTCACGGCCACTTCGACCACCGCGAAGACCACGCTGACCGCGGCCAGAAAGCCCTTGGCGCGTTGCCAGTTCTGCTCATGCCGCTCCATGCGCCGCTCCAGATCGGCCAGCCGTCCGCCGTTGCCGTCGCCCGTGAGATTGGTCATCTGCGTCTTCAGCACGCTCAAGTCGCTCAGCACCTGCGCTTCGAATTCATTCATCATTCGCATCCGCCGACATTTCCTCAGGGGCTAAAGCCCGACTTGATTCTTCTCGTCTTGCGGCACGGCTAAAGCCGTGCCCTTTCAAAGCCTCGACTTGTTCAGAGCTTTCATCACGACCCCAGCGGCAGGTTGATGAACAATGCCGTTGAAAACTCCGAGTAATTCGGCGGCGTCGAGCCGTCATACATCCGGATATAGAACCGGTCGGCGGCGGAGATGCGCGAGAAAGTCATATTCGGCAGAGTCGCGCGCATCACCAGCTCCGGGTCTTCGCCGGGCATAAAGGCAAAGTCCCGCAGCCGAATCTCGAATCCTCCGCCCGTGGGCGGCGTCACGCCGGCATTGATCGATACCGTGCTTCCATTCAGCGCCGTCACCGTGAGCGTGTTGAGGTTGGCAAGAACGGTAGGAGCGATGGGCGCCGGCAGCCACGCATCGGCAGGCACCGTCGCGCTGGTCTTGATAGCCAGATCGTCGGCCCAGTCATTGGCAAAGGCGATAGCATACTCCACCAGGTCGGGATAACTTGCGCGATAACTCACCGTGACGGTCCGCACCACTACCTGAGCGTTCAAAAAAAGGGAAGGCGCGTTGAGCAGGAGCGCATCGCCCGGCCATACATCGGCGGCGAAGCTCATCCTGCTTCCCTTGTATGTGCCGCTCCACAGCGCGCTCACGCCGGCCGAAGCCTGCTCGATGGTCAAGGCCGCATTGCGGCAATCCGCGGAACTGCGCGTAGGGGGACTGGTCACCGAGCCGATCCACGCGGCCTCGGCGGGCATTCCGGCCAGTGCAAACGCCTGCTGGCTGGCGGTGTTTACCGATCGCCCCACGGCTCTGCCGACCGTCCGATAACTCACCGCGATCTGCTCGCCTGCCACTGGCGCGTACCCGGTGTAAAACACCAGCTTACCGGTGCGCTCCAGGTGGCACTCGGCGGCCTCGGCCGTCGTGCCAACCCGCCGGGTATAGGGAGAGCCGCTCGGCGGCGTACTCACCACCCAGCCCGAGCCGAGATTCGTCAAATGAATCGCGCGCATGGTTCCTATCATGTTGATGCTGCTGACAGCCACCACATTGCAAGTTCCGGTAAGGCTGGCGATTGCGCCATCATAGAGTGTTACTGGCATTCCGCCCACTCCGTTGACAAACTGCTGGATCTCCATTTGCACGTTTCCCGCAGCAGTGTTCCATGCTCCGCCATAAGTAATCTGGCCGCTATCTCCGTAGGAGCTATAAACTGCCAGTCCCCGCTCGCTCTCCGCGCAATGCACTCGGACGCGCAGCGTGTATTGATAGGATGGATTGATCGCATAAGCCGTTCCCACCGGGCTTCCTTGAATCATCGGTTGCAGTGAGACAGCCCCGGTGCCTGGCTGCGCAGTTGCCTGAAAGCCCGCAATGCACCCGGCTTGCCTGTCCATCTCAACGAAGAAGCCGGCCAGGATGCCGGTGCTGCCGGTAGAAAGAGTGACACCCACAGCCTCCAGCAGCAGGGTTCCGCCTAACTCCACAGTGTTCAACCAGGCCAACAGCGTTTCCCCGTCGAGTCCATTGCCGCCTTCCATCGCCAGCCCGCCTGCGCCTAACTGGAGATAGCCCGCAGCGGCGGAAATTCCCCACACTGCCTGGTTGATTTGGGACTCATTGAAAAGCTCGCTGATGATAGTGGTGTGGGATGAAGCGGGAAAATATGGGTCTGCCGCCAGAAAAAACTGTGTTGTAACTCCGTCCCCCAGAAAGTATTCGCTCACATAAGCAACCGGCTCATGCTCGCCGCAAACAGTCACATCGTTTGCCAGGGCGCGCTTGACGCTGGCCGTGAATCCCAGGTTTGCCAGATTCAGGCTGCCATCCGTCTCGTTCAGCGGATGCACGACGCTTAGCACCGAAGAAACTGTGAGCGCCCCATTGACCGCTCGATACGCAGCCCGCGTCATGCTTGCCACCTGCCCGGCGCTTATGCTCCACGACGAACCCGGATCGGTAGCAAAATAGCTTACTGGCGCGCTCAGTAAGAGCCCTTGCGTCGATAGCGCGGTAACTCCAGTGCGAGTCACAAGCCTCGTCATCAGCGTTCCGGCGTTTTCACCCGCTGCGCCAGTGCTGGGTGACATCAGGTTCTGGTCTAGAAGCAATTCGTCGCTCAGAGCCTGGATAGCAATCCGGTAGCGCGGTCCTTCTATCGCCAGGCCTGCATATTCCGGTAGCGGAGTTACCGCAATGTAACCCGTAAAGTAATAGGTTTCATCGTCCCCCATTACCGCCAGAAACTGATTGCGCAAGGGCATCGCCAGGCTGCCATTGGTTGGCAGGCTTAGCCACAGCTGGCATAAGGAGGGTTCGTTCAGCTTGCGCTCGATCGTCAGAGGCCGCACTGCATCGAGCGCGGCCGTGTAGTCTTGCCCGTTGATCGTTATCTTCATCGTGACTCTCTGCCCCGCTGACTCGCCGGGTGCCCCACCTTCGCCGCGTTCTTTGCGGCTAAGGTGGGAATCGTTGACTCGCTACTCGCTTATACCAGTGCGTTCGTCGCGGGTATGAAGCTCCGGTAACAGACAATCCGTTCCCCATCTAGTGGATCGGTCACGGGCAGCGCCAAAAACTGGCCCTTGAGCAAGACCCGCGCCAGCCCGCTCGTATTCTTGCCGTCCAGCGGCAATGCAGCTTCTTGCGCGCTCGCCATGGTCTGCAAGCGTGGATAATGGAAGAAGATCCGCTCTCCCTGGCTGCCTTCCATGACAAACAGCGCCGACCACTCCTGATAAAAACAGCCGCCTTCGCGATCCACAAATCCTGCGACCGCCTGTAACTTGGATCCGGCCGCCGGCGCGCCGCCCGGCAAAGGACCGGCAAGCGTTAGCCCAGCCGAACTTACTTGCGATACAAATGTTACGTTGAAGGTCACGCGCCGGATGTAGTCGACATCGGTCAGCGCTTGCCGCACATACGCTCCCGATACCGGCGTGCCCACATAGCCGGTCTGCCCCGTGTAATCCGCGTCCAGCGCGATGATCGAACCGGGCGAGAATGTCGCGGCGTCGGTCGAGGCCAATGCTACGAATGTCGCAGTCGATCCGCTCAGTGTCGTTACCGCAGTAGCCGCCTGTGCGCCATCCGCAGCCGGAGCTGCGCCACTTGCAGGAGCCAGAAGATTCATGTGCTGTGAGCCCGTGGCAAGAGCCATGGTCAGCTTTGTCCAGCTTAGAAACTCGAAGCTCACCTGCGCCTCAAGAGTCTCGCGCACCTGCTCCAGCGTGCTAGCCGGAATGCCCGTCAAAACAGCGGCGGTCTTACTCCCCGGCTTGCGTGTAAACTCTTGAATCCAGCCCAGGCAGATCCACGGAGCTCGCGGCGCGTCCAGGCTGAAACCGCCCTGCTCCGACGGATCAAAGAGAACTGGCGTCTGCGCCGCCCGGTTTATAGGCGCAAAATAACCGCGAACCCGCCGCGCCACCGGAGCGGGAGCCGAATACCAAGTCGTCGCCATTTACTCCCCCTGCTCCTGATAGCTGTAAACCATCACTTTTGCGGAACGGCTTAGCTGATCCCGCTGGATCGCGATCGGCCCAAACTCCGGCTCATCCCAAAACACTTTTGTCAGCATCGCTGCCGGCGGCGTTGTCGTGTAATTGAGTTTGGGAGTATAGAAAGGCTGCACGATCGCCGCCAGTTCCTCATCCATTTCACTTAAGGACCGGCCGCGGTCCAGCCCGCCGAAGCTTTGCGTTCCGCAGGTCTGATAGATCATCTCGCATTGCTCGGCCACCATTGTGGAACCGAGATCCAAATCAACGCCCAGATTCAGCCAGCGCAGAACAAACACATCACTGGGAAGTTGACTGAAAGGGGCCTCCGCCTCCTCCACCATAATCCCCGGACGCACAGCGTTACGCAGCAGGATCGTTCGCTCCGGATTGATCGCCGCCAAACGCGTGCGCAGCGCCATATAAAACGAGTCTTTCGCATTCTGCATGAAGTACAACTCCTCGTTCCCTGCTGTTAGCTGGAAGCTGGTAGCTTCTTACACCGCCTGCTGACGCGCTTCCCGCAACAGCAGCCGGTAGAGATATACCTGGCCGAAGGCTTCGTTGGCGGCGATTGACTCAATCAGGTAATCCTGGCCCGCCACTGTAACCGCCAGAGTCATTGCAAAGAGAGACTGGGCTGAAACGAGGTCCAGCGCATTCACCTGCTGCTGCACCCCGGTCGCCGAAACCAGCAGCTCCCACTTTGACTCGCCATGCTCCTGCCAGCTCGGCCGCAGCTTGCGCATCACGACCGGGCTCACCACCACTTCGGCAAAGGTCGTTGCCACCAGCCCCACCTCAGACTGGCTGGTATCTGTATTCGTGCCCGTCACCCGCAGAAGGGCCGTCGTTCCCGCCACGCTTCGCAGCAGGGCATCGGCCAGCATCCGCGGCGCTCCCACTGGGTTGCGCGCCGCCGTATCGCTCATTGCTCACCCCAGCCTGTTCGCAATGTAGGGGCGCAGCCAGGCTTGCACTGTTTCGTCCACCAGCGAACTCGAAAAATACTGCATCTGCATCGTGTCGATCTTGGTCTTGCTCGCGTTCAGCGCGGGCGTCGACTGCGCATTGCGCACAATCTGCGCGCACGCCGTCTTCACGTCATCGCCGATCGTCGCCAGCCCCGCCGTATAAGTGACTGCTACCTCGTTGTAAGGAAGCCCCAGCACATTCCACGGCAGTGTCAGTTCTCCGGTGTTGGGGTCAAAGTCCACGGAGTTAGGATCAATCGCCGTCCACTGTCCAGGCAAAGAGAACGCCAGCGCAATCTCGAACAACGCCTCGTTCGGTATTTCTCCACGCCGCGGTCTCGTGTAGCGTCCTTCGATGCTGACGATCGGCGTTGTGGCCGTTCCCAGCGGCGTCAGCGGCAAGTAACTCAGGTTCACCGTCTGCGCCCCGCTCACCAGCCGCAGCCGCTCCGTGTACTGGATTACGTTCAGGTCCGGCCGTCGGCAGTAGCTGTTGATCAATGCCGTCGCGGCCGTAATCCAGTCCGCTGTCGTGCCG
>CAZQRX010000046.1:0-19987 GCA_964595845.1 uncultured Occallatibacter sp. | reverse complement strand
CCAAGAAGGTCGCCATTATCGGCTACGGCTCGCAAGGGCACGCTCATGCCCTCAATCTCAAGGACTCCGGCGTGCAAGTCAAAATTGGTCTGCCCGCCTCGGAAGCAGAGTCCGTAGCCAAGGCGACAAAGGCTGGCTTCGAAGTGGTTCCGGCGGCGGAAGCGACGAAGTGGGCCGATGTGATCATGATCCTCGCGCCCGACCAGATTCAAGCCAAGATTTATGCCACGGATATTGAGCCGAACCTCACGGCGGGCAAGCTGCTGATGTTCGCGCACGGCTTCAATATCCACTTCAAGACCATCGTCCCCGCCGCCGGCATCGACGTGGGCATGGCTGCACCTAAGGCGCCCGGCCATCGCGTGCGCGAGGTCTTCATCGAAGGCGGCGGCGTACCGGGCCTGATCGCCATCGAGCAGGACGCCACCGGCAATGCTCACGCCCTCGTCCTCAGCTACCTAAAAGGAATCGGCTGCACCCGCGCTGGAGTTCTTGAGACGACCTTCAAAGAAGAAACCGAGACCGACCTCTTCGGCGAACAGGCTGTACTCTGCGGCGGCATCAGCGCCCTCATCAAGGCGGGCTTTGAGACGCTGGTCGAGGCGGGCTATCAGCCGGAGAGCGCCTACTTCGAGTGCATGCACGAGCTCAAGCTGATCGTCGATCTGATTTATCGCGGCGGCCTGGCCTATATGCGCTACTCGATCTCCGACACCGCCGAATTCGGCGACTACGTCAGCGGGCCGCGCGTCATCAACGAAGAGAGCCGCAAGGCAATGCGCGCCATCCTCAAGGAAATTCAGGACGGCAGCTTCGCGAAGCGCTTCCTCACCGACCTGAACACCGGTAAAAAGGAGTTCACAGCCTTCCGCGAAGCCGAAGCCAAACACCCGGTCGAGATTATCGGCAAGGAACTCCGCGCCGCCATGCCCTTCCTCGATCCCATTACCGTGGAAGAAATCTCCAAGAGCCGGTAGTTTTCAACCACTACCCGACAGACACGCCGGTCGGCCACAAGGTCGTCCGGCGATGTCTTGGCTTAGTTAGGCGATTATGTTCTTGACTTAGTACATTATCTTAGCTAATATAGATTAGCAGGTAAAGAATATGCATAGCGCCACCATCTTCGAAGCCAAGACCAATCTCTCGGAACTGCTGCGCCGTGCGCAGCTTGGCGAAGAGGTGCAGATCACCTCCGGCCGGGAACGTAAGCCAGTCGCCCGCCTGGTGGCCATCGATCCAGCTCCAGCAAGTCGTCGGGTTGGGTTTTTGGAGGGGCTTGGCGATGTTGGGCCGGAGTTCTTTGATCCGCTCCCGGAGGACGAACTTCGCCTCTGGAACGGAGAAGGTGAATGAAATACCTGCTGGATTCGCACACTTTATTGTGGGCGGCCTTCAGGCGTGATTTGCTCTCACCTCACGCCTTGCGCATTCTCACCAAGCCAGACTGCGAAATGATCATCTCCGCAGCTTCCGCGTGGGAGATTACGACCAAATACCGACTGGGGAAACTCAACTTTGCCCGAGTCTTAGCGGAAAATTTTATTCCGCAAATCACATCCGTGGGTTATCGCCTGCTTCCGATTACGGTAGAACACGCCGTAAGAGCCGGCCAGCTCTCCGGTGATCACAAGGATCCTTTTGACCGGATGCTGGCTGCGCAGGCCATTCATGAGAATATGCCGCTGCTCAGCAACGATTCGCAGTTAGATGTCTTTGGTGTGCGGCGGGAATGGTAAGCGCTCTTGGATAGAAACCGAGGAAGTCTAGTTTCCGGCCATACCAAGCGAAGAGCGGGCAGAAGCCGGCAAAAAAACACCCCCGAAGGATGACTTCTCTTCGGAGGCGCTTGCGTTACACAAGATAGATGGGGGCCAGTAGCCGGCACTGGAGGTCGGTAGTACACGGCTACTGGCGATCCCTGCACAAACGAAGCTAGCTGCGGCTTCCCCTTTCCACGGCTACTTCGTGTCGCCTGGCTCAAAGAGGCGTTCTTACGTGCGCTCCAAGCCATGTTGACAATTGGAGTGTCTCTTATGCGGACAAAGCCGTTCCGTGACGGTCGTCACAGAGCAGTGTGAAGCTATTAATATGGGGTGCAGTCTAGAATAATCCCCTGATGAACTGGGTTCGCCGAGTAATCCTGAAGAAGTTGCGCCGGCGGAGTTCCGGCTCCAGGCTGCAACATACTTTCATTTCGAGGCTGAAAAAGGAAGGTTGACAAAGCGCGCCGCGGCTTTGAGAATCGGTATTCAGTTCCCTCCGAGGTACTTCTCCACATGACCGCACTCCTGAATACGAATCTGGGCGCAACGCCGCTGCTGGGCCGGGGCAAGGTG
Source organism: uncultured Occallatibacter sp. (assembly GCA_964595845.1). Taxonomy (GTDB): domain Bacteria; phylum Acidobacteriota; class Terriglobia; order Terriglobales; family Acidobacteriaceae; genus Telmatobacter. The sequence goes on along the minus strand of CAZQRX010000046.1, from coordinate 17,648 downwards.
CGCGACCTGTACGCGGTACGCGACGCGCTGCTGCTGGTGGCTACGGATCGCATTTCGGCCTTCGACCATGTGCTGGCGACTGGGATTCCTGGCAAGGGAATTATCCTGACGCAGATTTCGCTATTCTGGTTCGATCTGTTGTCTGAGTTGGTTCCCAATCATCTTATTACGGCCGAGGTAAGCGAATTTCCCGCCTCGTTGCATCCCTATGCGGATCAACTGGAAGGCCGCTCGATGCTGGTAAAACGGGCCAGGATGCTGCCGGTGGAGTGCGTGGCGCGGGGCTATCTGACGGGTTCGGGCTGGAAGGAGTACCGGGCGAGCGGGACGGTCTGCGGGATTCCGCTGCCCATGGGCCTCCTGGACGGCTCACGGCTGCCTGAGCCTTTGTACACGCCCTCGACCAAGGGCGAGGCGGGCGTGCACGATGAGAACATCTCCTATGCGGCAACCGAGGCGGCAATAGGCGCGGCGGATGCGGCGGAGCTGAAGCGGCTGACGCTGGCGATCTACCAGAGAGCCGCCGAGCACGCCGAGTCGCGCGGGCTGATCCTGGCCGACACGAAATTCGAATTTGGCAGAACGGCGGATGGAATCATTCTGGCAGATGAGGTGCTGACCCCGGATTCCTCGCGTTTTTGGGAGGCGGCGGCGTGGAAGCCGGGCGGCGCGCAGCCTTCATTCGACAAACAGTTCGTGCGCGATTATCTTGAAACAATCCACTGGAACAAGCAAGCGCCCGCACCGGGATTGCCGGACGAGGTAGTGGAGCGGACACAAGACAAGTACCTTGAGGCCTTCCGCCGCTTAACCGGGCGGGAGTTGAATTTGCAGGAAGTGGGCGGGGCTCACGGGACGTAGACGGAGCGCGGCATGGAGTGGGTGGACTGGGTTATCGTATTGGTCATTTTACTGGCTGTTTTGGCCGGGTTGCGTGAAGGCTTTTTCCGCTCCGTTTGCTCCACGGCCGGTCTGCTGCTGGGCCTGGCGCTGGCAACCTGGAACTACGCCCGGCTCGCGGCATGGCTGATGTTCTTTGTGCGCATCGAGGCGGTGGCAAATGTGATTGGGTTCCTGGCGATTGCGCTTGCGGTGATGGCGCTGGCTGGATTAGCCGGCCAGATGATAGCCAAAACCGTGCATGGGATGGGTCTGGGCTGCCTGGACCGGCTGCTGGGAGCAGTCTTCGGATTCTTGCAGGGCGCGCTGCTGGTGATGGTGGTGATTCTGGTGGCACTGGCTTTTTACCCGAATGCCCACTGGCTGGCGAGGGCCAAATTGCCCAAGTACTTTTTTTCGGCCTGTCATTTGACCGCGCGCATGAGTCCGGTAGAGTTGGCGGATCGTATCCGGCACGGTCTACTCATGCTGGAGGATGAAACGCCGCAATGGCTGCACCCCGGCAAGGGCGGAGTGTAATTTGCGGCAGGGCGCAGTGCAAAGGAATCTTTCAAGATAAACTAATACGAAGGGTTCGAGGTGAACGTGAGACGAGAACTGGATAGCCTGGTGACACAAATGCACTCCAGCGGCGTGAGCTACGAGGAAGCCGTGCGCGAGTTCAAGAAGCAATATCTGCGCGAAGTATTGGTGGCGCACCGGGGGAACCAGTGCAAGGCAGCCGAAGAGATGGGGATGCATCGCAACACGCTCAGCCGCACCATGGCCGATCTGGGGCTGCATCTGGCCGAGGTGCGCGCCACGCTCAAGCGTCCGCCGCGCAGCGAACGTCCTGTGTATAGCGCGGTCCGCCAGGTCTACCGGCGGGGATGACGGCGCTTTTCAACATTCATGCAAAATACTCCCGATAACCCAGAAGCACGCGTGCAGATCGAACCGGGCTTTGCCTGGGACGAACAGGACGCGTATCTATTCGATATCGACGGCACGCTGCTACGCAACCGCGACCACATCCACCGCAATTCCTTTGTGATCGGCGTTCTGCGGGTGACGGGAGTTGATATTCAGCCGGTTCTCTTCCTCACTCCCGGCGGCACGGACCCGGTGATTCTGCGCGATGCCTTCGAAAAGGCTGATATTCCCAAGGATGTGATCGAGCCGCAATGGGATGCGATTGTTGAGGCGATTCACAGCGCCTGCGAAGAACGGCGGCGCGAGATGGAGATACGCATCATGCCCGGTGTAGAAGCGATCCTGGCGCACCTCGTGCGGAATGGCGCACTGCTGGGGGTGGCCACTGGCAATCTGGAGGCCATCGGCTGGATCAAGCTGGAAGAGGCCGGGCTGCGTGAGTGGTTCCGTTTTGGCGGCTTCAGCGACCATTTCCCCATCCGCGCGGAGCTGGTTGGAAATGCCGCTCGCAAGGCAAGAGAGATGGCCGGCGTTGGGGCGCGGGTCTGCGTGGTCGGCGATACTCCGCGCGACATTGAGGCGGCGCGGGCCAACGCGCTGCCGGTGATTGCCGTGGCCACGGGCAGATACAGCTTCGAGGAGCTTCTCGAAGGCCGGCCGGAAGTCTGCGCTTCGTCGCTGGCGGATCTGCTGGCGCAGACGCAGGTCGAGCCATGAGATCGAATCCATTGGCAAACACGACGTTCAAGCGATGGACGGGCTTCTGTACTACCTCACTGTTGCTCATGGCCGTTCCGGGAATCCTTCACGCGCAGGCGGCGGCTCCGGCAGCGATGGCGCAGAGAGCGACAACCGGCCTGGCGGCTCCAGTCGTTGACGCAAAACAGGCTGCGGCAGCGATGCCGGCCACACCGGTGCGCAACTCCGACCGGCGGCGGGCGGCAAAGTTCTACCTTGCGGCCAGCAAGCTGTTTGTCAGCGAACAGTTTGAAGAAGCGATGCGCGGCTATGAGCAGGCGGCCGCGCTTGACCCCGGCAATGCCGACTACCCGCTGGCGGCGAGCGTGGCGCGCAGTCATGCGGTGACGGCGCTGATTCAGGCCGCGGCCAAGGACCGGATGCGCGGCGAGTCGGGAGCAGCGCGCGCAGCCCTGGCTCACGCTCTCGAACTGGAGCCGGATAACGTTCCGGTGAAGCAGCACTTGTATGAGTTGGGAGACGATGCCCTGCTGGGGCAGGCCAGGCCCATCTACGAGCAGGGCGCGGGGAGGGCCGGCGAAGCGGTGGAACTGGAGCCCTCTGCCGAAGTCCACAGCTTTCACCTGCGCACCGACCAGCGCCAGATTCTCCAGCAGGTCTTCAAGTCCTACGGGATTGAAGCCACCGTGGACGAAAGCGTCCGCAACGCCCAGGCCCGCCTGGATGTGGACGACGCCCGCTTCGAGACAGCAGCGCGCATCGCGGGAATGGTGACGGAATCGTTCTATCTTCCGCTGGACTCGCACCGCGCTCTGGTGCTCCGCGACACCAAGGAGAACCGTCAGCAATATACGCGTCAGGAATACGAGACGGTCTATCTTCCGGGATTAAGCAAGGAAGAGCTGACCGACATCGGCAACCTGGCCAAGAACGTCTTCAATGCGCAGCAGGCGGTAACCGAGCCCTCCTCCGGAACGATCACGCTGCGCGCGCCGCAAAGTACGCTGGACGCCTTCAATGCCACTATGAGCCAGTTGCTCGACGGCCACAGCCAGGTATTGCTGGAGGTGCGCATGATCCAGCTGGCGCACACCAGCGCGCGCAACACCGGCGTGCAGCCTCCGCAAAGCGTTTCCGCCATCAATGTCTACTCCGAGGAGCAGTCCATTCTGAACTCCAATCAGGCATTGGTGCAGCAGATTATCTCTTCGGGTTTGGCCGCGCCCGGCGATACGCTGGCGATTCTTGGCATTCTGCTGGCCTCCGGCCAGGTTTCCAGCTCCCTGCTCACCAACGGCGTAGCCCTCTTTGGCGGCGGTCTCACGGCGTCGGCTCTCGCTCCGGGCTCAATGTCGGCCAACTTCAGCCTGAACTCGTCGGACTCGCGTGAGCTGGATGAGATCCAGGTGCGGCTGGGCGACGGCGAGGATGCAACGCTGAAGACCGGCACGCGCTATCCCATCCAGACCTCTTCGTACTCAAGCATCGCCGGTAGCGTGCCCACGATTCCCGGACTTACCGGCGCGGGAAGTTCCAGCAGCCTTTCTTCGCTGCTGGCTTCCTACGGCGGCGTACCGAGTATTCCCCAGGTGCAGTACCAGGATCTGGGGCTGACCCTGAAGGCGACGCCCAGGGTGATGCGCGGCAGCGAGGTGGCGCTCAAGATCGATATGAAGATCGATGCCCTGGCCGGAACGTCGGTCAACGGCAATCCGGTGCTCAGCAATCGCGCCTGGTCTGGAGTTGTAACGGTAAAGCCGGGCGAGGCTGTGGAGGTTGTGAGCGAGCTGGACAAAACCGAGAGCCGCGCCATCAGCGGAGTGCCGGGAATCAGCGAGATTCCGGGCATGAATAATCTGACCGGTAAAGACATTCAGAAAAACTACGCAACGCTGCTGATCATCATCACGCCCCATGTGATTCGCGGCGCGCAGGCCGCCGGCCACTCGCCGATGCTGCGCGTGGAGCGTGGACAAACAGCGGCGCATTAAGCCGGTACGATGCGGCGTGCGGCCATCATGTAGACTGGAAAGAGCGAGTCCCGCCGTCTCCCGGCAAGATTATTGCATGGAGAGGCAAGCGAGCGACCGCGACGTTGAAGCCGCGCGCAGGCGTTTTGCGTGTGTGTGCAGAGACACCCCAAAGAAGGAGAACTACCCTACCGATGGCCAAGATAGCCAAAACAGGTGACCGCAAGAAGGTAATGGACACGACGAAGTCGACCGACTGTCCCAAGTGCAGCAAGCCGACGCGCATCGTCAAGCGCGTGAAGGACCGCGAACGCGGCGTCCCCGGCGGCGTCTACATCTCGTGCTCCGTTTGCGATTTCTACGAGAAGCTCTAAGCGCCGGTTTGGCGCGGGAAAAGGCCCGGCAGCCGCCGGGCTTTTTTTGTTTCGGCGCTATACTTCAACCTGAGAAGAGTTCTTGCGCGCCGCGCGGGTGCGCAAGCCGGGAGAGAGCAAATGAGTGCAACTGTGGCAAAGGATATGCCAGGGAACGCGGCTCTGTTGGCGGCGATTGCTTTATTGGGCGTGTTATCTTGCGGATGCGGCGGAGGTGCGACCGTCTCCAGCATCGGTACCGGCACGACACCACTGTCGCCGACGCCCACCATCTCCACCACGCCAGCACAGTATGGCGCCGTCATCGTGACGATTTCCTCGAAGGCCTCCGGCGCAACCCTCTATTACACCATCGACGGCAGTATACCCGACCAATACTCTACTCAAACAATTACGTATCAGGCGCCCTTTCTGGTGGCCTCGAATCTCACCGTACAGGCGATTGCCATCGCTCCCGGCGATGCGCCCAGCAACACCGCAAGCCAAACCTTCACGCCCAACATTCCTTCGGGAACGCTGGTGTGGAGCGACGAGTTCGCGAACTCGACCGGCGCCAACGCGCAGCCCAATCCGCAAACTTGGACCTACGACACGGGAACCGACTGTTGCGGCAACAACGAGCTGGAGACCTACTGCGCCTGGGGCTCTTCCGCATCGTCCTGCGTTCCGGCGAATCCCAACGCCTACGCGGACACCAGCGGCTTTCTGCACGTTGTGGCGCGGAATCCCTTGGCTGGGGTCTACACTTCGGCCCGGCTCAAGACACAGGGCCTGTTCAGCTTCCAGTATGGCCGCATTGAGGCGCGCATGATGCTGCCCGAGTCGCAGGGCATGTGGCCCGCTTTCTGGCTGTTGGGCAACAGCATCGCCACCGTCAATTGGCCGGCCTGCGGCGAGCTGGATGTGATGGAGCACATCGACGGCAGCAACACGCCGTTCCGTGGCCCCGCCTACCCCCCTGCCCCCGGCTTCGACTGGACACAGTCATCGATTCATGGGACCGGCCTGAACGGAGGCACTCCTTACACTACGACAGGGTTTTCCGCTGCCGCCTGGCACACATACGGCATGATCTGGACCAAGGGGCAGATTCAGTACTATGTGGACAGTCCGAGCAACATTTACGAGACCTTCACGCCCACTACGCAGGCCGGTACGTGGCCTTTCGATTCAGGTCCGGAGTTTATCCTCCTGAATCTGGCGGTTGGGGGCAGTTGGCCCGGCTCCCCGGACGCAACCACCGTCTTCCCCTCAGAGATCCAGGTGGATTATGTGCGGGTGTACACGAATTAGGGTTTGACGCGAGTATTCCTACTCTGAGATTTGCTATATTACCGCCGAGTTACGGTTTGAAGAAAATATTTGCACGTTCTTCGCACCGCTTTGACTCTACATTTACAGTTTGCGGCGGATACTTTGTGTGTGAACGATCTTAGCAGTCAGAAAGTATCTTTGAAGTTATCCTCTGATTCCACCTCTCTGGTGGAGCTTGCTTTTCCAACACACATCGCCCCCCGGTCTTTGGAGCCGCGCAGGCCGCGCATACGCGCCGAGGTGGGCCGCTACCGGCTGCGGTTGGCCGAAACGGCCGAAGATCGCGAGGCCGCCTGCCGGCTGCGCTTCAGGGTCTTTAATATCGAGTTGAACGAGGGGCTTGAGAGTTCCTACCAAACCGGACTCGATACGGACAACTTCGACCTCTTCTGCGAGCACCTGCTGGTGGAGGACAAGCAGGAGAGCAATCCTTCCCGGCGCGTCGTGGGCACCTACCGGATGCAGTCTGGAGGAACCGCCGCGCGCAACCAAGGCTACTACTCCGAGCGGGAGTTCAATTTTACCTCCTATGAGCCGCTAAGAGCGGGCATTCTGGAGCTGGGCCGCGCCTCGATCGATCGCGAACATCGCACGCCAGAGGTGCTTACCTTGCTGTGGAGGGGTATCGCACAGTATGCTAACGACATGGGATTGCGTTACCTGATCGGTTGCTCATCATTAACTTCGAAAGACCCGGCGGAGGGTTGGCAGGTTTATCGCCAGCTTGAGCAGTACAGGGTTTCACCGGAGTTTGAGACGGAGCCAACCGCCGCTTACGTATGTCCCAGCGAGCAAGAGGGCCGGCATACACAGTTGCAGCCCCAAACAGATAACCTGTCGTTGCGAACTCCTATTAAGGTGCCCAAGCTGCTGAAGACCTATCTGGCCATCGGCGCGCGCATCTGCGGACCGCCGGCATGGGACCGGGATTTTGGCACCATCGATTTCCTTACTCTGCTCGATCTTAGATTGCTCTCGTCCCCGGCGCGCAATCGCTTTCTGGCCCCGTTGACAACATGAGCTTTCGTGCCTTCCGGCGCGCTGTGGCGCTGGGATTGGCTCTCGCCCTGTGCATTGTCCGCTTCTGGATTCTGCGGCTGCGCGGACCACTTACGCTGGAAAAACGCGCCCTGTGGGTGCAGCAGACCAGCCGCGGGATTCTATCCATTGTGGGCATTCGCCTCAGCGCGGAAGGCAATCCGCCTACGCATGGACTGGTCGTCGCCAACCACCTTAGCTATCTGGACATTCTGATCATCTCCGCGGTCATGCCCTGCTTCTTTGTCGCCAAGGTGGAGATCGGCGGCTGGCCTTTCTTCGGCAAGGCGGCGCGTCTGGGAGGCACCATCTTCCTGGACCGCTCCAGCCTTGACAGCGCCAACTCCGTGGCCAGGCAAATGACCGAACGGCTCCAGGAACCGATTCCCTTGCTGCTCTTTCCCGAGGGCACCAGCACCGATGGCAGCCAGGTGTTGCGCTTTCATTCCCGGCTGATCGACCCAGCCACCACGGCCGGCGCGCAGATCACCGCCGCCGCCATGCGCTATGCGATTGAGGACGGCACACCGGAGCGGGAGCTCTGCTGGTATGGCGACGAATCATTTGCGACTCATCTGTTGAAGGTGTTGGGAGTCGCCGGCTTCTCAGCCAGGGTGCGCTTTGGCGAGCCGCGCGTCTACCCGGACCGGCGCACCGCCGCCGATGCAACCCACGATGAAATTACCGCCATGCGCGCGCAGTTGCCTCTGCCGTAATAGCTGGGAAGGCCGATGGCCTGCGCCGTCTTACCCCATCTCCACTTCCACCTGGTTTTCAGCGAGCAGCATCTCCGCTGGAATCAAATTGCTCTCCAACTGCTTTCCGTTAAGAACCAGCTTCTTCACGCCCTTTTGCGCTCCCGCGGGATTATTCACGACTATATTTAGTTTCTTTCCGCGAAAGAAGCGAGTTATTTTGTATTCTTTCCACGTGGAAGGAATGCAGGGATCGATTCTCAGGCCGCCATACTCCGGCTGACATCCGAGAATGTATTGCATGGCTGCGAAAAACGACCAGGCAGCGGAGCCGCTCAGCCAGGGAACACGCGAGGCGCCGAAGCGCGGGCTGTAGTTGCTGTGCGTGAATTGGCAGTATACGTAAGGCTCAATCTGCCGGACCTCCGCGCGAGAGTTATAGGCGGCGGGCAGATAGTTTCTGAAATATTCGTAGGCCAAATCGCCGTGGCCGAGCAGAGTCTCGGCAATCACCGCCCAGCCCTGCGTATGGGTGAAGATACTGCCGTTCTCCTTCAAGCCCGCATTGAACAGCGCGGCCCGCATCACATGAAAGTCCGTGTGCACATAAGGCGGATCGCAGATCATCAGGCCTAACTCCGTGGCCAGGCGCTCGCGTACCGACTGCATAGACCGCGCCGCCCGTTCAGTATCGGCATGTCCGCTGATCAGCGCCCACGACTGGGGATTTAGAAAGATCTTGCCTTCGTCGCTTTCCCTCGAGCCGAATTTGAAACCGTCGGCGCGAAAGGCGCGTAAATACCATTCTCCGTCCCACGCATCTTCTTGCAGACGATTGTCTAACTTCGCTAACTCATCCTTAGCCCATTTCTCTTCCTCGTTCAGAGTCAGCAAGAGGCAGATCTCTATATAAACAGCCAGCGCGTAACGCAATTGAAAGGCCACGAAGATCGATTCCCCCTGCTGCCCCAAACGAATGCAATCGTTCCAATCCGCGGACAAGCCGCAGGGCAGGCCATGCGCACCGCTCCGCTCAAGATTGAATTGGATCGCGCGTTTCATATGGTCCAGGACGGTATCTTCGCCCTGGTCGGCATACGGCAATACCTTATCAAAGAAACCTAAATCGCCAGACTCCTTCACATAAGCCGGAATCGCATTGAAAAGCCACAGGCAGTCGTCGGAGCGGTACTCTTCTTCCCGCGGAGCTTTTTCTTGCCCTGGGTGATGGTCGAACTGCCGCACGACGGGCATGGCGCCGCCGGTCGAAACCTGCCCGGTGATCATTAATTCCAGCCGCTGGCCGGCTTCTTCGGGAATGGTGTGCATAACACCTAACATATCCTGGACTGTGTCCCGAAAACCCAATCCATCGCGCTCGCCCGCATAAATCAAGCTGGCCGCCCGCGACCAGGCATAGGTAATCAGGCAATTGAAAGGGCCCCACATATTCAGCGTGCTGTTCAACTCGGCGTCCGGCGTTTTCACCGTAAGCCCGGCGAGGCGCTGATGCCAGTAACTCTTGACCTTGGCAAGCTCCTCGCGGACCTTCCTCATGCTGCCGAACTCCGCCGCCGCGGCTTTTCCCTCATCTTGGGCCCGGCCAATGCCCATCAGGACAAGAAATTCCTTCGTCTCTCCAGGCGCCAGAGCGATTCTGGCTTGCAGTGTGCCGCAGGCGTTGTCGCCAACGGCAAGCGAGTTTGTGCATCGTCCCTGCTCGACAACCGCGGGATTATGATAACCGCGATAACTCCCGATAAAGGCAGAGCGGTCCGTATCATAACCAACCACTTCGGCGCCCACCAATGCCTGAAAGGTATGCCTCCCCTGGTCCTTCTCCGCGAAGTTATCCGGCATGGGCGGAATGTTGACGTTTGTCCCGTGGTCGACGATGTTATCCTCGACCTCCATTTTTACAGTATGCTGCGTGTATTGCAGGTTGATCAGATCGTTCCACGCGTCCCAGTTCCCAGCATACTCCACATAAGTGAAGGCGCTTAACTCACGCGGCTTTACGCCTAAGTTAGTGAGCTTCACATGCCAGCACTCAAAGATCTTTCCCAGCGGAACAAAATAAGTGGTTTCGGATCGTATGCCGGCATACTCAGATGAAATAACTGTATAGGCGCTGCCGTGGCGGCACTCCGATTTGTACTTATCGAGCGGCTTGCCGACCGGCTGCCACGACGCCGACCAATAGTCCTTGCTCTCGTGGTCATGCAGATAGATGGTACGGCCCGGTTGGTCCATCGGAATGGCGTTGAAGCGCAGCCGCATGAAACGCCCCATCGCCGCCGATTTATAATAACTATATCCACCGGAATTATTGGTGATGATAGCGCCATATTCCGTCGAGCCAAGATAGTTGCTCCACGACCGGGGCGTATCGGGACGGGTAATTACATATTCCTTGTTCGCGTCGTCAAAGTAACCGTATTGCATCGTTAACTCATTCCCTTTTTCGTACGCCTTTCACTCAGGCAGTAACTTCCGCACCGCCAGCCTGCCTCGCCTGTAACTCGCCTTGCAGTTTCTTCATCCGGTCTTCGTTGAGCGGATAGAAGAGCAGGCCAATGCCAGTTAGCAGGAAGGCGACAGCGGGAATGAAAGTAAACAGGAGCAGAATGCCATGCAAAGCATGAGGCGTTTGCGCGACACTGGCCTGATACCCAAATTGAGCGAGCATCCAGACCGTCACCGGCCCGCCGATGGCCCAGCCGAGTTTATTGGACATGCCCGCCGCCGAGAAGACCAGACCGGTAGCCCTACGGCCGGTACGCCACTCGGAGTAGTCGGCTGAGTCAGCGAACATTGCCCACAGCACCGCGGAGGTAGGTCCTGTAACCGCGCTGTAAAGCACTTGAAAAACAAACATCAGCGCCACTTGCTCCGGCCTTACCCAGTAAGATACAGCCAGAAAGAGCGCACCCAAAACTGCAAGACCAATGTAAGTGGCCTTCCTTCCGGCAAATCGCGTGATGTGTTGAATCGCGATCGTCCCCAACAGCGACATCAGCGTGCCCGCAACCATAAATGATGCGGCCAGTTTCTCATTGCCCACGTAGTATTGGAAATAATAGAGGATGGCGCCGCTACGGATGGCAACCGCGCAAACAGTCAGTGTTCCCATTCCAAAAAGGATGAGCCACGGCACGTTAGTGACGAGATCCTTCAGATCCTGACGTAGCGTGCTCTTCTCATGGAAGGACTGCACCCGCTCGCGCGTGAGCGCGAAGGTGAGGAAAAACAGCGTAGTAGCCGCAATGGCATAGATGCCCATCGTCAGTTGGTAGCCATGTGCTTTGGCCGCAGCTAATAGCACCCCGCCCATCTCCGGCTTTACTCTTCCGAAGTAATCCACCAGGTAGAGCGTCAAATACTGAACCACCAGACCGGCCCCAAAAGCAAATGCAAATCGGTACGAGGAGACGCTGGTGCGTTCCTGCGAATCGGGAGAGATCACGCCCATTAAAGCTGAATAAGGAATGTTGATTGCGGAATAGACCATCATCATCAGGCACAAGGTGATGTAGGCATAGATCAGCTTTCCGTTCGGACTGAAGGAGGGCGTGGTGAACGTCAGCACGCTGATGATGCCAAAGGGAACCGCAAACCATAGCAGGTAGGGACGGAATTTTCCCCATCGCGTTTTGGTTCTGTCGCCCAGCACGCCCATGGACAAGTCAAATGCCATGTCAAGAAACCGCGTAAGCAGCAGAAGGGCCGCGAGCTTTTGCAGCAATGAACGCTCCAGCGCGGCATCGGGAGTATAGAAGAATACGTCGGTATAAAACTTGCTCTGAAAATAAATGAAGGTCATCCAAAACAGATTGGAGGCCGCGTCGCCGAAGGCATAGCCGGTCTTCTCGAAAAACGTCAGTTTTTGAGTTTCAGAATTCATGTATCGCGTTCCTCTTGTTCAGGGCCACAGTGACGCAGCGCCGCGCAGCCGCCTCTCGCGTGCCAGTATACATGAAAGAGATAAGGTCAGGTAGTTACGGAGCGCACGGCAATTGGCTTCCAAAACAACAGAAACCCCGAGGAATTTGCATGGGCGCGAGCCGTACTATTCGTTATCGGCGATCAGCAGGCGCAGGTCGCGCAGGTTTTGGCCGGTGGGGCCGGTGACTACGGCGTCTCCCAGGGCGGTGAACATGGGACAGGCGTCGAAGGCGGCCAGCGAGGACTTCAGGTGGAATCCGAAGGAGTGGGCGCGGGCGACGGTGGTGGGATCGGCGACGGCGCCGGCAGACCGGGTGTTGCCGTCAATGCCATCGGAACCGGCACTGAGCACGGTCAGCCTTTCGCCCGGATAGCTCTCCAACTCCAGCGCGCACTCCATGACAAACTGCTGGTTGCGGCCGCCGGAGCCGGGAGCGCGGTCGAGGGTAACCGTGACCTCGCCGACCGAAATCAGGCAGAGCTTCGGATGGATGGCGCGCAGTTCGTGGAAGCGTTCCAGCAGGTAACGGGCAGCATCGGCGTAGTCCCAGTCGTCGCAGGTATTGTCGACTACAGCGTGGAAGCCAGCCTTCTCCGCCAGCAGGCGGGCGTTCTCCGCCAGATCGAGGCTGGAGAGGAGAATTTCGAAGACCGAATCGCGGAAGGGAGCATCCTCTCCGCTCATCGAGGCAGCGGTGGTAATGCGGCGCGCAGGCATGGCTCCCAGTTTGGGCAGCTTGGCGAAGAAAGGCGGACGCCAGCGCTTGTTGCCGGGCGATTCGGGCAGGTCTACGCGCTCGAAGAATGTGCGGATGGAAGGCGGAAGTTTGGGCGCCAGATCGTACTTCTCCAGCAAGGCGCGCACCTCGGCGACGGTGGAGTGATCGGGCGAAGTGGGACCGGAGGAGAGCGCGTCGAGCGAGCGCAGGGGCACGTCGGGCAGCAGCAGGCTGATCTTGGCCGCCTCCGGCGCGGCAATGGCCAGCCGCCCGCCCTTGACGGCGGAGAAATGCTTGCGCAGGGTGTTGATTTCGTTGATGGGCGCGCCCGAGGCAAGCAGCAACTGATGGAAGACTATGGTGTCGTCAAGCGAGATGCGAGGGTCAAGCGGCAGATCGAAGAGAGCTGAGCCGCCCCCGGAGATGAGGAAGAAGACGAGCGTGTCTTTGCGGGCCTTTCGCAGCATGGCCAGCGCGGCGCGAGCCGCGGCGAAGGAGTTTTCGTTGGGCGTAGGATGGCCGCCTTCGAAGTAGCGAAAGCGCCAATCTCGGCTCCTGGGAAGCTGATTGGAGCAGCAGATGCCACGCAGACCCTTGCGGCGGCTCATGCGATTCAGCAACACATCAAGCATGGGGCCGGCTGCCTTGCCCAGCGAGATGACCATAATCTTCTTGTAGTTGGAGAGGCAGATCGAATCCGGCCCGCTGCCGTCGGGCAGGAGGCGATGCATCGTGTCGCCCTCAAAACGGAGGCGGCGGTCGAAGGCCGAAATAATACTGCAGGCCTTGATAGCGCCGGTAAAAATCTCTGTGGCCGTATCGTGCAGAGTATCGAGGGCGAAATCGCTGACGGGAGTCATGATATGTACTCCTTCAGCCAACAACCGAGCGCCGCGTGCAGCGGCTCGCGTTGACAGTTAAATAAGTGATTGGCGCGAAGAAGGAGCGGCCATTGAAACGGTTCGGTGACAGGTGCGGTCGATGTCATTCCACACTTCATTCTACGCGCATGCCATAAAGATTTCTTTATACCGGGGACGTTCCCGCGGAGTGTCCCAAATTTTGACATCGCGGCCCGCCGCCGCTGAGGCCCAGCTCCGACGTAAACGAATGGATCAAGCACAGATTAAGGTATTCTGGCAGTATGATGAATGATCTCCCGCCGCATTCCCCCGCCGTAAATGAACTTGATCCCATCCTCTTTACTCGTCAATTGTGCGAGATCGAGTCCACCACCTACCACGAGGGGGCAGTGGGCGATTTTCTGGCGGATTTCCTGGGTGCGCGCGGCTGGGCCGTGGAAAAGACACCTGTCGACCAGCCGAAGGAGAACCCTGACGGGGGGCCGCGCTGGAACGTCTATGCGAGCATGGCTGGCGAGACGCCTGACCTCCACCCCACGGACGGAGACCTGTCTGTTCACCCCAACGAGCAAAGATCGCTCGCCGGGGACCCCGAATCCGTGGGGACCCCGGACCTGGTTTTTTCCACGCACATGGACACCGTGCCGCCCTACATTCCCTTCAGCGAGGATAAGGGATTCCTGTACGGACGAGGCGTTTGCGACGCCAAGGGCATTCTGGCCGCACAGGTGGCCGCCGCCGAGGCGCTCCGGGCGGCAGGATTTCGGATTGGGTTGCTGTTTGTCGCGGGCGAGGAGCGCGATTCGGCCGGCGCCATCGCCGCCAATCTGACGCCCAAGGGTAGCCGCTTCCTCATCAACGGCGAGCCGACCGACAACCGCCTCGCGCTGGCCTCGAAGGGGGCTTTGCGCGCGGCATTCAAATCCACCGGCAAGATGGCCCACTCGGCTTATCCCGAGCTGGGCGAAAGCGCCGTTCACAAGCTAGTTGAAGTGCTGGCGAAGGTGCTGGCGATGCCGCTCGCGGAGCTGGAGGGCATTGGCCCCAGCACGCTCAACATCGGCCAGATTCATGGCGGCCACGCCCCCAACGTCATCGCCGATAAGGCCGAGGCGCAGGTGCTGGTGCGCACGGTGACCGACTCCGGCCCGGTGCGCGCTCAATTGACCGCACTCGCCGGCGATCTGGCCGAAGTGGAGTTCACGCTCGACACACCCTTCGTTCGCCTGCGCGCCGTCGAGGGGCTGCCCACCATGATCGCCAAGTTCTCCACCGACATTCCGCAGCTCTCGAATTGGGGCGAACCGCTGCTGCTGGGGCCGGGATCGATTCACGTGGCTCACACGCCCTTTGAGAAGCTGGCGAAGAAAGAGCTGCTGGAGGCGGTCGAGCTGTACATCAAGGTGGGGAAGCAGTTGCTGGGGTGAGCAGCGGCAATAGCATCTCAGGCAGGTTCGGAACTTACGGCGGTGACCTGCGCCCGTGGAGCAACCGCTTCCATAGCCAGATCGGCAACGGTGGCCGTGTTCAGCACCCCCAGCATTGCCTCCTGAGCTCTCACCCAGATCGGGTGCGCAGGGCAGGTTGACTTGCGGCCGCAGGAAGCTCCGTGGACGAGGCAGAGGTTCAGGCAGATGGGACCTTCAATCGCCTCGATCACCGTGCGAACCGACGCCTTGCGGCCGGCGGGAAGCATCTCAAAGCCTCCCGACTGGCCGCGGCGGGAAGCAAGAAATCCGGCGCGGCACAAGGCTTGCAGAACCTTGGAAAGAAAGCTCTCCGGCGCACCCGTGGCGCGGGCCAGCGCGGGCAGGCGCGCGCGCTGGTGGGCGGGCAGCGTGGCCAGATGGATCATCACGCGCACCCCATAGTCGGCGGCCCGGGTGAGCTGCATGGTAGAGCCGGATAGTCCCATTGATTCGCTTCCCTCCAACATCATGTTAATTAATCGTAACGCGGCAGGCCGCCTGCGGGCAGATCTCCGGCCAGCGGGCAACCAGCGCAGAGTGCGCTCCGGCGGCAATGAGCCTTGCCCACCGCGACCGTGAGAGCATGAAACTCATTGAAGAGCCGCGCCTGGTTCTTCGCAGCGTCGGAGGCGAAGGCCTGGCGTGTGAGATCGGCCAGGGCGTCATAACCTTTGCGATCTCGGCCGGGCGGAGGCGTCAGAAGCCGGTGGCGCTCGGCAATGCGGCGCAGGTACTCGTCGGCGACAGGAACGGGATGGCCGAGGGCGTAGAGCAGGATTGCATCGGCGGTCTCCGGCCCCACGCCAGGCAGAGAGAGCAGACGGCGGCGCAGAGCGTCCGTGGGGCTTGCGGCAAGGTTTTCCAGCGATCCGCCGAATTCGCCGTCGAGCAGGGCGACAAATGCCTTGAGCGCGGGCGCCTTGCGGGCGGGAAAACCGGAGGGTTGGATCAGGCGCTGCAACTCATTCAGAGGGATAGAGCGCAGGCCGTCCAGCGTCAGGGCGCCGGCCGCGCGCAGATTGGCCAGAGAACGCTCGACGGCCTTCCAGGCAGTGTTCTGTGTTAGGTAAGCGCCGAGGATCATTTCAAATGAAGTCTCGGCGGGCCACCAGTGCTGGGGGCCGTAGGCTGCGCTGAGCTGATCGTGCATGCGGCGCAGGCGCTGGGCGGGAGTGAGTCGGGTCGAGGTCACGGCTGGCCTTAGGATAATGGGTGAGAGACACATATGCAGGAGGTGGAGATGAAGAGTCACACGGAATACCTGGTCATGGAAACCAGGAAGCGGCGGGAGATGGTGCATATCACCGACCAGGTGGAGCAGATTGTGCGGCGCAGCGGCGTGAAGGACGGTCTCTGCTTCGTTTCGCCGATGCACATCACGGCGGCGGTCTATGTGAACGACCTGGAGAGCGGGCTGATTGAGGATATCGGCAAGTGGCTGGAGGAGCTGGCCCCGACGCGCCCCGATTACATGCACCATCAAACGGGCGAGGACAACGGGGATGCGCATCTGAAGTCGCTGCTGCTGCATCACGAGACCACTCTGCCGGTGACCAATGGCAAGTTGGACCTGGGCACCTGGCAGCGCATCTTCTATGCCGAATTCGACGGGCAGCGCCGCAAGCGTGTGATTGTGAAGGTGCTGGGGGTGGAGTAGGCGCGGGGCGGAAGCCGGTCTATTGGGAGGTGAACATCGCATTTCTATCGATGAAAGTTCATTGAGCTACGCGGAAGTTGCGCGACGGGTATGTCTGATTGCGCTTTGGATTCTGTGGCAGATAGAGAATACAGATATTCGCTCCGATTTCCCGGAGTCTATCGTACCCACCGCTCCTCCCGTTGATCACTCTGCCATCCAGCGTGCGAAATTCATACTTGATCACAATCCCGCTCCTTCCCTTTGGTGGGGAACACTTCGTTACCACCGCGGTCGCAGGCACACCTTCTGCTACCAACGTTCGTTCCCTACCTAGCGCAATGAGGTAAACAAGGCCAATGCTCCCCCACATGAGCGATCCAAAGAGCCATCCAAATTCCGCGCTGAAGTCGGGTACGTGAATCAAATCCGTGCTCAGAGGAAGCCACCGAATGAAAGACCACTCCCAGGCAGCCGGGTGGTTTATCTCTGGATGCATCGGAGTATACCGGATGTTAAGAGAGTTGGATCGCTCGACATCGTTTTGCAGTTGCCAAGGCAGTTCAGCCTTGCCTGTAAAGAGTGTTCCGTTCATGGTGAACGTGTAATCAATGGTTGACGCATGTCTTCCCTTCCATATTCTCGTGACCTCACCGACAGTTTCGACGCCATCCCTGCGGATTGCCGCCCGGTGCTCTATTTGTTGCACGGTATTCTTAGCGCCCCAAAGAGCCATGAGGACGGTAAAGGCCAGAACGACCGTAGATACTATCAGTGAATAGATACCAGATCCTGTTGTCTGCAATCTGCGTGGCAGGGGGCCTGTGAGTTCGCTGGGAATGATCGATGCGCTGTCAACAGACAAACTGGAATCCATTTCGGGCCTTTCTTCAAGGGCATTCTCATTTGAAGAACGAGTCGATGACGCCATCGACGATCACGTCGGCGGCGGTTCTTCTTACCAGGGGATTCCAATCCTGTTCAGGTTGCGAATCGAAATCCTCTGAGAATGAAGGCTCGGGCTGTTGGGGGGCATCCGGCGTGTGAACGATGCGCATTAGCACGCCGCGATCCATCCAGATCAGGCAGCAATCCTCGCAGGAGCTGATCACCG